>JAKBRD010000076.1 GCA_021834865.1 Microcaldota archaeon | reverse complement strand
TTATAAAAGCTTTGCCCTAATATTACTCAAGCCAGGGGGTCGGGAATGAAAAATATATTTCATATATCATTTTTCCATGTTCTAGAATGCCCACCATTCAACTTCGCTGACCCCTGGCTTCCCACCTACATTGTTTCTGCACTGCCTTTTGGCGCTTCTTTTTCTTCAAATTTCACGATAACTGGTATAAAGGGGTAAAAAAATGAAAGGGGATAAGAAAAACAATAGAGTATATAGGTTGCGGACAAAGGACGATTTCCTTCACAGCTTCTTCTTCATAAAGCCGCAGAAGGGAACCGACATAAACGAACTGGCGGAAAAGCTTTTGGGCATAGACGAGGTGCAGGAAGTCTGCGTCACTGAAGGCGACATCGGCTACATGGTAAAGGCGAAGTTCGACGAGAAGACCTACGACAGGGTACAGAAGTCAATAGCAGAGGTTGCAGGCCCTAAATACGGGAGGTTCCTCAGCGCAATGGAGCTCAAAAAGGCGATGAAATGAGGATGAAGATTTTTGATAACAGCATAGACAAAAAGGTAAAGGAATACCTTCTCAACGACCCGGAGATAAGGGAGCAGTTGGAAAGGCTGCAGGCAAAGATAGTCGACAAGTACATGAAAGAAAAATATGGTGAGCGGGCATGATTAACCTATTCAAAATTATGAAGAACAGGAAGTTTGAAAGATTCCTGGAAATGGACGCGATGAACGCAAGGCCGGTGGCAATGGTAAAAGAAAGCGCCAATGTATACAGGTTTGTCTGGGCCGACGAGAAGGAATAACGTCATTCTGTCCTTTTTATTATGTGGTAGCCGAACTGGGTTTTTACTATTTCGGATACCTGGCCTTTTTCGAGCGAGAAGGCTGCCTTTTCGAACTCCTTGACCATGACCCCATGGCCGAAATACCCAAGATCGCCTCCTCGTTTCCTTGAGCTGTCAATCGAGTATTTCTGCGCAAGGGATTCGAAGCTTTCGCCCTTTTTCAAGAGCTCCATTGCCTGCTGGGCTTGCGAAAGCTTTTCCACAAGTATGTGCGAGCAGCGAATCTTTTCTGCCATGCCAAAACCCTTACGGATAGACCCTGTTTATCATTCTTGGGAACGGTATCGCGTCCCTTATGTGGTCCAGGTTTAGCATCCACTTTATGAGCCTTTCCGTGCCAAGGCCGTACCCTGCATGCGGCACGCTGCCGTAGCGCCTCAGGTCTATGTACCACTCGTAGTTGGCCATGTTGAACTTTATGTTCTTGGCTATTTCAAACTCCTTGAAGCGCTGCATGAGCTCGTCATATTTCCATATCCTCTCGCTTGCGCCTATTATCTCCCCGTGCCCGTGGGGAGCCTGCAGGTCAGCGCTCATTGTAGTGCGCTCGTCCTTGGGATTTATCGGCTGGTAGAAAGCCTTCAGCTCCCTTGGCCAGTACATTACGAAAACCGGCTTTTCTTCCTCTTCCGTAAGCAATCTTTCCTCATCTACGCCGAAGTCGTCACCCCATTTCAGGTTCTTGCCCTTCTGGTTCAATATCTCCAAAGCCTGCTCGTATGTCATGCGCTTGAAGGGAGCCCTTATTTTCTTTAGCGACTCCATGTCCACATTGAGCTGCTTAAGCTCGTCTTCGTTGTTCTTTATTAGCTGAGATGCTACATAGCCCACCATTTCCTCCTCGAACTTCATAAGCTTGTCTAGGTTGTAATGTGCTGCTTCCATCTCCAGGTGCCAGTACTCTGCCAGGTGCTTTACGGTCCTTGACTTCTCGGCCCTGTACGATGGCGCAAAGGTGTAAACCTTTTCCAGCGAGTATATCATAGCCTCGGCGTACTGCTGAGAAGATTCCGTAAGGAACGCTTCCTGCCCGAAATAATCTATTGGGAACATGTCTGCGCCGGTCTCTCCGGCAGACCTAGTTATGAGCGGCGGTGTTATCTCGTAGAACCCCTTTCCGTCATGGAATTTCCTCAAATATCTGAAGAAGTAGGAGCGAAGCTTCATTATGTTTGTCATCTTGACGCTCCTTAGCCACAGGTGGCGCTTGTCAAGCAACAGCTCTGTGCTCTGGTACTCAGTTATGGGGTATGGCTCGCCTATACTTATTGTCTTGAAGCTGTTGCCTTCTATTTCGTATCCAGAAGGAGCCCTTTCGTCCTTCTTGACAGAGCCCTTTAGCTCCACGCTTGATTCTATTATTGCGTCCTGTGCAGCCTTCCACGTTTTGGCATCCACATTGTCCTTCTTTATGGATGCCTGTATGGTACCGGTCCTGTCCCTGATTATTATGAATATAATTCCTCCGCTTTCCCTTTTTCTGTAAACCCATCCCCTTAGGGATACTTCCTTGCCCAATTTTTTGGGCGCTTCAGAAGCGTGCGAATATGCCATTGAAACACCGGATTTATTTCTTTCTTCGCATTTAAATTGCTTTTGTACACACGTTTTGTCGGATTTCGGAAAGTGTTAATAATGCTAAATGCGATTGGCTCTAAGGGTGTTTGAATGTTGAAGGACGCTTTTAGCGCTACGATAAAGTACATGCAGATAATGGATGAGAACGGCTCTTTGGACCAACAGCTAATGCCGAATGATTTGAATGATCAGGAGCTCGTAGAATTTTACAAAATGATGAACCTTGCAAGGAATCTTGATGCAAAGGCGCTGAGCCTCCAGAGGCAGGGAAAATTGGCTACATATGCGCCTCTTGTTGGAGAGGAAGCAACGCAGATAGGCAG
>JAKBRD010000075.1 GCA_021834865.1 Microcaldota archaeon | reverse complement strand
CCATACACCACAAAACATTTAATAAACCTAATATACATATGAATCTAGATTCATATGTATGCGCGTTTAGGCGACATAGTTAATTCATTGAGAATTGTATTCAGCGAAAAGCGCAACGCCGCAACTTTTGCAGTAATAACTGCGCTAATGTTTATGCTGTACGCTTATCTGCTCTCATATTCAAGCATAGCGCTCCTACCTAGTCCTGCCCTCTTTGGTTTAAGCGTTGCAGTAATTATGGTATCATTCTTGTTATCAGCCCTGTTTTCAGTCGTTATTGTGATGAACATATACGGGATTAAACGTGGCGTTAATGCCTCTGCGAAACTGTCCATAGGATCGTTCTTGGCAGCAGTGTTGCCGAGCAGCATGTGTTGCACGGCATTGGTGCCATCACTGCTTGCATTGTCAGGTGCATCCATCTCTACTGTAATAGGCACCACGGGCATAATACAGGGCCCTATAGCCACATACGAGCCTCTGCTGTTGCTGCTATCCGGTGCGCTTTTGCTTGTAGCAATATACAAATCTTCAGTAAAGCTGTGTTCCTGCAATGTCAAATGATTTGCTTGATGTTAAATTGTGGTAATTATGAAAAAATTGCATTATATCTGGATAACATTGGTGATTCTAGCTGCAATATTCATTCTCATACAGATTTTCGGCAGGCCATCAAATGCGTCTTCTATACCCACAGGGAGCAGTGCACCTAACAAAGGGTTCTATCTGCTCAACGGCACCTATACAAACCTAAATGCATATTCAGGCAAAGAAGTTCTTCTATACATAGTAACTACGTGGTGCTCGACGTGTGCAGAAGGCACACAGACGTTGGGCAAAAACATTGCCTTTTTCAACTCAAGGAATGTCAGTGTGCTGGAAGTGGAAGCATACAGGGATTTTGGCTATGCAGGCCCAACAATAAATCAATTTGTGAATACGTACGCAGGCCAAAGCTCCAGATATATAACCCAAGGCTATTCCGGGTATAACCTTACCAAAACGTACGACCCGAAGGGATACCTGGACATCTACTACTTGATATCACCTTCAGGCAAGATACTATATGTAAACGGCGAACCGTCAGCAACGCTCAACCAGCTCGAAGCTGCAATAAATGAGGCATGAATATGGAGAAAGAAACCGTGCAGCTTTTCTTTGATGCGTTTGGTGATATAAATAGATTCAATATACTATTGCTATTACTCAAAAAGCCCCTCAATGTGGGTTCCATAGCCAAACTCACCGCTCTAGAGCAAAGCAATGTATCACATCATATGAAATGCCTGACAAATTGCGGCTTTGTCAACGTCAGGCAGATAGGCAAAGAGCACATATACACCATAGAACCCGCTGCAGCCCGGATAGTGAAAAATATAGCTTCGCATATGGACAGATATGAAACACACCTGCAGGCATGCGGCATAATAGCGAAAGATAGTAGGAAAAGATAATATAAGTGAGAGAATGGAAGAATTCAAATACGCAATACTTGGTCAGGGTGCAGCAGCATTTGCTGCCGCGATAAAGGCCAACGAATTAGGAATAGAAACCGTCATGATAGGCAAGAATGCAACCCCTGGAGCTCTGATCGGAGGCACATGCGTGAATGTCGGCTGCGTCCCGAGCAAAAGGCTCATATCGGCAGGCGAATACGCGATTGATGGCCGTGCACGTAAATTCGGCGGCGTGGAAATAAGCAAACCAGAAATAAACTTCAAAGAGCTGATGTGCGATAAGGACCGCCTAATATCTGGCATGCGAACTAGCAAATACGAAGAAGTGCTCAAGGGACTCGAGAATGTCAGCTTCGTAGAAGGCTTTGCGTCATTTAATGAAAATGGCACCATATCTGCAGGCAAAAAGGAGATTGCCGCAGAAAAAACGCTTATAGCAACAGGCGCAAAGGCAAGTATACCAAAAATAGAGGGCGTCAATAAAACTGCGTACCTGACCAACGAAGAAGCACTGTCACTTACAGAGCTACCCAAATCCATTACGATAGTGGGCGGCAGGGCCATGGGGCTCGAATTCGCTCAAATGTTCTCTTCATTGGGCTCGAAGGTTACAGTACTGCAGCGCAGCAACACCATACTGCCGGGATGGGAGCCTCAAGTCTCATCATCGCTTGCATATTACATGAAGTCATCTGGCATAAGCATTATCACCGGGGCAGAGACTAAAAAGATAGGAGAGGAAGACGGCAAAAAATATGTAGAATTTTCAGTAAATGGCAAAGTGTCACGCGCATATTCAGAGCAAATATTGTTTGCCACCGGAAGGGCACCCAATACTGAGCACCTCAACCTGCAGAGCCTAGGCATAAAAACCGATAAACAGGGCTTCATAAAAATAGACAAGTATATGATGACAAGCAAGGTAGGCACATATGCTGCTGGAGATGTGACGGGGAATCCCATGCTCGAAACCCTTGCTGCAAAGGAAGGCAATCTAGCCACGCAAAATGCCTTCGCAAATACCAAGCTTACAATAAACCTCCACGAAGTGCCTAACGTTGTATTCACTATGCCTGAAGCAGCTATGGTCGGATTGACTGACGAAGAGGCCAACGGGTCAGGCATAAAGTGCAGCTGCGGTGTGCTCCAAATGTCAAGCGTGCCAAAAGCTAGCATAATAGGCGACGAAAGGGGGCTCGTAAAGATAGTGATAGACTACAAGACGCACAGAATATTAGGCGTAAGCATACTTGCAAGAAATGCCTCAGACATGATATCTGAGGCGACACT
>JAKBRD010000074.1 GCA_021834865.1 Microcaldota archaeon | reverse complement strand
TGGCTTTGGAAAATTTGGAGAGCATTGCCAAAAGCGGAGATTTTCGCAGGGCCAAAGGCATAATAGAATCGATGCACGATGTGGCAATGCAAAAAACCCCAGAGCTCGATAACTTTGAACATCTCTTGAAAATTTCGCAGCCGATGAAGAGCAGTAGAAGCAAAGAAGATCTTGGCAGATATGTTAAGCTTAGGAGGAAATAGGCCTTTAATAAAAAATAATAAATAATTAAGCGGCCAAACAAGAACCCTGCAGGGCAACAAGGTGACATTTATGCAGTCGAATTTCGTGGTAGAAACAGAAAATGAGGTAATACGCGAAAAAATATTAAAAGCGCTAAAGGGTGCCCAAACCAACAGGAATGAGGACGCTCTTATCCAAATTTACAAAGAGCTAAGGCCATACCTTAGGAATAATAAGGACAGATACAAGGAGCAAATAACGATAAATTATGAAGGGAAGAGGATATCTTTCAAAATGAGCGCCAGGGCGTATTTTATCGGAGGAGACTTCAAAAGCTTATATTACAATTCAAACGAGGGCTACACAAAAGCAACGATGGACGACATTATGGCCCTTTCGGGCATTAAGGGCTATATAGGAATAAGCGGTGGCCTTACCCAGGTCATAACGCATATGTCTGCCCTTACGCGCAAAAACAGCATAGAGCTAACAAACTTGTATGACAGGAACGGCTTCCAGCTAATATACAATGCATTGCAGCTAGCCAGATACGATGCCATGCCTAATTCTATTAATCCCATGTGGCATATAGAAACAAAGGACAGCATTGAAGCGAATGAGGCAATGGCCCTTTACGGGGAGAATAATAAATTTCACATGAATTTTGTGCTTGCACACGACACCCTTGAACACGGAATAGAAGAAGCCGAAAGCAAGAGATACTTTGTCTACAGCTCCAATGCGTTTAACGTCTCAGTTGGAAGAGAAGACGGGCGGGAAGCAAGAAATGAAAACTGTTGGGAAGACCAGCAAAGCGGAAATGTGCTCGTGCAAAAATTAAGAGGGTCGGATAAATTTAAGGAATTGAGTGTATATATGGCCGCTTCGGTAATTATGCCGATAACCGTAATGCTCAGAAAAGAAGGGAAAAGCGATCCTGATATGCGCTTATATTCCCATTGCACTGGGCCTGGCGAACACAGCGCATGCGTGCATACTAAGTGATTTTCACTTGAAAAGGTGCATTGCGGTGTTTATCAGTGCTATGTGCGAATAGGCCTGGGGAAAATTGCCGAGCAACTCCCCGGTTTCCCTGTTTATGTCCTCTGAAAGAAGCCCAAGCCCGTTTGTATGCTTTATGGTTTCTTTGAACAGCTTTATTGCTTCCTCCTTTCTTCCTATCTCGTATAGCGCGTCTATGTACCAGAATGTGCACGCAATTAGCGCGTTCTTTGGCATTCCGAAATCGTCGTTGGCGTTATACCTCATGACGAAGCCGTCCTTGAAAAGGTTCCTGCCTATGGCTTCGACTGTCTTTACCATCTTCTCATCAGTATAGTCTATGAATCCGAAATATGGCAGGAGCAGCAGGCTTGCGTCAAGCTCGCTTGACCCGTATGACTGTGCAAAAGAGCTTATGCCCTCATTCCAGCCCTTGGCAATTACCTCGCTTTTTATTTCGTCGCGTATCTTGGCCCATTTGGCAGCATATTTTTCTTTTCCCAATGCCCTGGCTATCTCTGCCCCCCTGTCCAATGCGACCCAGCACAGGACCTTTGAAAATGTATAATGCTTGCTTAGAGTCCTGAACTCCCATATGCTGTGGTCTTTGTACCTCCATTCCTTTATGGCCGATTCTACAAGCCCGTATATTAGCTCCCAGTCTGATTCATCCAGCTTGAAGTCTTTCTTGTGCTTTATGTAGAAAAGGTATATTGCATCTAGGAGCTCTCCGAATATGTCCACCTGCCTTTGCGTTGCGGCTGCGTTGCCGACGCGCACAGGCCTTGAGCCTTTGTAGCCGCTGAGGTTGTCCAGCGTCCTTTCGGGTATGTCGCGCTCGCCGCTGACGCCGAAAAGGACCTGAAGGTTTACCCCGTACTTCCTGTGTATTGACAACGCCCATTTCATGAATTCGTGGGCTACGTCGAATTTGGATATGTTTATTAGCGACATTACCGTGAATGAGGAATCCCTTACCCAGCAGTACCTGTAGTCCCAGTTTCTTACATCGCCGACGATTTCAGGTATTGAGGTTGTCGCTGCTGCTATTATGGCGCCCGTTTCGTCGTACGTGAGCAATCTCAGGACCAGTGCGGACCTTGCTATAAGGTCCCTGTTCTCCTTGGGGAGCTTTGCTTTAGATATCCATCCCTTCCAGTAATTGACAGTCTTGTCCATCATTAGCTTGACTTCTTCCGCATCAATTTCAGGCTTTATCTTGTTGTAGGTTATGACAATGTACGAATCCTTGTCCAGCTCGATTTCCTCGCCAGCTTTTATTTTTTCAAGCGATAGGTTGGAATACAGGTAAATCGATTCCCTTGCCGAGCTGTCGGAAAACCTGATGCGCCCTTCCTCAATGCTTGCCTCGGGCTCAGCAGTGGCGTACTGCAGCATCGGCTTTATTATTGCCCTTGCTTTGGGCTTTCCTTTAATCACCTTTATAAGCCTGTGAAGCTCAGGGTCTTTGTAGAGCCTTCCGTTTGATTCGTAGTGCGGAAAATAGTCATACAGGTCGAAAGCCCAGTCGGCAGAATTGAAATGGGTTACAACCACATTGGAATCCTTTACGTATTCCTGCGATGTTTCAAAACTCCCACTGGGAGTTATCTTGAAATACCC
>JAKBRD010000073.1 GCA_021834865.1 Microcaldota archaeon | reverse complement strand
CGATTACCTGAGCAGGCTTGGGCTCGGCTACGAGCTTGCTGGCAGCAACATGCTCAGATACTCCGTATACAAAAGCTTCATGAAAGACAATGCCTTCAATTATTCGCACGGCTACGTTCTGGACGACTTGGTGCCAAAAACGGAGAATGCCATAAGATACGTAAAAAGCTTCGGAATACTTCCAAGCGGCATAGACATAGAAAAAGCCGCAAAGGAGCTGGAATCGGCTTACGAGTCCCGTCCGCTTTCCAACGTAACGCTGGAAGAAGCAAGCGCATTCCTGAAGTATTTCGTCAACGCGTATAGCACATACGAGAAAGAAAAGGAAAGCTCAGAAAGCTACATAGACTACAACGACATGCTCATAAAGTTTGTGCAGAAGCACGATGGCAAAAAACGCTATAAATACGTCTTGGTGGATGAGCTCCAGGATCTTAACGAGCTCGAAGCCCAGATAGCAGTCCTTTCCGGAGACAGCCTATTCCTGGTCGGAGACAGGAAGCAGGCCATATTCGGCTTTCAGGGCGGCAGCCTAAGCTCTTTTGAGAAGTTTGAGAAGGACGAGAGCTTCCGCAAGGAGAAGAAAGTGCTGAACTACAGGAGCCTACAGCCAATACTTGATTACTCCAGGATGCATTTTCTTTCCAACACAAATGATAGGAGCTACGAAAAGGAGCTCGAAGGGCTCAAATCCAGCAGGAGCGAAGGCGATGGAGAGGTCAAGGTGTTCACTGCATCAAAGCAGATAAACGCAGCCGTCAAGCTTTACTCGGAAATGAAAATAAAAAGCGGAGAAAAGACCGCAATAATAACAAGGACAAACGGGCAGCTTGTCCAGGTTTCAAGGCTTCTGGACAAAAAGGGCATAGAATACAGCACTACTGCCGGATCTTCCACGAGCGACAGCGCGAAGGAGCAGATAATCTCTTACCTAAGGGGCATGCTTTACGATGATAGGGATACGGTAGTAAGCGCGCTTTTTACTCCATTCTCTGGCATAACGCTAAAGGAAGCATTCGAAGTTTCCAAGGGATGGCCCATGTGGGGCTCAAAAGAACACGGAAAAGTCCCGAAGGAAGCATTAAGCATTGCAAAGCCGTTCTTCGAAAGGAAGAAGGATCTTACAATCGACAAAATAAACAGCTTATTCAACGAGGTAATACTGCCTGTTTCAATGCAGATAAGCAAGGATTACTACCTTACAGCACAGGCGCTAAATTCAGGGTCAGCCGAGTTCTTTGAGCTCGTCCAAGACAGAAGCATAGAGGCATTCTTCGACTATCTTTCTATATTGGAAGAGAACTACGAGCCTGCAAAGGAAGAAAAGAGCCTGCTTCTCACAACCGTCCACAAGGCCAAAGGCAGGGAGTTTGACAATGTTATATACGTGCCAATATCCGGAAGGAACAACGAAAGCTTTGTCGATATGGCAGTCTATTCGATAATCAAGGCGTCGGTTGGAGTTGACGTGCGCGAGGAACTCGCAGAAGAACAGGCCAGAGTTGATTTTGTGGCTTTCACCAGGGCAAAAAACAGGCTTTACATAGTTGCCAACACAAAAAATGAGGATTCATACAAAATTGAAGGCTTCGAAGCAGACCAGATTGATTCTGAAGAAGAGGAAGAGCCAAAAACCACAAAGTACGATGAAGCTTATTCATTGTTCGTCAATGGAAGGTTCGAGGAAGCCAAAAAAGCGATAAGCCATAAAGAGGAATGGCTCCTGCCAATGATAAACGATTATTTTAATGCTGAAAGGGACCTATCATATTCGATGGTTGAAAGCGCCGGAGATCCATATCCATTTCTTAAGGAAAAGATTCTAAGCATATCCGAGCTGCATACTGGGCCGATAAACAAAGGCCTCAGGGCGCACGAGATTGCAAGGATGCTTTATGAGGGTACTTTGGATGAAGGAACACTTACGGAAGATGAAAAACGGTATCTTGAAAACATAAAAGCAATAGGCTCAGAGCTCAGGGAAAAGACCAAAACCGCACAGGCTGGCGCCGAAGTTAAGATAAACGCTGCGCTAAAAGACATTTATAAGGGATTTGACGGAAACACTGGATTCAAGGCGTTCCTAGACGCGGTGTACGAGTCAAGTTCTGACAAGGATAAGAAATACGTAATACTGGATTATAAGACAGACAAGGACGATGGCAAAGCGTCGGACCACAGGAGGCAGCTGGCAGTGTACAAGAGGCTGTTCGCCGCAAGCAAAGGCATAGACGAGAAGAACGTTTCGATAGCTATCGGGTTCATAGGGCTTAGGGGCAGGATAAATACAGGCAGGCTCGAGCACAAGCTCGACCTTTCCCAAGAGAAGGCTGTGCAGATGAAAACGTTTGAAAAGCATCTAGAAAGATTTCTCTCTTATAAAAAGGATCCGATAGAGTTTGCAAAGGCGGTCCTGGAGTCCAAGAGCGATGAGCCCATTTTTGGCAACATAAAAAAGCAACTTGAAGAAGAAATTAAAAATATAGGGCAATAAGCCCAATTTGGGCTTAATGCAAAGCTTATGCTTAAACCTCTATCGGCAGCTTTATTCCCTCTAAACTTTCCAGTTTTATGCCTCCTTTATTTAATGCCCTGTTGCGCTCTATCCTCTTTGCAAAGTCTGGATCGGCTTCGCTTACTCTCAAAAGCTTTCCATCCTTTAAAAAGAATGGATCGATATATCTGAATTTCGAATACATAACTACTTTAGGGTCCTTTTCCGCAAGTTCGTATTTAATCTCGCCTTTGTGGCTTGCCAGATATTCCAAAAGTGTGTTTATTTGCTCTATTCCAGTGTTTTCAAGCTTTTTCAGGAACT
>JAKBRD010000022.1 GCA_021834865.1 Microcaldota archaeon | reverse complement strand
CCAATGAAACCCTTAATTCTACCTCCTCCATCAGTTCTTTGTTGTCTGGATTTGCTTCATATTCTGCTTTTCTTATCGCAGCGAAATATGTTGGCCAGCGTGCCATCTCAAGGTTTTGGCGCATTGCAGAAATGTGCTGCTGAATCAGCTGGTGTTTTCCTATTTCTTTGCCGTGCTGGACGCGCTCTTTGGCCCTTTTGATTGAAGCGTTAAGAGAACCTTCTATGACTCCAACACATCCAGCAGCTACACCGAGCCTTGCGTTTAGAAGTGCCGAGTACGCAACATTCATGCCTTTGCCTATTGGCCCCAAAACTGAAGATCCTGTGACCTTGACATCGGAAAAATCGATCATACCTGTGTCTGACGTAAAAAGACCTATCTTTTCCTTCAGCTCGGTACGCGAGACGCCTTCGGAATGCGCGTCGACAATGAATGCACTTATTTCGCGATTATTTTCAGCCGACCTTGCGAAGACTATTATATAATCCGCTATAGTGCCGTTTGATATCAGGTATTTTGTACCGTTTATAACATAGGCTGAGCCTGATTTTTTGTATTCGGTTTTCAAAGATGCCGGATCGCTGCCAGCCTCTGGCTCTGTCAAACCGAATGCATACACCTTCTCGCCCTTGACATTTTTTGGAAGGTGCTCATTTTTCTGCCCTTCAGTACCCCACCTCTGAATCGTCTGTGCACATAGGAATACCTGCACGTTCATAAAGCTTGAAAGACCCATACCGAGCTGACCTAGTCTTTCCTTTACCAGCGTGGAGATTATTGGCTCCATCCCAAGGCCCCCATACTCTTTTTTTATCGGTATGCCTATGAGGTTGTGTTTGGCCAACACTTTAGGCCCTTCCGGATCAAACTCGTGATTCATGTAGTGCTCGTATTCAGGCATTACGAGCTCCTCGGCCGCAGAGTCAGCTTCTTTCAATACGTGCATCTCCTCATCGCTGAAACTGCGCATCGACTCTACGTCTTTTATTGATCTGCTGAATGTTTCTTCCATGTCAAACTACCCTGTTTCCAAGCTTTGCTTTTAGGTTTGAGGCTATCTCCTCAACCTTCTCGTCTGTTATCTTCCTTATTATGGGCTCGCTTACCCCACTTATTATGCCCTTGAATTCCGCAGTCGCGCTCCATGTTACCCTTGATGCCGATGGCCCTGTGCCTGCAACGCTAAGCTTTATTGTTATGTCAACCTCGCTGCCAAGGCCCTTTCCGCTTATCGAATATTGCACATAGTCTGCCATGGATTCGGTGATGCCCGAGAGCTTGAAAGGCCCCCTGACCATGCTTATGCCGACATTTACGGTTATTGAGAAATGGGTAGCGTCCAGCTTCTTGAAATCCTTAGAATCAGGTATGCACGAAGCCACTAGTTCGGTATTCGAAATCAGCTCTTTTACTTTATCAGGGGCAGCGTCAAGATCAATAGTTCCGCTGAATTCGGTCTGCATAATTACCCTTGCCTAAAAAACTTAATAGCCTTTCCGCATCGCTCTTTTATCTTATTAGGGATATGTTCCCCTGAGAGCACAGCAGCATCAAAAGGGTTAAATTATTAGCTCATGAAATAGATATGCTTTTTTCACTGCGATCGTAGTCTAGCCTGGTAGGACGTTGCCTTGCCAAGGCAGAGGCCCGGGTTCAAATCCCGGCGGTCGCACTTTACGGTAATCTAATGTCTAAATACGTATTTGATGATGAGGCAATTAAAGCGGGCTTGGCAAAGCTGTCTTTTTTTGAGCTGCTTGAAAGCAAACCTGACTTGACCGATTCGGAGGCCAAAGTAGTTGGGATACTTGAGAAGGTATCGGACATATTGGATAATGTATTTATGGAACAGATATGCCCTACCACTCTGGACATTGTAAAGGAGTTAGAAGCCAAAAACGAAACCGAAAAGTTAGATTTTGTTTATTTCAACAAATCCCCGTGGAATGTATTGGACAACCTAAAGCCTTTTGTAAGCGGAACCGGAGTGTGTAGCGATATTGGCGTATATCCTGAGGGACTTACCCAGCAGGAGCTTGAAAGTGCCATAGCCGATGGGACAATAGATGCGGATTCTGCAAGAAGCTATTATACTGCAATAAGAAGAAAACAAGGGAAGCTAGAAGCCATTCCTTATTCTGAAGAGTATAGAAGCAAGCTTAAGGAGGCCTCGTTGCTCCTCGAAGAGGCTGCGATGGCTGCTGACAACCAATCCCTTAGGGCTTATTTAAAAGCGACCTCAGAAGCACTTATATCAAACGATTATTCCATGCAGCAGGAGCTCTGGCTTGCGCTTGATAGCAGGATAGAGCCCACTATCGGGCCTTATGAAACGTACGAGGACAGAAAATTCGGCTACAAGGGATTTTTCGAATCTTATATTAGCATTTTGGAAAGTAAGGAAACGGACAAGCTCAAATCGTTTGCACTGCATCTTGACGAAATAGACGCAACAATACCTATTGAAGACGGGCTAAAATTCAAGCGAAAGGACCAATCGCGTTCTCCCATAGTTGTTGTGAACGAGGTATATTTCGGAGGGGAAGCGAATGCGGGTTTCGTAACTTCTGCATTCAATCTTCCCAACGATGAAAAAGTAAGGGCAGTGCATGGATCCAAAAAGGTACTCATGAAAAATATAATAGCTATGAAATTTGAGCGCCTCTCAAAACCCATAGCAGGCAAAATTCTCGATACGTCGCTGATGAAATTCCTGTCCCAAGATGCGGCATTATACTTTGTATTGTTCCATGAGCTTTCACACGGATTGGGCGCGAGCGAGGTTGAAACAAAGAATGGATTCGAGCCAGTCGCCATCAGGTTGAAGGAGCTTTTTTCGCACATAGAAGAGGCACGGGCAGATGTAACTGGAGTTTACTGCGCAATGCATTTTAACAGATTTGGAATGATGGAAGGCATAGATATGAAAGAGTTTTATGTCAGTTATTTTACGACAAACCTGCTCAGGGGAATGCGAATGGGCCTCAAAGAGGCACACGCAATGGGGCAAGCCATAGAATACAATTATTTGAAGGAGAACGGAGGTATATCTTACGACCAAAATACAGGAAGATTCGGTATAGAAATGGCTGAAATAGAAAACGCAATAATGAAGCTAGTAAAGGAACTCAATACAATAGAAGCTTCCGGAGATTATGAAAGGGCGAAAAAGCTTACTGAAAAATATTGTTATTATCCGAAGGAGCTTGAAAACGCCTACAAATCCATAGAAGACCTGCCCATAGAAATTATGCCGATACGCAAAAAGGTAAAATGATGGAGAAGGAAAGCATATTGATAAAGGGAGCAAAGGTGCTGCGCGAGGATATGCAAGAGGTCCATGCCGACATACTCATCAAAGATGGCGTTATAAGCAAAATAGGAAAAGTCGAGGAGAAGGCAGAAACCGTAATAAACGCAAAAAGCGAAGGACTAGCGGCAATCCCTGGATTAATAAACACGCACGCTCATATAGCCATGAACCCGCTCAGGGGAATGACTGACGGCCTCAGCCTTGGAGATTTCCTAGATAAAACTTCCAAATTCGATGCGAAGAACAGCCCTGAAATGATATACAGTTCAGCGATTTTAGGCATTGCGGAGATGATAAGTAACGGGATCACTGACTTTGTGGACTTCTATTACGGCGAAGATGCAGTAGCCAAAGCAGTAGGAGATATGAGTTATCAGGGGAATTTGGCCTGGGTTATACTTGACAAAGACAAAACCACGCAGAAGGGAGATCCAATTTCCAATGCCGAGCGTTTCATAAGAAACGAAAAGCACATTGGCGTTAATCCGATGATTTCAATACAGGGTGTTTATGCAGCATCCAAGGACACAATAAAATCCGCATATGAATTGGCAGAAAAATATGGCAAGAATGTTACAATGCACATAGCGGAAACGAAATTCGAGGTTGATGAACACAGGAAAAAGTATGGGATTAGCCCAGTCGAATGGATGTACAAAAACGGCTTCATGAACAAAAAGCTTCTGGCAGTCCACTGCGTATGGCTGAATAAAAAGGAGATTAAAATCATAGCAAATTCCGGAGCGGTATCTTATAATCCGACAAGCAACATGAAGCTGGGCTCCGGAATCCCACCAATATACGAAATGAGCAAAAATGGGGCAAGGATAACTTTTGGGACAGATAGTGTTGCCAGCAACAACTCACTGGATCTTTTTGAAGAGATGAAATACGGAACGCTGCTGCAATGCGCCAGACTTAACAATCCAAGCGCAATAACGGCAAAAGAGGCATTTGGATTTGCAACGCTGAATGCTGCAAATTTCCTTTATGGAAACAGGAATTATGGGATAAAGGAGGGATCCAAAGCGGATATTGTACTTTTAAGGAAATCGGTAAATATGACAGGAAACGATCTTGTGAATGATGTAGTATATTCTGCAAATCCATCGAATGTGGCAGCAACTATAGTCCGAGGAAAGCTGCTTTACAGGGACGGCTTTGATGAAAATACTGCTAGAGTCATAAAGAAGGCCTCGAAATACATTTTGGAGCACTTGCCGGAAAATTAGAAGCAGGTTGCAAAAGTAATTTATATATTGTTTGGGTATTTAGTGTGCTTTTATCTCTGTGGCGGAGTAGCTCAGCCTGGTTAGAGCGCTAGACTCATATGCATAGCATTATGAGTGATGAGCAATTATTGCGATGACGAGAAATCTAGAGGCCGTGGGTTCAAACCCCACCCCCGCCAAACCCTTATTTGTTAAGCGATTCCTTTCTTGAAATCGCTTCTACGCTCCTGCTAGCTATTGTAAGATTGCATGAATCATGGAGCCTGTCCCAAGCCTCGCATTTTTTTGCAAGCTCCTCGCTTTCATAGTGAAGCATGCACAGCTTGCACATATATGCGCCGAAATCAGAATCATATATAACCATGCAAACAACTTACAACTTATATCGGGAAATCCTCCGGCAGCTTGGAGCGCAGGGAAAGGTATTCCTCTGAATCTCCCGATTCTGCCTTTATCTTTTTAAGCGTGGATATTACTTTTTCTTCGTCGAGAGCACGTGCTGCAGCCACCATACGCACCGTATGCTCGAAATCTTCGTGGCATGTGTTGTAGCAGTTGACCATGCCGTGCATCAGTTCGCTTTCTTTTTCATCCACGTTATCACAATATATAGGGCGGCGGGCCGTAGCCCCCTTTCTGTTTTAGGCAGCATTTGACTGAGCGGCTCAAAGGCCTTGCATACTCACAGCATTTGCATCGGCGCGTTTCATCGGCATCGTTGCGCTCGTAGTGTCATAGCTTTATGCAGCGTAGCCGTTCGTTTCTATTCCGAATAGGGCCTTAAGCCCTTTAATGCTCTGTATGAGGGGAGCTTCCTCCTTTCGGTAAGCTGCCCGCCCACCGCCGCTATAGTATAAACTCTAGCTTAAGTAATAAATCCCTTTCGCAGATTGGAGCTTAGGACCTATTTTGTGGCATTGGTCGTATTTATGATTCCCGATATTGAATTTGCAGCCGGGACGCTGTGGGTGCTTCCTGCGAAGAAACCGTATATGTCAGAAAGGAACTTCAGGCTATAGCTTATGCTGAATTCGCCAGTCTTGAAAAAGTAGTATGTAGTAGACAGCAATATGAGCAATATTACGACGACGAACAACCCGGCTATCGCATACTTGAAGAATTTGTAGAAAAGGAATATGCATATGACTATTAGCACTATGCCAACTATCGCCCTGTACGCAATCGGGACGGCTGTTGTCTGGTTTGCCACGCTCGAATTTATTACTGAGGAGAGAACCAAGGCAAGGATGGCAAGATTGGCTAGCGTACCCATATGCTTCATTTAATCACATCTATCTTTTATTGGAACGCAAGCTTTATATCTGATTCCTCAACCGTCTTGCGCTTTGCGTGGTTGCAAAACTTCACTGATTTCTTTGCTACGCCAAAGGCAAACTTGTTGAGAGAGTCCTGAAACGATTTTGCTGCAGTATCGCTGACACGCTCGGCTCCCGCATCTTTGAGCATCTTTTTTATTTTTGATTTTGATATGTACATGCATACACCGTGTTTATACATTTCATGATAGCTTTTATATAAATGTGCTCATTCGTCAAATACCAGGTCCAATTTAGGTCTGAATTCCTCCTTAAGTATCGAAAGAAGAACCTGATCCTGAGGGCCAGCTCTCGTCATAGCCGCATTTCGGAGTATGCCTTCCTTTTTCATCCCGAGCGATTCCATCAGGGCCAGCGACTTTGAATTGCTTTTTAAAGCGGTTGCATGTACCCTTATCAGCCCTAGCTTTGAGAAACAGAAACCGATAAGCATCAAAAGCGCTGCCTTGGCGTAGCCTCTGCCCCTGTATTTCTCGCCTATCCAAAAGCCTATTTCCGCGCTTAGGGCATGCATATTCACATTTCTTATGCCCACCATCCCGACAGGGGAATCGACCTCTTTTGGAATCACCTCAAAATTGTACCCTATGCCCATGCTGTAAGCAGATATTGCGGAATCTATCATTTCTAATGCATTCTTCTCAGTGTACGGATATGGAAATTCGCCAATCGATCCGACGTTTTCCGCTATGTCCTTCGAATTGGCGATTTTCGCAATCTCATTCGCGTGATCGTATTGCGGAGTTATAAGTGCAATGCCAAGCTTCCCTGATTTTATTGAGAGCATCTATCCACCATATTTAAAGCTTGGCAGGCAAATTTAAAATAAACATCTGGAACGCTTTTGGGATTTTGTTTATGGCACATGATGAATCTGTCAACATAAGCGAGATAGAAGGTGCTAAGCTAAACCGGAAGCACATACGCATAATGCTGATATCTGGCATGAGCTTCTTCACAGACGCTTACGACCTTTTCGTGATAGGCGTAGTTTTGCTTATGGTAAGGGGGCTCTTTGACCTTAGCGCATTGCAACTGGGCATGCTTGCAAGCATTGCGCTTTTCGGAGCTGCTATAGGCCCGATAATATTTGGGTACATAGGAGACAAAATAGGCAGGAAATACACCTATTGGATTACTATAATAATACTGATAATAGGAGCAATAGGGTCTGCGTTCTCCACTGGCTTCATAATGCTTTTTGCATGGCGCTTCATACTTGGAGTCGGAATCGGCGGAGATTATCCGCTCAGTGCCACGATAGTTGCGGAATACGCCAACAAGAATGATAGGGGAAAGCTTGTAGCTTCTACGTTTGCCATGCAGGGATTCGGGATAATAGCAGGGGCCTTGATAGCCGTGGTATTGCTTTATGCCCATGTGCCGATACAGCTTGCATGGCGCTTGCTTTTAGGATTTGGCGCCGTTCCAACGCTCACGATACTTTATGCACGCACAAAGCTCGGGGAGACCCCATGGTACAGCTTATATACTGCCAACAAAAGCAGCAAAAAAGATCCGAAGGAAAGGAGCTATTCGATAAAGCCAAGGGAGCTGCTAGCCAAGAACTGGAAATATATGGTTGGAACTTCGGTCGCATGGTTCCTGCTTGACGTATCCTATTATGGCACTTCCATATTCACTCCGTATTTCACAACGTTCTTGGGTTATACTGGCATCTTTGGGCCCACGCTGGCATCAGCATTGCTTTTGGTAATTGCCGCTGTCCCGGGATACTGGGTTGCCGTGGCGCTTATAGACAGGGAGGGCAGAAAGCCGATACAGTCGATAGGGTTCCTAGCTATGGGAATAAGCTTCATAGTGCTCGCTTTGGCTGGGAGCTACCTGCTTTCTATAATCCCTCTTGCCTTTTTCGTCATTTACGGGCTGACGTTTTTCTTCTCCAATTATGGCCCTAACACTACAACATATGTTTATCCGGCCGAGCTATATCCAACCCAGTACAGAGCCAGGGGCCATGGAATAGCTTCCATGTCTGGAAAGCTTGGAGCTGCGCTTTCTACCCTGGCCTTTCCGGTCATATTGACACAGCTTGGAAAATATGCACTGCTTGGAGGGCTTGGCATTCTTGCGCTGGCAGGATTTGTAGTGACAATGGTTCTGCTCCCTGAAACCAAGCGCAAATCGCTTTCCGAGACGTCTAGAGAAAACGAGATATTCCTGATAACTAGGAACCTTGGAACAGAGTTTGAACAGCTCATAGGCCACATAGACAAGGGTTTTTCTTACATCGACGACAGGCTCAAATCCAAGATAAGCAACAAAGAGTTTTTTAATTTGGTTAAGGGCGAGGAGCACGAAGCTGATTTGGTAGTCCACGACATACTTGACTATATCGCAAATTATGGGGCAAGCAGCATAGCATACAGGGATGTTTCGCACCTGGCCGAGAGGCTCGACGACATAATGGACGGAATAGAAGCAATAGGATCCAGATTCATGATATACGAAATAAAGGACGTAGAAAATGATATGCTTGAGATGGAAGAAGCAACGGAAAAATGCTTCGCACTACTTAAGGACAGCATATCCGTACTAAACGATCTAAGCGCGGAAGAGATAATAGGAAAGATACGCAGCAACGCCATAGAGGCATCTAAATACGAGAACGATGCAGACCAGATACTTAGGTCGTCGCTCAAAAGGATAATGCAGGAAACCGATATAAAAAGGATAATCAAGTATAAGGAGATCTACGAGCACATGGAGATACTTAGCGACAGGTGCATGGATTCCATAGATGTCATAAACGATGTAGTAATACGCTACAGGTACCTGACGCATGGAAAGAGCTGAGCTGGCAATGCGTTGTTATGGCAGTACTATGGATAAAAGGAACATTAGGAAGCCGATAGCGACTATTATCGCAGTATATTCAAGCCTTAGCCCTGCGTATTTTGACAGAAGCCCAGCGGCGCTTATCACCATGAACGCAAGGAAGAATATTGGATAACGGTATTTCGAAGGCAATATCTTTTTCATCGTTATCATCATTTTTTTATATGTGTGCTATGTGCAGCAATGTTACGTCAAGCGGTATTCCTGCAGAGAGTGCCCTTATGTACAAGTCCACGAATACGAACAGTATTAGGCTGGACCACGCCAGAGCCTCGTGATGGGAATTGAATTTTGACTGAATGTTGAAGAAGGAATTCTTCTGCTTTCCGGCAAACCTGCATCCGTAGCAATCCATCCTGCCGCCCGTTAGGTGGCGAACTGCATGGCATGAAAATACCCATAGCGTTACCATTATGGCGTTCGCTAGAAGTATCAGGCTTGCGAGCCTTATTATCAGCCCTCCTCCGAAGGTTATGGACAGATAAAAATCATAGAAGAAAAATGGCAGTATTGCTACCCCGAAATACATGAAATACCTGTGCAGGTTTTCGACCCTGAAGAACTTCGTCTCGCCAGTATAATCTCTCAATGCAGAATCACCCCTGTTGTCGAGTGCACAAGAAACCGGGTGCTTGAATATATGCCTGTGGTAATCCTTCCTGTATGCGTAGCATGTGAGCCTGAATAAACCTACAAATGGGAGTACGAGTATAGTTGGCGAATAGAATGGGTCTATTATTCCGTGATATGGCTTGACAGGAAACTCTAGAAGCATTACTATAGTAAAAGCTATGAGGAATACAAAAGAATAGAACCTCCAGTTCGGCTCTATGAACTCTGAAGGAAGTATGTTATGCAGAGATTTGTAAATTCCCAATCAATCAACTTTTGGTTTTTTTGATAGTTTCTTTAGGAACATCGCTATTGGGTCATAGTAGTTGTCAACTGCCCTTTCTTTCTCCTGTATTATTGCGTTGTCTGTTATCTTTATGTGCTCAGGGCATACCTCCTGACAGCACTTTGTTATGTTGCAATACCCTAGGCCGCCCTCCTTGTTCAGGTACTTGGACCTGTCAACGGTATCCATCGGGTGCATGTCGAGCGATGCAGCTTTGATTACATGGCGCGGGCCCACATAGTCCTTTTTGTGCTCCCTTACAACGTGGCATACATCCATGCACAGGAAGCACTCTATGCACGTCCTGAATTCTTTTGTCCTGTCTACGTCCATCTGAGGTATTATCCATGGGCTTTCTACGCCTTCTCTCGGCGTAAATCCTGGAATCTTGCGGTCAGTCTCAAAATTTTCAGAAACGTCAGTGACCAAGTCTTTTACCAACGGAAATGCTGCCATCGGCGCTACTTTTATCTTATCGCCAAGGATATCTATTCTCGTCTTGCACATGAGAGCGGGTCTGTTGTTTATTTCGGCTGCGCATGAGCCGCACCTTGCAGCCTTGCAATTCCACCTGACTGCCAGAGTCGTATCCATGTTTTCTGTAACATAGTTCACGGCATCCAGAACCACCATACCCTCTCTTACCGGAACCTCATAGTCCACGAATTTGCCCTCTTCTCCAGATGCCGGATCCTTCCTGAATATGCTTATGGTGATCTTATCTTTCATTGATATACCTCGGGCTTTACAAGTTTCTTGAGTTCTGCCGGCATTTCCTTGAGAGGCACGGTTGAAAGCGACATGCTTCCGTCGGCACTTATGCTGCATATTATATTCTTAAGCCATTCTTTCGACTTCTTTGGGTAGTCGCTCCTGGTATGGGCTCCCCTGCTCTCCTTGCGCATTATGGCGCTTCTGACTATGGCCTCAGTAGCTATGAGCATATTGCCAAGCTCAAGGCATGCCAGGAGGCCTTTGTTGTATACAAGCTGCCCAGATACTCCGACATCCTTGAATTGTGATTTTATCGACTCTATAGTTTCAAGCGCATCCTGAAGGTCCTTTTCGTTCCTCATTATGCCCACATTGCTTGACATTTTTTCGCGCAGTTGTTCTATTAGCACATTTGGGTTCTTTCCTCCGGGCTTTATGAAAGCTTTCACTTCGTTTATTGCTGAAGCTACATCGGCATCTTTAACTTTTCCAGGTTTTGCATTCTTGACGTATTTGCTTGCGGCCTCTCCTGTACGCTTGCCGAAAACCAGTATGTCAGCCAGCGAGTTTCCGCCGAGCCTGTTGGCGCCATGAAGCCCTGAAGCAACCTCGCCTGCAGAGAAAACGCCTTTTATGTTAGTCGCACCGGTTTCTGCTTCTACCCTTATTCCACCCATCTGATAGTGCACAGTAGGACCAACCTCCATTTTTTCCTTTGTTATGTCCACGCCTGCAAATTCCTTGAACTGCGAATACATGCCTGGAAGCTTCTTTTTTATGAAGTCTGCACCCTTCTGGCTTATGTCAAGGTACACTCCGCCATGCTCTGTGCCTCTCCCAGCCTGTATTTCATAATATATTGATCGTGCCACAACGTCCCTGGCGTCCAGCTCCTTCTTTTCTGGCGAGTACCTTAGCATGAAGCGCTCGCCCTTTGTGTTTGTAAGGATGCCACCCTCTCCACGCACGCCTTCGGTAACCAGCAGCCCTGCAACGCCAGGAGGATATACCATACCAGTTGGATGGAACTGTATCATTTCCATGTCCTGCAGTTCTACTCCTATTTTGTAAGCAAGCCCGAGCCCGTCTCCGGTCGATTCCCATGAATTGGAAGTGATCTTGAATACCCTGCCACAACCCCCTGTCGATATTATGAGAGCCTTGGCCTTGAAAAGATAGAACTTGCCTTCGCGCATTGAAAGCCCGAGCGCGCCTGAGAACGAATCCCCATCCTTGAAAAGCTTGGTGATGTATATCTCGTCCATTACCTTTACATTTTTATGTATTATCTGATCCTCTAACGTCCTTATTATTTCAAGTCCGGTTTTGTCGCCGACGTGGCAGAGCCTCCTGTATGTGTGGCCTCCGAAAGCCCTTTGCATTATCTTGCCTTCTTTGGTCCTGTCGAATATCGCGCCGAATCGTTCCAGCTCGAAGACCCTTTCCGGAGCCTCTTTTGCCAGAAGCTCGGCCATGCGCCAGTTTGAAAGGTAAACGCCTTCAACCATAGTGTCTGAAAAATGCACCTGCCAGTTGTCCTTTGAATCTACGTTGCCGACGGAGGCTGCTATGCCGCCCTCAGCCATTACAGTATGGGCCTTGCCAAGCACGGATTTTGATATTATTACTGCATTCGCTCCGTTGGAAAGTGCTGAAAGCGCAGCGCGCATGCCTGCTCCGCCAGCCCCTATTATAAGTATGTCTGATTCGACAACCTCATATTCCGCCAAAATATTACCCTAAACCAATTAGACTATTTGATATAAAAAGAAATATAAACGTAATTTGATTTGCTAGGTAAATAATCAGCTGCAGTGCAGCGTTTTCAGAAAAGCGTTTAAGATGTAATTCCGCAATTATTAACGTTGGTGTTTTCATGGGTTATAGGATCGAGAAGGATGTTTTGGGAAGCGTAAGGATAGATTCCAAGGCTTATTACGGCTCTGAGACGGAAAGGGCAAGGATGAATTTCCAGATATCCGGGATAAGAGTGCAGGACGAATTCATTAGATCTTATGCAACGCTCAAGCGTGCTGCAGCTTATGCGAATATGAAGGCTGGCAAGCTTGACAAAAAGAGAGCAGATGCCATAATGAAAGCCGCAGAGTTTGTAGCTTCTGGCAATCTTTCCGACCAGTTTGTCCTTGACGTATTTCAGGCGGGCGCGGGAACGAGCACAAACATGAATGTCAACGAGGTAATAGCCAACAAAGCCATAGAGATTCTTGGCGGCAAAAAAGGCGACTACAAGATTGTGCACCCCAACGACCACGTAAACATGTCGCAATCGACTAATGATACTTATCATTGCGTAATAAGGATATCGGCTTACGATTACATAGGCAAGTGGCTTATTCCGGCGCTTGGCAATATCGAAAAAAGCCTTTCGGCAAAGGCCAAGGAGTTTTCACACATATACAAGATAGGCAGAACCCATCTCCAGGATGCTGTGCCTATGACGCTTGGCCAGGAATTTCATGGCTGGGCCGGATCGGTTAAGCACGTGCGGGAAGAGCTTTCCAGGGCGCTGGGCTCGATGCTTGAGCTCCCCTTGGGCGGCACTGCAGTTGGCACCGGATTGAACACCCCAAAAGGCTATTCGAAATACGCAATAGCCGAGCTCAACAGGCTAACGGGGCACAGGTTCAAGAAATCGGCAAACACTTTCGCTGCAATGCAGAGTGAGCACGCAGAGCTTGAAGTTGCCAATGCTCTCGAGGACGTTGCGATAGCGCTCAACAGGATAGCCAACGATGTCAGGCTGCTTGGCTCAGGACCAAGAGCAGGGCTAAACGAGCTCGTGCTCCCAGCGGTGCAGCCTGGTTCTTCGATAATGCCTGGCAAGATAAACCCCAGCATGGCTGAGATGCTGAACATGGTGTGCTTCAACGTAATGGGCAGCATGCACACAGCGAGGGAAGCGGCCAACTCTGGCCAGCTCGAGCTGAACGTTTTCATGCCGGTTATAGCTTACAACCTGCTTTTCTCAGTTAAAATATTATCCAACGGCATTAATGCTTTCGATTCCAGATGCATAATAGGCATAAGGCCAAACAAAAGGGAGATTGCGAAAAACCTGGAAATGGACACATCTTTGGTTACTGCACTCAGCCCATACATAGGCTACGCTAAGGCCGCCGAGATAGCCGTTAAAGCTTATGACGAAGGCAAAAGCGTTAAGCAGGTATGCATTGAGATGAAAATAATGGAAAAGAGCAAGCTTGAAATGATACTGAACCCTAAGAAACAGGCAAATGAAGGTAAAGAAAAATAGGGTTGGTTATTAAAAGCTGCAAATTCTATACTACCGTTAAAATGGTGTAATAATGCCTACTGACGAAGACGTGCTTAAAGCTTACGAAA
>JAKBRD010000072.1 GCA_021834865.1 Microcaldota archaeon | reverse complement strand
GCCTCTCTTTTCCAAATCGAACCCTTATTGGTTTTGCTTCCCATAGTTTTCACCGATGCGTTACACAAAAGCCAAATCCGCAAATCACAAGGACTAGCTAAATTTATGTTGGATTGAATATACTAAATATATAAAGGTATACTACGGCTTGCAGTTGTTTAAATACCCATCACATTGCAACTACTGCGTCTTTCTTTGGAGTCCTAGCTTTTTTTGACAGCAGTAATGGCATTATGAGAGAAAGAATTATGGTGCCAACTAAAACTACTGTGTAAAGGCTGATTGATATTATCCCGCTCTGGAGGGCCAGAGTGGCTATTATTATGCCTACTGCCCCCCTGCTTCCGAGTATGCCTACAGATTCCTTGCTGCTTATTCTTGAAAGGCGGCTCTTAGATACGAAATAGTTCAGGATTCCTCCAACTACTGCGCTAATTATCACCATGGATACAAGAATTTCAGTGTAGGTAAGCGAGGGCACTGCGAAATCCAGCCCTGCAATGCTGAAGAAAACAGGTATGAAAAAGCTGTCATTGAGCCTCCTGAACGTATTCTCCAGTATCCTAGTGGTTTTTGGCCCTACAGTGGTTTTATGCACCAGCATCCCGGCGAAAAGCGCGCCCAGCACATAGGTTATGCCTATGAGCTGCAGCACAGCAGCTATTATCAGGCTGAGGATTATTATTATGGCAAAAACTACCGCTTCCTCTTTCTCTTTTATCATCTTCTCGAAAAATCCCCTGACCTTCGCATCGTGGTACCTGAGGGCCCTATCTATATAGAGCAGCACAGCGATGAATATTATTATGCTTATTATTACGCCAGCCAAATGTGATGCCTTCAGCGCTGCGGCAAGAACTACAAAGGCCAGTATGTCGGTCATTATGACTCCGCTAAGTATCCTTTTGCCGTCCTCCAAATTTATCATTGCGTACCTGTATACAAGGACTGAGATTATTGATATGGAAGGAACGCCTATTGCCACTGCAGTTATAACGCCTGCAGCCACGCCAAGATGAAAGACAAAAACAGCTATTAGCGCCATTATCGTAACAGGTATTATGAATGAGGAAAACGTGAAGTATGTTGCGCTTTTGAGATGGTTAGTAAGCACTTCTGTCGTTATCTGCAGGCCTATGAAAAGCAGTATGAAGAATATGGCAACCTCTGCTATTCCGGAGAGCACTGACGAAGGCTGCACTATATCCAGTATTGCCGGGCTCAGTATCATGCCGGCTATTATCTGCCCTACTATCTCGGTTACGCCTATCCTCTCAAAAAGCTTGCCAAGTATTGTTGAGAGAGAAAGCAGAAGCAATAGCGCTATTAGTATTTCCACAATCGATTTCTTTTGTGAAACTATTTAAAAGTAGCATGCATTTATGCAGCATAGTTTAATATTAAACCATATCCTGCAAAAAGGTTAAAAAGGTTTATTGGATAATTTATATGCTTTCTACAGGGCATAATATGAGCGAAAAAGAGATAAGGTCAACGAAGGACATAGAGGTCCCGGAAAAGCTTATAGATCAGGTAATCGGGCAGACGGGAGCCATAGCGATAATTAAAAAGGCGGCGAAGCAGAGAAGAAACGTTTTCTTGGTTGGAGAGCCGGGAACAGGAAAGACCATGCTTGCGCAAGCTATGTCTGAATTGCTGTCGGTCATGGATCTCGAAGACATACTTGTGTACAGGAACATGAATGATGAGAATGTCCCAATAATAAAGACCGTCAAGACCTACACAAACCAAGAGGACAGGAAGAAGCACCTCGATGGCCAGGGCAGGCAATTGGTGCAGAAAGAGCGCATCAACGCCAGGGCGGCACTCGGAAAGACTACATCCCTCGTGACTCCGATAGTATTTATACTTGTAATAGCGCTTCTTGCGCTGTCTTTAAGCGGGCTGATAAAAGGCTACGACATAATTGTATTAGCCGCACTCATACTTGGAATAATGATTTTCGGCTCAGTATTCCTTTTCATGGGCGGGCTTACAAGGCGTGTTGGCATGCCGGGAATGAACGACGCAAACGAACCGAAGCTTATAGTTGACAATACCGGAATGGACCATGCACCGTTCATAGACGCCACAGGCTCCAAGGCAGGAGCACTTTTCGGCGACGTCAGACACGATCCGCTTCAGACCGGTGGGCTGGGTACTCCTGCACACTTGAGAGTCGAAAGCGGAGGGATACACAAGGCGAACAAGGGAGTGCTTTTCATAGACGAGATATCAAGCCTTGACCCTAAATCTCAACAGGAATTGCTTACTGCGATGCAGGAAAAGAGGTATTCGATAACCGGGCAGAGCGAAATGAGCTCCGGAGCTCTCGTCAGGACAGAGCCAGTTCCGTGCGACTTTATACTCGTGGCTGCAGGGAACCTTCAGGATATACAGCACATGCATCCGGCGCTTAGATCAAGAATAAGGGGATATGGATACGAAGTATTCATGGAATCTACGATGCCGGATACGCCGCAGAACAGGAAACAGCTTATGCAGTTTGTGGCTCAGGAGGTCAAGAAGGACGGAAAGATTCCGCCCTTTGATGTGAGCGCGCTGGATGCAGTGATAGAAGAAGCCAGGAAAAGGGCAGGAAGAAAGGGCAGATTGTCGCTAATACTGAGGGACCTTGGAGGGCTTATAAGGGCCGCAGGAGACATTGCGGTTGAGCGAGGGCAGAGCGAAGTTACTGCCAAGGATGTTGAATCCGCAAAAGCGCTGGCTATGCCAATAGAAGCCCAGGTAGTTTCACAGCAGATAAATTACAGGAAGGATTATCAGGTATTTACAAACAAGGGATATGCAATAGGCAAGGTGAACGGGCTTGCAGTTGTCGGCTCTTCGATAATGACGGCAG
>JAKBRD010000021.1 GCA_021834865.1 Microcaldota archaeon | reverse complement strand
TTGCCGCTGTCCCGGGATACTGGGTTGCCGTGGCGCTTATAGACAGGGAGGGCAGAAAGCCGATACAGTCGATAGGGTTCCTAGCTATGGGAATAAGCTTCATAGTGCTCGCTTTGGCTGGGAGCTATCTGCTTTCTATAATCCCTCTCGCCTTTTTCATCATTTACGGTCTGACGTTTTTCTTCTCCAATTACGGCCCTAACACTACAACATATGTTTATCCGGCCGAGCTATATCCAACCCAGTACAGAGCCAGGGGCCATGGAATAGCTTCCATGTCTGGGAAGCTTGGGGCAGCGCTGTCTACTTTGGCTTTTCCGGTTATATTGACACAGCTTGGGAAATATGCACTGCTCGGAGGGCTTGGCATTCTTGCGCTGGCTGGATTCGTAGTGACAATGGTTCTGCTCCCTGAAACAAAGCGCAAATCGCTTTCAGAGACGTCGAGAGAAAACGAGATATTCCTGATAACCAGGACCCTTGGAACAGAGTTTGAACAGCTCATAAGCCACATAGATAAGGGCTTTTCTTACATCGATGACCGGCTCAGATCAAAGATAAGCAACAGGGAGTTTTTTGATTTGGTTAAGGGCGAGGAGCATGAAGCAGACCTTGTGGTCCATGACATACTGGACTACATCGCGAATTACGGGGCAAGCAGCATATCATACAGGGACGTTTCACACCTGGCAGAGAGACTTGACGATGTAATGGATGGTATAGAAGCTATAGGATCCAGGTTCATGATATACGAAATAAAGGACGTGGAAAAGGATATGCTTGGGATGGAAGAAGCAACGGAAAAATGCTTCGCACTACTCAAGGACAGCATATCTGTACTAAACGATCTCAGTGCTGAAGAGATAATAGGAAAGATACGCAGCAATTCTATAGAGGCTTCCGGATATGAAAATGATGCAGACCAAATACTTAGGTCGTCGCTCAAAAGGATAATGCAGGGAACCGATATAAAAAGGATAATCGAGTACAAGGAAATCTATGAGCACATGGAGATACTTAGCGACAGGTGCATGGATTCTATAGACGTTATAAACGATGTAGTAATACGCTACAGGTACCTGACGCATGGAAGGAGCTGAACTTTCAATGCGACATTATGGCAGTACTATGGAGAAAAGGAACATTAGGAAGCCGATAGCGACTATTATCGCAGTATATTCAAGCTTGAGCCCAGCGTATTTTGACAGAAGCCCGGCAGCGCTTATCACCATGAATGCAAGGAAGAATATCGGATAACGGTATTTCGAAGGCAATATCTTTTTCATCGTTATCATCATTTTTTCATATGTGCGCTATGTGCAGCAATGTTACGTCAAGCGGTATTCCCGCAGAGAGTGCTCTTATATACAGGTCCACAAATACGAACAGTATCAAGCTGGACCACGCCAAAGCCTCGTGGTGTGAATTGAATTTTGACTGGAGGTTGAAGAATGAATTCTTCTGCTTTCCGGCAAACCTGCATCCGTAGCAGTCCATCCTGCCGCCCGTTAGGTGGCGCACTGCATGGCATGAAAATACCCATAGCGTTACCATTATGGCGTTCGCTAGAAGTATCAGGCTTGCGAGCCTTATTATCAGCCCTCCTCCGAAGGTTATGGACAGATAAAAATCATAGAAGAAAAATGGCAGTATTGCTACGCCGAAATACATGAAATACCTGTGCAGGTTTTCAACCCTGAAGAACTTCGTCTCTCCGGTATAATCCCTCAATG
The DNA here is from genome assembly GCA_021834865.1 of Microcaldota archaeon. The sequence continues at coordinate 12,139 of JAKBRD010000021.1, read as the reverse complement.
CGGAATCCCCCCTGTTGTCAAGCGCGCAGGAAACTGGATGCTTGAATATGTGCCTGTGATAGTCCTTTCTGTATGCGTAGCATGTGAGCCTGAATAAACCGACAAACGGAAGCACGAGTATAGTTGGCGAATAGAATGGGTCTATTATTCCGTGGTATGGCTTGACAGGAAACTCTAGAAGCATCACTATTGTAAAAGCTATGAGGAATACAAAAGAATAGAACCTCCAGTTCGGCTCTATGAACTCCGAAGGAAGTATGTTATGCAGAGATTTGTAAATTCCCAATCAATCAACTTTTGGTTTTTTTGATATTTTCTTTAGGAACATCGCTATTGGATCATAGTAGTTGTCAACTGCCCTCTCTTTTTCCTGTATTATTGCGTTGTCTGTTATCTTTATGTGCTCAGGGCATACCTCTTGGCAGCACTTTGTTATGTTGCAATACCCTAGGCCGCCCTCCTTGTTCAGGTACTTGGACCTGTCAACAGTATCCATCGGATGCATGTCGAGCGATGCGGCTTTGATTACGTGGCGTGGGCCCACATAGTCCTTTTTGTGCTCCCTTACGACGTGGCACACGTCCATGCACAGGAAGCATTCTATGCAAGTCCTGAATTCCTTTGTCCTGTCTACGTCCATCTGTGGTATTATCCATGGGCTTTCTACGCCTTCTCTCGGCGTAAATCCTGGGATTTTGCGATCTATCTCAAAATTTTCTGAAACATCGGTGACCAAATCTTTTACCAGTGGGAATACTGCCATGGGCGCCACTTTTATCTTATCCCCAAGAATATCTATCCTCGTTTTGCACATGAGTGCGGGCCTATTGTTTATTTCAGCTGCGCATGAGCCGCATCTCGCAGCCTTGCAATTCCACCTGACAGCCAAAGTTGTATCCATGTTTTCTGTAACATAGTTGACAGCGTCCAGAACCACCATACCCTCTTTTACCGGAACCTCATAGTCCACGAATTTGCCCTCTTCGCCGGATGCCGGATCCTTCCTGAATATGCTTATGGTTATCTTGTCTTTCATTGATATACCTCTGGCTTTACAAGTTTCTTGAGTTCTTCTGGTATTTCCTTGAGTGGCACTGTCGAAAGCGACATGCTTCCGTCGGCACTTATGCTGCATATTATATTCTTAAGCCATTCTTTTGACTTCTTTGGGTAGTCGCTCCTCGTATGGGCTCCCCTGCTCTCCTTGCGCATTATGGCGCTTCTGACTATGGCCTCAGTAGCTACGAGCATGTTGCCAAGCTCAAGGCATGCCAATAGGCCTTTATTGTATACGAACTGGCCAGATACTCCGACATCCTTGAATTGTGATTTTATCGACTCTATAGTTTCAAGCGCATCCTGAAGGTCCTTTTCGTTCCTCATTATGCCCACATTGCTTGACATTTTTTCGCGCAGTTGTTCGATTAGCACATTTGGGTTCTTTCCTCCGGGCTTTATGAAAGCTTTCACTTCGTTTATTGCTGAAGCCACATCGGCATCTTTAACTTTTCCAGGTTTTGCATTCTTGACGTATTTGCTTGCGGCCTCTCCTGTACGCTTGCCGAAAACCAGTATGTCAGCCAGAGAGTTTCCGCCGAGCCTGTTGGCACCATGAAGCCCTGAGGCAACCTCGCCTGCAGAGAAGACGCCTTTTATGTTAGTCGCACCGGTTTCTGCTTCTACCCTTATTCCACCCATCTGATAGTGCACTGTTGGGCCTACCTCCATTTTTTCCTTTGTTATGTCCACGCCTGCAAATTCCTTGAACTGCGAATACATGCCTGGAAGCTTCTTTTTTATGAAGTCTGCGCCCTTCTGGCTTATGTCAAGGTACACTCCGCCATGCTCTGTGCCTCTTCCGGCCTGTATTTCATAATATATTGATCGCGCCACAACATCCCTTGCATCAAGCTCCTTCTTTTCTGGCGAGTACCTGAGCATGAAGCGCTCGCCCTTTGTGTTTGTAAGGATGCCACCCTCTCCACGCACGCCTTCGGTAACCAGCAGCCCTGCAACTCCAGGAGGATATACCATGCCTGTTGGATGGAACTGTATCATTTCCATGTCCTGCAGCTCAACCCCTATTTTGTAAGCAAGCCCAAGCCCGTCTCCAGTCGATTCCCATGAATTGGAAGTAATCTTGAACACCCTGCCACACCCTCCTGTCGATATTATGAGAGCCTTGGCCTTGAAAAGATAGAACTTGCCTTCGCGCATTGAAAGCCCGAGCGCGCCTGAGAACGAATCTCCATCCTTGAAAAGCTTGGTGATGTATATCTCGTCCATCACCTTTACGTTTTTATGTATTATCTGGTCCTCTAGCGTCCTTATTATTTCAAGCCCAGTCTTGTCGCCGACGTGGCAGAGCCTCCTGTATGTGTGGCCTCCGAAGGCCCTTTGCATTATCTTGCCTTCTTCGGTCCTGTCAAATATCGCGCCGAAGCGCTCCAGCTCGAAAACTCTTTCTGGAGCCTCTTTTGCCAAGAGCTCGGCCATGCGCCAGTTTGAAAGGTAAACGCCTTCAACCATAGTATCTGAAAAATGCACCTGCCAGTTGTCCTTGGAATCCACATTGCCAACCGAAGCAGCTATGCCGCCCTCAGCCATTACAGTATGGGCCTTTCCAAGCACGGATTTTGAGATTATTATTACATTAGAGCCGTTTGAAAGCGCCGCGAGTGCGGCGCGCATGCCTGCTCCTCCAGCCCCTATTATAAGTATGTCCGATTCGACAACCTCGTATTCTGCCAAAATATTACCCTAAACCAATTAGACTATTTGATATAAAAAGAAATATAAACGTGATTTGATTTGCTAGGTAAATAATCGGCTTCAGTGCAGCAGTTTCAGAAAAGCGTTTAAGATGTAATTCCGCAATTATTAACGTTGGTGTTTTCATGGGTTATAGGACCGAGAAGGATGTTTTGGGAAGCGTAAGGATAGATTCCAAGGCTTATTACGGCTCAGAGACTGAGAGGGCAAGGATGAATTTCCAGATATCCGGGATAAGAGTGCAGGACGAATTCATTAGATCTTATGCAACGCTCAAGCGCGCTGCAGCTTATGCAAATATGAAAGCTGGCAAGCTTGACAGGAAGAGGGCCGATGCAATAATGAAAGCCGCGGAGCTTGTAGCTTCTGGCAATCTTTCCGACCAGTTCGTCCTTGACGTATTTCAGGCAGGAGCAGGAACGAGCACAAACATGAATGTAAACGAAGTAATAGCCAACAAAGCCATAGAAATTCTTGGCGGCAAAAAAGGCGACTACAAGATTGTGCATCCCAACGACCACGTAAACATGTCGCAATCGACTAACGATACTTATCATTGCGTAATAAGGATATCGGCTTACGATTACATATGCAAGTGGCTTATTCCGGCGCTTGGCAATATCGAAAAAAGCCTTTCGGCAAAGGCCAAGGAGTTTTCGCACATATACAAGATAGGCAGAACCCATCTCCAGGATGCCGTACCGATGACGCTTGGCCAGGAATTTTATGGCTGGGCCGGATCAGTTAAGCACGTGAGAGAAGAGCTTTCCAGGGCGCTGGTCTCGATGCTTGAGCTCCCTTTGGGCGGCACTGCAGTGGGCACCGGATTGAACACACCAAAGAGCTATTCGGAATATGCGATTGCGGAGCTCAACAGGCTAACCGGGCATAGGTTCAGGAAATCGGCAAACACTTTCGCTGCAATGCAGAGCGAGCACGCGGAGCTTGAAGTTGCCAATGCTCTCGATGACGTTGCGATAGCGCTCAACAGGATAGCCAACGACGTCAGGCTGCTTGGCTCAGGACCAAGAGCAGGGCTAAACGAGCTCGTGCTCCCTGCTGTGCAGCCTGGTTCTTCGATAATGCCTGGCAAGATAAACCCCAGCATGGCTGAGATGCTGAACATGGTGTGCTTCAACGTAATGGGCAGCATGCACACAGTGAGGGAAGCGGCCAACTCTGGCCAGCTCGAGCTGAACGTTTTCATGCCAGTTATAGCTTACAACTTGCTTTTCTCAGTTAAGATATTATCCAACGGCGTCAACGCTTTCGATTCCAGGTGCATAATAGGCATAAGGCCAAACAAAAGGGAGATTGCAAAAAACCTGGAGATGGACACCTCTTTGGTTACTGCTCTTAGCCCATACATAGGCTACGCCAAAGCCGCTGAAATAGCTGTCAAGGCCTATGACGAAGGCAAAAGCGTGAAGCAGGTGTGCATTGAGATGAAAATAATGGAAAAGGGCGAGCTTGAAAAGATACTGGACCCCAAAAATCAGGCAAATGAAGGTAAAGAAAAATAAGGTTGGTTATTAAAAGCTGCAAATTTTATACTAGCGTTAAAATGGTGTAATAATGCCTACTGACGAAGACGTGCTTAAAGCTTATGAAACATCCAAGGGAGCAATAGAGATAATACCCAAGGTTAAAGTGGACAGCAGGGAGGACCTGGCGCTCAGGTATACTCCGGGAGTTGCGGTCATATCAAACGCAATAAAGAACGACAAATCCAAAGTTTATACATATACGGGAAAACCCAACAACGTGGCCATAATAACAGATGGCAGCAGGATATTGGGCCTCGGCAACATAGGTCCTGAAGCCGGGCTGCCGGTAATGGAAGCCAAGGCAATGCTCTTCAAGAAGTATGGAGGCGTTGATGCAGTGCCGATATGCCTAGACACGCAGGAGGAAGAGTCCATAATAAGCATCGTAAAGGCTCTGGCCCCAGGATTTGGAGGTTTCAATATCGAGGACATAGAGTCGCCAAAATGCTTCAGGATAGTGGACAGGCTTTCTAAGGAGCTAGAAATTCCGATACTTCACGACGACCAGCACGGAACCGCAATGGTTGCGGTGGCTGCACTCATAAATGCACTGAAGCTCTCCGGCAAGGATATAACAAAAATCAAAATAGTAATAAACGGCGCGGGAGCGGCAGGGATGGGCATAGTTAGGCTCTTGAACTATATGAAAATAAAAAACATTTATGTAGTCGACACCATAGGCGCGATATACGATGGGCGCAAGGACAGAATGAACGAATTCAAGCAGGAAATAGCGACGCTGACCAATAGGGAAAAGCTGCAGGGAAGCCTTGCAGAAATAGCCGAAAAGGCTGACGTACTGATAGGGGTTTCGAGTGCAGGAGTTTTTACGAAAGAAATGATACAGAAGATGGCTGAAAAGCCGATAGTGTTTGCACTTGCGAACCCAGTACCTGAAATATCCTATAAGGACGCAAAGGATGCAGGGGCTTTCATAGTGGCAACCGGCAGATCCGATGCTCCGAACCAGGTAAACAACGTGTTGAGCTTTCCGAACATAATGCGCGGCCTGCTCGATTCCGGGGCGAAACACGTTGATTATGACATGCTATATGAAGCTTCAAAGGCACTTGCAAAGTGCGTTGGCAAAGAGCTTGACGTTGAGCATATATTGCCTGCGCCGTATAGCGCCAAGGAGATGGTAGGCGTGCTGTCTAGCGTGGCGAGCGCCGTAGCTGCCAGTGCCATAAAGTCAGGCAACTCAAGGAACAGCGAACTCGACATCAGCGCAATAAAGAAAAATGCCGCGAAGATAATAAAAAGAGGAATTAAGCTGGAAAAGGTATCCACAAAGACACAGGGATGATCAGCCCTTGATTTTTACTAGTTTTGCCTTTTTTGTTATAAATAGTATCGGAGCTATTGCGAGCGCCAATGCAGGCACTACGTATATGATAATCGTCAAAGCAGGGCCGTAGCCCAAAAGCGAATTTGACATAATGACAAGAAAAACCGCCCATGCGAAAAGCGGCACTATCAAAAATGGAGCGTATCTTGCGAACGCTTTGGAATCCGAATACTTTTGAAGGCCAGGAACAGGCGGCCTTGAGAGGTCGAACATTGACCACTTGTTGCATTTCGGGCAGCGCATGTACCTTTTGCTTCCGAACCTTATTGACGTGAGCGAAGCCCCTGGGATAAACTTGTAGTTGAACCTGTATTGGCACTTTTGGCATGCAAGGCCGGATGTGGGCAATTCAGCACCAAGATAGATTTAGCCCGGATAAATAATAATAGTTTTTGCGTACAACTCTAAGCGATTATAATGATAATATGCATAACCGGAATGCCAGGAGCCGGAAAAAGCCTTGTTGGAGATATGCTTGCGGCAAAGGGCTTCAAGGAAGTGGAAATGAGCGCGTCAGTCAAGGAAAAGATGGCAGAGAACGGAATAGAAGTCAACAAGGACAGCATACGCAATTTCTCGCTGAACGCCAGAAAGGAATACGGAAATGACGTCGTGGCAAGATGGACCATAGAAAAGATAAGGAAGCTCCCGGCAAAGGATATACTCATAGTGGGTCTCAGGAGCGCAGACGAGGCAAAGTATTTCAAGACGCTTGAAAACGTTACGATAATATCAGTAGTAGCGCCGAAAATGATGAGATTCGACAGGCTGGTGGAGCGGAAGAGGGACGACGACCCAAAAAATTATTCCGATTTTGAAAACAGGGAGGAGAAGGAGAAGCAGTTTGGGATAGCAAGCGCCATGGATCATGCAAAATATACAATAAGAAACTCAGGCAGCGTCGATGAGCTCAGGAGCAAGGTCGAAAAAGTGCTAAATGAAATAGAGCAGCGCGAAAAGGAGGAAAAGGCAAAGGAGCACGGGAAGAAGAGCGCAGGGCATTGACGCAAAACAGGGACGCATTCTGCTTTAAGTGTTCTTGACGCTCAGAGGTGTGACAGGTCATTGTATGTCATTAGCCCCCAGCCAGAATCATCATACCTCAGTTCGCTTATGCCGGTATTCTTCGTGTGCAGGAAATCTAGAATCTTCGAATAATGCTCAATATCAATATCCTGGCCGAGCATGCATACTGTTATTATTGTTTTTATTACGGCGCTGTGCGTGATTATAAGCACTGTGCCATAGTTTGTGCTCTCCAAGTGCTTTATGAATTTCCCTACCCTGATTATGAAATCATTCAGGTTTTCCGACCCCGGGTAGCGCCATTCCGGATTTTTGGCGTGTTTTTCTATTTCCTTCGTGATTTTCTCCACTTCAGGATCGTCCACTCGTTTGCCTACGAATTCCTTTGGCCTGATTATTTCAGCGAGCAAGTCGTCGTATTCTATTTGCTTATCCAGCTTTCTATTTATTATCTCGGCAGTCTGCCTTGCTCTAGCATAGGGGCTGGATATTATATGGTCTATATCTACCCTGGCTAGCTTTTTTGCAAGGGCTTCAGATTGGGCTATGCCCTCTTTTGAAAGAGGAGTTTCAGGCGATTGATGCACAGCTGCGTTGTTCGCTTCCGTGTTGCCGTGCCTTGCAAGTATCACTTTCATTTCTGCACCTTTTTGCGTGTGCCTATAACGGCCATTCCGACAAGCGCGTAGGCCAGCTTTGCTGCAAGATAGTCCGGAGCCCTAATCCCGGGTATTGGCGCAAGCTCTGAGATGTCTGCACCTATAAGTTTTCTCCCTTTTAAGACCCCTGAGAGGATGTTAATTAGGCTTGTGTACCTCATGCCTCCAGGCTCCGGCGTTCCCACGCTTGGCATTTCAGATGGATCCAGCACATCCAAGTCTATCGTTATGTAAACGTTTTCCTTTATGTGCTTTGATATGGAGTTTACTATCGCTTCGTCCGACATTGTGCGCATGTCTTTCATGTAGAGTATGTCTTTTGAATACTTTGAATAGCCCTGCTCGTCTATGCTCCTTACCCCTACGCTGTATGTGCTCTTGCACATCTCCCTTATTCTGGCCATTATACATGCGTGCGAGTATCTGCTTCCCATGAATTCCTCTCGCGAATCGGAATGCGCATCGAAATGCAATACGCTAAAGTTGTTATTGGAATCTGCTGTTGCTTTGACGGCACCTATGGCAATCGTGTGCTCGCCGCCAAGCAGAAGCGGGATCTTTCCGTCATCGATTATTATAGATACTTCCTTCGCTATTCTTTTGACCATGGCTTCAGGTCCGCTCACGTCCGGCTCAAGCTGCTCAAGAGTATATACGCCCGCATCCGCAGGGGAGAAGCCGAGCTCCTCGCTGTAGAGTTCCATGTGCCTGCTGGCCCTTATTATGGCGTCGGGCCCATCTCTAGAGCCTGAGCCATAGCTCACTGTAGAATCGTAAGGCACAGGGAGTACCACGAACTTAGCTTTCTCGTAACTTTGGTCTTCGAGCCCAAAAAGATTATATGGGGCCGCAGAGTTCAATATTTGCATGGTTAGATATCCGGTTTAACTGATTTAAGCCTTTTCTAAACTGGCAATTTGGCCAGATCCGGGCAAAGTCCATGGTTTTCGAAGGCGGGCAATAAACAAACTTATGGTTGTTGCGATGCATGATGGAGATACAAACGCACAATACAAAAAGTATAAATAATAGGAGCATTACAACTTTCTAATCCAATTTGGATGTAGGCGCAAACTTACTTATGTCAAACAATGAAAATGCCAACCAGCTCTCTGAACCGATGCTATTTGAGGAAGAGGAAAGATACTACGAGGCGCAGTACGGGAAAAAGCTGCTTGGCAGGGGGAAAAACAGGATAATAGCGACCAACAGTAGGATTCTGGTGTTCACAGGTTCTAGCTACAAGTCGCTGTTCTATGACAAGATAGCATTCCCCAACGTCAGGAAGGGCCGGAGATTGGAGATAAACCTGGTGGGCAGGAAGGAGCCAGAGGTTTTCGACGTGAGCAGGAAGGCAGCACTGGGCCTGTTCGAAGTGATAAGCAGGATGATAAGCCTCAGCAGCGACGCACGCATGGCTTATGCAATAGGCACCATGGAAGCGCAGAAGAACATTATGGCAAAGCAGCAGACAGTGGCTATGGAAGTAGGAGCCAGGCATGTCATGGAATACATTTCAGAAGAAATCCATGAAGAGAAAGCAACTGCAGCAAAGCAGCGCATGGACGCTTATGCCGAAGAATATTCGAAGAAGCAGATGGTGAGCGTAAACGCAAAGAACAGCGATGGCAAACAGCTCAACGTAAGCTTCAACTTTATGCCTAAGATAAAAAGCACTATATACAGTGCTATGAGCTCAGAGGCCCTGTACACGCTTACGCACAGCGTTTACTCGAGAAGCAGTGCGGTTGCTGGAATGCTGTACGGAAATACAAAAAGCGTAGGGTCAAGCCTTTCGGCTACAATAGCAAGCACCATAAAGCAGAATGTAATGCAGGAGGTTGCAAGGAATGCTTATGAGATGAGATATGTGGCTATGAACAATATAAGCCACACCGTAGTGCTTGAGGGAGATCCTTCGGCATACGCAAGCTATGACTGCTTATGCTTCCCGGAACTCAACATAGAGGAATTTACCGGCAACGTTTACCAAGAATTCGGGGAAAGGCTTGTTGGCAGCCATGTGGAAACTGTCGCAAGCGCAAAAGACCGCAGTGCCGAAATGCCGCACGTGGAGAAAGCCGAAGGCTTCGGGCTTCTAAGGAAGGAAGAAGCCGAGAAAAAGAGCAACGTTGGAGAGGAGCAAAGCAGCGTTGAGATTAAGAATGCGCTTGATGCACACAAGCAGGAAGTGGCAAAGAAAATACTGGGAAACTCAATCATATTCAACGCCAGGGCTCTTAACGAGAAGAAAAAGAAGGAAAAGAAAGTATTCGAGCACTTCATAAATAGCAAAACGACAGACTGACCCTGTTTGCTGCAGCTAGTTGCAGCAAACAATTTTTAATCTATAGCTGGAATATATTAGCTGTCAGCCGCGCTTCTTGCCGGCATGCGATGTGATTATTTGCCTTATGATCCGAAAGAAGAGGAAAAATGGAACGATTATTGGCTAAAGGCCGAGATGTTCAACTTCAACAAAGATGAAACTTCAAAACCCATATTTGTAATAGACACTCCTCCGCCGAACACAACGGGAAGCCTGCACATGGGCCAGGCATATTGGGTGTGCTACATTGATGCCATTGCACGCTACCGAAGGGCCAAAGGATATAACGTGCTATACCCGCAGGGATGGGACACGCAGGGATTCCCGACAGAGATAGAAACTGAAAAGAAATACGGAAGAAACATGCCAAGGGAAGAATTCTACAACAAATGCGTGGAAGTGGCAAATTCAAACATAAAGGTTCTCAAGGAGGGGATGAGATACCTTGGTGCATCATTCGACGAGCGCTACGAATACGCGACCATGGGGGAAGACTACAGGGCCAAGGTCCAGAAGTCGCTGCTCCTCATGAACAGCAAGGGGTTCGTTTACAGGGCAGACCATCCGGTAGAATGGTGCCCGCACTGCAGCAGCTCGATAGCAAGAGAGGAAACAGAAGAGAAGCAAAGAGACACCAAGCTCAGCCATGTAAGATTCGCTTCGCCAGGAAAGTCGGAAGAGGACATAATAATAGCCACTACGAGGCCGGAATTGATGCACGCATGCGTAGCCGTAGCCGTAAATCCTTCCGATAGCAGATACAAGAAAATGGTGGGCCGCAAGGTTTCTGTGCCGTTGGCAGGCAGGGATGTGAAGATAATAGCCGACGACAGCGTAGACAAGGATTTTGGCACCGGCGCTGAGATGGTTTGCACATTCGGAGACAAGCAGGACGTCATGATGTATTACAAGCACAAGCTGGAGCTTATAAGGGCGGAGGACCAGAACGGAAGGCTTCTCAACGCAGGCAAGTACACGGGAATGAAGGTAAATGAGGCCCGCGAAGAGGTCCTGAAGGATCTTGACGCTGCGCATCTGCTGGTCAAGAGCGACGTGATAAGCCAGACAGTGAAAGTTCACGACAAATGCGGCACTCCGATTGAGTTGATATCTGAGATGCAATGGTTCCTCAAAACCAAGGAATATTCGGAAAAGATAAAGGAGATGGCATCGCAGATGCACTGGATACCCGAAAGCTCTGCGCAAAGGCTTTATGATTGGGCAAACTTTATAGAGTGGGACTGGAACATATCCAGGAACAGGGTATTCGGAACTCCGATACCGTTCTGGTACTGCGCAGATTGCGGAGAGACCATAGCCCCTGAAGAGTCAATGCTACCGGTGAATCCAGCTGCTGAAAAGGCGCCGGTGGAAAAATGCCCGAAGTGCGGATCATCCAACATAGAGGGCGAAAAGAACACGTGCGACGTGTGGGTCGATTCCGGCATTACGCCAATGCTCATAAGCGGATGGCCTGACGATAAGGAGTTCTTCAAGTCTGCGTTTCCTCCGGCTGTGCGCATACAGGGAACTGACATAATAAGGACTTGGGCATTTTATACTATATACAGGACATGGGCCATAACTGGGAGCAAGCCGCTTGAGACAATGCTTACTCACGGAATGGTATTGGGGCCTGACGGAAGGGAGATGCACAAGAGCCTAGGCAATGGCGTTGACCCGCTGAATCTTGCAAAGCAATATTCAATAGACAGCGTAAGGCTGTGGGTTGCGCTCAGCGGTGCTACGCACAAGGACAAGGTTTTCTCCTACGAAGATGTCAAATACGCGAAAAGCTTCATAGGCAAGGCTTACAATTCGGCTGTTTTCGTAAGGAACGCGATAGGCGAGAACAAGATCCCGGAAGAGCCGCCTCACAACGACATCAATATATTTGACGCGTGGATACTCACAAGGCTCAACGCAGTCCTTGAAGGCGCGGACAAAGATTACGAAGCATACAACATTTATGATGCAGCTACCAAGCTTGTAAATTTCTTCTGGCACGAATTCTGCGACTATTACATAGAGAACGTAAAGCACAGGATATACGACACCAGCAAGAAGGGCGAGGGCAGCAAGATTGCCGCAATATTCACGCTCAGGCATGTTCTTATGGAATCCCTGAAGGCTCTCGCTCCAATAATGCCACATGCGGCAGAGGAGATAAATGCGATGTTCAGCGACAGCAGCATAATGCTAGAGAAGTTTCCAAAGCATGTAGCACAGGACAAGCCAAATGGATATGTCATAAACGGATTCATATTTGAGAGCGGGGTTGTAGCAGAGGATATAGACAGCGAAGGAAACCTTCTGAATGACATAATAGCAATAGTCAGGAAGAGCAAGAGCGATTCCAAGCTGGCCCTCAACGCACCGGCCAAGCTAATAAATATAAATGTTCCTGCGGAATATTATAATACCGTCAATTCCTCGAAGGATGAATTGAAGAGCATTT
>JAKBRD010000071.1 GCA_021834865.1 Microcaldota archaeon | reverse complement strand
TCAATAAAAAGAGGCAGAGCCGCAGGCAAGGCGAAAAAGGGCTTAATCAAGAAAGCCAAAAAAGCCAAAGCCAACTATGCTCAAGCGAAGGCCAAGGCTCCTGCAGCGCGAAACAGGTTAAGGATGCGTTCAGCAAGTAAGGCTAATAACCGCCTTAAAAAACTCCAAAAAATGGGTCTGGGAAAATCCCAAAAAGCAAAAAAGTTGCAAGCAAAGCTCAACAAAATAAAAGCTACAAACATAGCAAATTATAATGCCAAAAAAGTCGCTGACAGAATGGTGTCGAATCCCTCTTCAGGCATGGCAGTAGCTGGCCTTGCCGGTGGAATGGCGATTTCAGAAGCAAGCAAAAAGAGGCTCGAGGGAAGTAAAATATCCGGCAGGGCTAAAACGCTCAATAAACGGATTGAAGAGCAGAAAAAATATGAAAAGGACAAGAAAGGAGAACACATGGTAAACGGCATCTACACGTCAAACGGAATAACAGATTTTGATAAGATCCCTACTACGAAAAGGAACGTTTCAATAAGCGAAAAGGGGATGAGGATAGGCCATGTGCCTAAATTTAACAACTACGTTAAAACTGTAAAGACCAAAAATAGCACACCGCTAAACTCGCAAAAAAACTCAGAACCAAAATTCTTCCTCAATCATGAAAAAACCACGAATCCCGGAAAAGTCGTATCTACAAAAGTGCTCAAAATTCCAAAATCCGCACTCTTCCAGAAGGGGGGCACGAGCGCAATTGCCATGTCGTTCCTGCAAAGGCGCTGGGCCAAGCAGATTGAAGCCGGAGGCCCGCATGCCGAAAGGGCACAGGGACGCCTAAACAAGCTCAACGATGTAGTTGCACAGCTGCATTATGGGAAATCTTCAGCAAATGAAGCTTTTGATTTGGCACAGAGGGGACAGCTGAGATCGAAAAATGCAGGACGGCTTAATGATATTGTATCTATTGGCATTCCAATTCCAGGAGCGAGGCAGATTGGCAAGGCGCTTGGGAAACATTACAACCAAGATAAGCTGGAGAGGTTAGAGCACGAAACCTATTTGAATTACCTGGATAGAAAGAATGGTTATGATAAGTTAAAGGCGGAAATGAGCGCGTCAGAAGACCATACGATTCGCCATCCTATATCCGGGAAGCACGGTTCAACAAGCTTAGAAGCGAAGCGCAAAAAGGTGTGGATCGACGCGTACAACGAAGCTTTGAAAGGCCTTAAGAAGTAGCCTGCTCTAAACCACCGAACACATCAACGGTTCTATGCAACGCACAAAATCCTGTTTCTTATGCTGTTGCCGCGCACTGTTACGAATATGCTGATATTATACTATCCGACATGCTGTCGCCGGCAGCGACTTCAGGCATTATGCATTTGTAGACTCCGCTCCTGCTCAGCTTAGGTATGTTCTCCTCCTTCGCCACTCTGGTTATTATTTTTATCCTGCTTTCTACGGCCTTGGCTGAGATTGCTATCATGCTGTTCTTTATGTCGTCATCGCTGCACGCTACGATATAGGCCGCATTGCTTATCCCGGCCTTGCTCAGAGTCTCCTTTATGGTGGGGTTGCCAATTATGGCGAAGACGCCTATTTCGTCGGCCTTCTCAAGCTCTTCCTGGCTCTGGACTATGAATACGTGCTTAACGCCTTTTTCCTTGAGCTTAACCGACACGAGCTCCCCGAGCCTGTTCATGCTGGTTATTATAACATGGCCCCTGAAGCCCCGTATTTTCCTCTCCTGAAACCTCTCCCTGATTCCGAGGCCCTTTATGAATTCAAAGAAGAGCGCCGCAAGCCATACCGCCAGCAGCGTGAACACTATGGCGTCTATTATGCTTGCAGCTACAAGGAACGGGTTTTCCGCAACCGACAACGGCAGCTTATAGTACTCTATGTCAAGCGCCAGAAGCACATTCCACACTATGGCTACTGTTATTCCAAGCCCGGAGGCTATGGCAAGCCCTACGGCTACGATAAACAGGATTATCGAGGAATATGCGATTATCGTCAGCCTCTCGTCCATCATTCAAGCACCGTTCCTAGCCCTCCTGCCAATTATGTCTCCGATGTCAAGGCCTGCAAGCACTTCAGGGACCACGCAAAGCCCTGCTCCCGCCCTGTGCATTTTCGTTACACTGGCCTCATCCTTCGCTCTTGATATTATGTCTATTCCGGGATTAAGGTAATGGGCAGTGACGATTCCCAGAAGGTTCTCGAAATCGCTCTCAGTGGAGAATATTATGGATTTTGCCGACTGCACAGAACATTTTCTGAGGACGCTGTCGTCAGTAAAGTTGCCCCTTACAGCTATGTAGCCAAGCCCCCTGAGCATCTCTACCTTTGCAGGATCCTTGTCCACTACCACAAACTTCTTCTTCTTGTTTTTAAGTGTAAGGCATATGCTTTCCGCGAGGTCGTTGTAGCCGCACACTATCACCCCGTTGTTCATCTTGCGCACGCCTATGTTGCTGAGCTTCTCGAAGAGGTTTACCACGCTTATGAGCTCGACTATGCCTGCGAGCACGAAGCCTATCGCCACTATCTTGACTATTCCGTCGAGCATCAGCAGCGGGAACGTATCGTAAAATTCGCCATCAAGGCTCAGCATATGGTAGTCGAACGCGGGGGACAGGGTCACGCCGTTTATGTCGAAGAGCGCAGCTATAGTGAAATAAGCAGCATCGTAGAAATTGCCGACGTAATAATGGACCAGGAATACCGTTCCCGAGGCTGAGGCTATCACTATTATTAGGAACATTGCTATATAGCTCAAAGGCATGTCAACCTTGGAATTTCCCGCGCTCATCGTGCTTCATCGCTTATTTAGTTATCTCGGCGATTATCTCTTCGCTTGCGCTGTTTTGCGGCATTACTATGTAGTCTGCACCCGCTTCT
>JAKBRD010000002.1 GCA_021834865.1 Microcaldota archaeon | reverse complement strand
TTTGCGGCAATGTTTTGCGCTTTTTGGGATAAGCATTAAAAAAGTTAATGACAAAACGCTTTATTAGCTTGATTTTCAGTTGCGGGTTTGGTCTGTTTATGGATTTGGAACAGGGAGCACAGGAAGGAATTGCCGGGAAGCAGGAGGGCGAAACGGCGCATGTTGACGCAAAAGAGAGCGTAGAAGCACCTGTCAAAAGCGATGCCAGCACTGCCAATGGAAAGAGGGCCAAGCTTTCAATAAGCAAATACGGCTATGCTGCGATAGCGCTTTTCATAATCGTAATAATACTAGATATATACCTTAGGACCGGGATGCTTAAGTACTCGGGGTTCTTCGAACCAGACGGCTTTTACCATTTTTCAGTAATAAGGGCGGCAGTAACGCATGATTTTGCCATACCTAAGACGTTGGTTCTTTCAGGATTCCCAACGCATTTCCAAATAACTGAGCCGCTGGGACTCTATTTCGTAACTCTTTTCCCGTATGCGATACTGAGATACTTCGGTGCAAGCTATTACACAGTAATGAGGCTTGTGCCAATACTCTTCGGCGTACTGGACGCAATAGGCGCATTTTATATCGTAAGGTATTTCGCCAAAAGCAGAGTCCTGGCATTCCTTGCAATGTTTTTTGTAGCAATATCAAGCGGAGACATAGCCAGGACAGCCGCGCTCGTATACAGGGGAGACGGCTTCATAACATCTTTCATGATACTTTCGCTTATATTCTTTATAGCGGTATTCAGGGCTAAAAGCACCAGAAAGAAGGTGCTGTTTGCGCTTCTCGCTGCTTTTGTCCTCGGAGTCGGAACTGCAGTGTGGAACGGCGCACCTTTTACCATAATAGTATACATGCTTGCGATAATATTCATAGCAGTGCTCGGCTACATAACAGCCGACCTTCAGCTGCTCAAGGATTCAATAATATTGACATTCGCACTGCTGCTGGCATATGCGATGCAGCACATGTGGATGGCTCTTACGATAGTAAGGGCAACGCAAGCTTTGTCAACACTGCACTTCTTCATATTCTATGGTCCGATAATTATAGGCACGCTTCTGGCTTATTACTTTATAAAAAACAGGGACAGGTTCCCTTCATTCACAATGAACATTTTGGCACGGGCAAAGTTCATTGGTGCAGTAATAGCCATAGCTTTAGTTATAGTGCTTGTATTCTTTGGCGGATTTCTTTCACAGGTGGCCAGCGGCGGCGGGCTAGTGATAGCAAGCAGCCATCTAAACGTAACCATACAGGAATTGCAGCCTCCGACGTTTGCATTCCTTTGGGCAAGCTTCGCGTACCAGCTCTTCCTTGCTCCGGTTGGCATAATCCTTTACCTGCTCTTTGCAAACAGGATATACCCAGGGCAGAAGTACACAATGCTGCACAGGATCAAGTTCTCGCCTGAATTCATGGTAATGCTTGCTTATTTCGTAGCTACCTTTTACCTTCAAATAAATGCAGTAAGGTTCAATTCCATAGTCGCAGTGCCGATAGCGATATTTGCAGCTTACGGGCTTTATGCGATAGGCAGGCTCGTAGGATTCGACAAAAATATCTTGAAGAATGCGAAGAAAGAGATTTATACTTATGGAAGGTTCGTGTTTGCTGCCATAGCAATATTCATACTAGTATACATGCTTTATCTGACAAATCTCGAGTCTTTTACGTCGGTACAGGCTGACGGCATAAATGCCAATTTCCTTTCGGCGCTTACGTGGGTGAAAAATAATACGCCAAGCAATGCAACGTTCCTGGCAGTTTGGCCGGATGGCTCGGTCATAGAAGGATGGGCGAACAGGACCAGCGCAATGGACAGCGTTGGAGGCCAGGACCCAGCGCTCATAGCAGGCTTTGCAAGATTTATACTCAACACAAGCCCTGACACGTATTACCTGCTAAACAAGGTGCACAGGCCGGAATACCTACTGGCAAGATACTACTGGCTGCAGGAGCTCGGAGGCATATCTATAGAGGGCAATCTCAGCAATACCATAGCTGCAACCTACGGATATGACGCATTCGAAAGCGTTAACGAGACGAGCAACAGCACGTTCGAAAGGCTGTTCTTCGTTGCGCAGGGAGACAGTGGCCTCGAAAGCGTTATGCTGCTAAATCTTTCCAACCCTAGCGATATCGAGACAGGACTGGGCAGCAACGGAAAGTATAACATCATAAAGCACACGATTTTGTACAATTCGGCAAATGGCACTTATATAGAGCACAATGTTAGCACATCTCCTTTCAATTATACTTTCTTAATGACGTATTCGGGGCACAATATAACGAGCGCAGCACTGGTCGGCCAAAACTTTACAAAGAGCAATATGTTCAAGTTCCTTTACGGATGCTCGGCAGCAAGCTGCAATTATGGCAACGGCACAGGAGTAAGCATGAAACTCATTTATCAGAACTCCGACAGCAGGATATACAAGATAAGCTACGCCAATTCCACTTCCTAGGGCTTTTCCAGGAGTGCC
Source organism: Microcaldota archaeon (assembly GCA_021834865.1). Next base: position 44,831 of record JAKBRD010000002.1, on the reverse strand, counting down.
TTTATGAAGCCTTTTTCCGTTGACACTTTTGCAGGAGCTAGGCCGGGAATATTTGAATATGTATTTGCTTCTTTTACGCTGAGCGAATGGCTTCCGGAAATACCCATGCCCTTTTCCGGCTTGAGGAATTCGTATATTGCTATTTTGCCACCGCTTGCAATGTGGCCGGCTATGTATTCCAAAGCATCGCGCTTCACGGCCCAGTGATGGAATGACAAAGTCGTAATAACAAGGTCAAATTTAAGGTCGAATGGTATTTCGGTATTTTTGCCCATTGCGAATTCCAGGTTTTTAATGTCCATCTTTTTGGCCAGCGATGACGCCTGCCTTACCATGTCCTTTGACGGATCTATCCCGTAGATCTTGGATTCTGGGAACGCCTGGGCAATTTTTACATCCAGGGTGCCGGGGCCGCAGCCTATGTCTAGCATGGATGAAAACTTGTAATTTGCGATATCGGAAAGTATGAATGAATAGAACGATTTCATGCTTGGAAATGTGTTGGAGAATACTTTGTAAAGCCTAGAAGTGAAGAAGCCGAAGTTCTCGTCTTTGGGCTCTTTTCCGTGCATATTCATTGCGCCTTGAAAAACCATCTGCTGCCATCCTGCATGTCTTCGACGATTATACCGAACTTTTCTTCCAGCTCCTTGCGCAGTTCGTCGGCCTTGGAGAAGTCCTTGGATGCACGCGCCGTTTCGCGGGCCTTGAGAAGCTCTTCTGCCCCAGATGGCAGGCTCTTCTCCTTTGCATAATTGTCTATGCTTATTCCAAGGACAGAGTCGAAATCCAAAAGGACGTTAAGCACAAGAGACGATGCGTCTATGCCTATGCTTCCGGTTTCTACGAGATTTGCAGCTTTTGATACAAGCTCGTGCATTGCGGCAAGCGCTTCCGGAGTGTTTAAGTCGTTGCTTATTGAGCTGAAGAATTTGACGCGTATGTTTTCGGCAAACTTTATAGTTTCCTTGTCAAGCTTGTCAAATTTTGACGATATCCTTGCCAGCTTCTGCGCTACCGCATATATGGAGTTTATCGTATTCTGCGCATTTTGCAGCGCTTCGAAGGTAAAGTTTTGCTGGCTCCTGTAGTGCGAGCTCAGGAGGAAATATCTGTATGCCAGCGGCGAGAAGCCCTTTTTTACTATGTCTTCCATAGTGTATATGTTTCCTATTGATTTTGCCATCTTTTCCCCGTCTACAGTCAGAAAATTGACATGGAACCAGTAGTCTACGAACGTTGCGCCAGTAGCTGATTCGGATTGTGCTATCTCGTTAGTGTGGTGTATAGGTATGTGGTCTATTCCTCCGCAGTGTATGTCAAACGTATTGCCAAGATATTTCATGCTCATTGCGCTGCATTCTATGTGCCATCCGGGGAAGCCCCTTCCGAACTTCGAATCCCACACCATTTCCTTTAAGCTATCAGGAGCAAAGCGCCATACTGCAAAGTCCGTTATGTTCTTGAGCCCTGCAGGCCTGTCTACCCTGGCGCCTGCCTGCTGGCCCTTGTTCAGCTCTTCGAATGTCCTTCCAGAAAGCTTTCCATAGTCTTTTACCTTGGACGTATCCATGTATACTCCGCTGCTGGAATCCTTTATCGGATATAGATATCCTTCCTTGTCCAACGTTTCTATTAGCGAAAGCATTTCGTTAACATGGTCAGAAGCCTTTGCCATCGTTGTTGGAATAGTTATATTGAGCAGCGATAAGTCTTTCATGAAGGCCTTTGTGTAGAAGTCAGCTATTTCGGGCATGCTCTTGTGCTCCTTTGATGCTTCGCTCCTTATTTTATCTTCTCCAGTATCGGCGTCGCTGGCCAGGTGCCCAACGTCGGTAAGGTTCATCACATGGTTGACTTCGTAGCCCTCATGCGCAAGAGTTCTTCTAAGCAGGTCCTCAAACACGTAGGCGCGCATGTTGCCTATGTGCGCATAGAAATAAACAGTAGGCCCGCAAGCATACATATGCACCTTTGGCGGATTCAGGGGCTTGAAGTCCTCTATCTTGCGGGACATGGTATTGTATATCTTTATTGAAGGCAAAATAGCACCGATTTTATTTATTAAGTCAACGCTAAATTACTTCCTGATTGTCTTCGTCCATGTTGGAATACGCCTTGGCTATATATGCATGGTCTTCCTTGAGCTTGGGCATGCTCCCGATAGCCTTGAGCTTCTCCGCATCTAAGCCCTTTAGGCATATTACAACCCTGTTCCCGGATATTGGAGGCATAGAAAGAGTGTATACTTCAAACATCTTGGCAAGGGCTTTGGTAAGCTTCTTCGAATTTGCTATCCCGAGAGAGGTAAGTGTATAGTTTATTGCAAGGAGCCCGTTCCCCATGAGAGACGAGCTCGCGGCATTTATCATCCTGTCCGAAAAAAATTCCTCCGGCATATTGTCGTCGACATATGCGTCAAGAATTACAATATTGTACATGTTTCCATGGGACTCCATGTATTCTATTCCGTCGCCAAGTATTATGTTTGACTTGAGGTTCTTTCCTATGAATATTTTGTACATTGACGCTATTGCCTCGTCAATCTCTATAACGTCTATGCTGGCGTTCGGATATAGGGATTCTATCTGGTACGGTATTGTGCCTCCGCCAAGGCCGATTATCAGGATTTTGGGATTTTCAAACAGCGATGGAAGCGGCAGGAAGTAGTCCCAATAGCTTCCCGTTAGGATACGCCCCTCGACAATGCGCGAAAAGACAGTGTTATTGTATATAAGCTCCTTGTATGGGCCTTTTTTTATTATCCTTATCCTGGCACCGTGGCTGTATTTTTCCGCTAGGACTTTTCCGAAAGCTGATTCGTAGAAGGATTTTAGTATGTTCGTGATTTAATCACCTGCAGCGCAACGAATGCAAGAGGGATTTCGAATAGCGATAGGATAAATTTATAAGGTAAACTTATTAATATTCTTGCCGAAATAAGTGTTATGCCCGTTGTAGCTCAATGGCAGAGCGGCCGGCTGTAGTTTGATTCTTCGTCAAGAAGATACCGGCAGGTTGAGCGTTCGACTCGCTCCAACGGGAAATAAGGTGTAATCATGCAAGGAAAAAGCGCAACAGAAAAGTTCATGTCTCCATCGACGGGGCAGCAGAAGCACACGCTCCCGTTTATTTTCATGCTTATAGGAGGCATACTCATACTTTTGGGAGGAGTATACGAGATTGGAGCGATACATGCGGTTTCAGCCAATTCTATAATAGCGAATCTCACTGCAACTAACCCTTCGATTGCACACAACGCGACAGAGATAAAGCTAATAAACAGTTATGTGAGCAGCGGAGCGCTGTACGATGCGATATATGCAGTAGTAGCTGTAGGCATAATATGCGGAATAGTTGTCATGCTTAGCGGAATCATGTCATACAATCCGAAGGGGAACAGGCTAAAGATATTCTCCATAGTTGCCATAATATTCTCGCTCATAAGCATACTTGGAGATGGAGGATTTATCGTAGGTATGATCATGGGAATAATAGGTGGCATACTGGGACTCATGAAGAAGTAGCAGGACAAGAAGTTATTTATAGCTGATAATGCAGAAATATTCTGCAGAGCCTCGGTGGTGTAGTGGTTAGCATACGACCCTGTCACGGTTGCGACTCGGGTTCGAATCCCGGCCGAGGCGTATTCATTAGCAATGCACAAAATTGTTCATTACTAATGAGAAGATTTAAATATTATGACTATGATAACCAAATATGATACTCAAGGAAACCCTAAAGGCAGTTGTACTATCGCAGAAGAAAAGTTTTGACGAGTTGGAATTAGGAGTAGAGCGCGATATAGTTAATAGAATAAGCATGGAACTGCAACATGCGCTGATTATTTCCGGAATAAGAAGATGTGGAAAAAGCACATTAATGCATCAACTTTCGAAGAGGATTAAGAATTTCAATTACTTAAACTTTGAAGATACAAGACTTGCAGGTTTTGAATTATCTGATTTCGAAAAACTTGACGAAATATATAAGGAAGAATTCGGCGAATGTAATTTTTATCTTTTCGATGAGGTACAAAATATACCCGGTTGGGAAATATTTGTAAGGTCAAGGCTTGATAAAAAGAAGAAATTTATAATAACCGGTTCGAATGCATCCCTCTTGAGTAAAGAATTAGGTACAAGGTTGACAGGAAGGCACATAAACATAGAATTATTCCCTTTTTCTTTCAAGGAAGCAGGGGCATTCAAGAAATGGAAGGAGGGAGCAAGCGAGTTTGAAGAGTATTTGAAGGAAGGCGGGTTTCCGGAATATCTTAAGTACAAAAACCAGGAAATATTGCGTGAGCTATTCACAGATGTAATCCAAAGGGACATAGTTGCAAGATATAAAATAAGAGAATCCAAAGCGTTAAACGAGATGGCGCTCTATTTATTAACAAATGTCGGGAAAGAATTCTCATTCAATACATTGAAAAGCGCATTCGCGCTTGGCTCGGTAAACACGGTGTCGGCATTTGTATCTTATCTTGAGGATAGCTACTTGATTTTTACTGTGCCAAAATTTGATTATTCGTTAAAAAAGCAGATGATAAATCCTAAAAAAATCTATGCCATAGACAATGGGCTGTGCGTGGCAAACTCCGTGTCTTTTTCCGAAGATAAAGGCAGAATGCTGGAAAATTTGGCATATCTTGTTTTAAGAAGGACCAATAAGCAGATATTTTATTTCAAATCAGGAAATAATCACGAATGTGACTTCTTGTTAAAGGATGGTGCTAAAATAAAGGCGGCAATACAAGTCTGTTATGAACTAAACGAAGACAATAAGGGAAGAGAATTAGGCGGGTTGGCGGAAGCATTGGATCAATTTGGCTTGAAAGAAGGCATAATACTCACATTTAACCAAGAAGATGAATTGACGCAAAACGGGAAGAAAATAATAGTGCTGCCGTTATGGAAGTGGGACTATCGCCTGGCGTCGATTGAACGGTTGCACTCCTAGCTAGCTAAATTCTGGCAGTTTTCAGTGCTAATTTTTTATGCGGTGCGTTGAGTGCCTTTGCGAATGCTGTGGGCAATTCGTCCACGACTTAAAAGTCTTAGCATACTTGCCCATTCAAAACAATATAGCAGATAGGTCAATTGCAGTGCAAAAAATCCGCTGCAAATTTTCATGCGCGCAGCAATTCCTCATTCGCTTTTACGACTTCGGCTTTAGGATTGCGCAGAAGCTCCTTTAGCCTTTTTTTAATCTTTCTTGAGTTCTGCTTTACCCATTGCTCATCGTTCGAGAAATTGTTTATGAACCAGTATTCGTCTATAAATTTTTCCGGGTCCAGATCGTGCTCTATGAGCTTCCTGTGCGACCTGTTGGATATCAAAACAAGATAAAAGTCGTAGGTATTTATGAATTCACTCAACTTTTTCATGTATTCCGTATCGTTCACTGTGCTGTGGGGCTCTAGTATAACCTGGCGCCCATTCAGGAATATTGACGTAATGAAATCCGGGTAATAGGCTTTTTTATTGCTCAATGGATAGCGCATGTATTCGTAGTATGTCGGTATGCCAAGGTCAAGCAGCGCAATCTTTACAGCGTTTTCCCTAGGATTTTTGATTTCGAGAGACTGTTTCAGGTATTTGTCGTTCCCTGCTTTTACAGGCACAGGAGCAGGAGCAGGCGCATAAACAAAGATTTCCGAATCTTTTCGTTTTTGGTTCAGCATATTTTCTATACCTGCGAAAATATTTATGCGTTTTCGCTTTTGCTATAGGAAGCCTGAAAAGAAGGGCAGAGGCTCAGCTATAAATAGCTTAAATGCAATACTAGCTGTAGATTTACTAATTATCGGTGATAATATGCCAAAGAAAGAGGAAGTGCTGGAGCTGATAAAGCAGGCAAACATGCAGATGGACATGCTTATAAGCGACACTAGCGTGCCGAAGAACGTAAGGAGCGCCGTAAGCGAGGCGAAGTCAAAGCTTAACGAGGAAGGAGAATTTACGGTAAGGGCGTCTTCAGCCATATACAGCCTTGATTCCGTGAGCAACGATATAAACCTGCCGCCGCAGGCAAGGACCGTTATATGGGGAGTTTTAAGTATACTTGAATCGATAAAGGATTGAAAGCAATAACATGGAGAGCGAAAAGGAGGTTATCGCGAGGGGTTCGCTCAAGCAGCTTGCTTCGGCCCTGTCCAAGGCAGGTATGCTTATAGGGGGAGACATAACTGAGGATATGCTGAAGGACATTGACCCTTCGGCGCTGGCATACGAGCTCATAGAGGGCAGGAATTCCGAGGAAACGCTGCACATAGTAAATAGCGAGGAGCTCCAGAAGGCGATAGACAAGATAATGGAGCAGAAGCAGCCGATAAAGATAGAGGTGAGCAGGTCAGCCGACTTCAAGCCCCTTGCAGCAGAGATAGACGCGCAGTACAAGATAAGGGGCAGGGAGGTAGAGCACACCAACGGCAGCATAAACGATTTCGTAATGTATTTCAGGGACAGGCTTGCAAGGATGCGCCAGATAATATCACAGCACAGCAGCTACGGCCAGTTCCTGCAGAGCCTTGAGCACATAAACGATTACGCTTCCGGAAGAGAGGTCTACATATTCGGAATAGTAAACAGGAAGATAATAACAAAGAACAACAACCTGATGCTAGAGCTGGAAGACGAAGAGGGATATGCGAAAGTAATGTTCATGAACGGGAGCTCCAAGGAAGCGCAGGAGCTCTACGTCAACGCGAACTCCATAACCAACGACGAAGTCATAGCGATAAGGGGCAAGATATCAGGGCCGTTTGTAATAGCCAACATGATAGTGTGGCCAGACGTCCCGATAAGGCAGCAGAAGAAGGTAGAGGAAAACATAAACATAGCTTTCTTATCGGACATACACGTTGGGAGCAAGCTTTTCATGGAGAAAAACTTCTCCAAGATGATAAGGTGGCTCAACGGAGATGCTGACCACACCCAGATGGATATGGTAGGAGGCATAAAATACATAGTGATAAGCGGGGACGACGCCGACGGCATAGGCGTTTATCCGAACCAGGACAGGGACCTTGCAGTCTCAGACATGTACACGCAGTACAAGATGCTGTTCGATTTTGTCGAAGCGATACCTGATTATATACACGTTTTCATAATGCCAGGGAACCACGATGCGGTGCAGAGGGCCGAGCCGCAGCCTCCGCTGCCGCAGGAGCTCATTGGGGATTTCAAGAAGGACAACGTGCACATAGTATCGAATCCCTCTTACATGACCCTGCACGGGCTGGAGGTATTGGGCTACCATGGAACCTCATTGGATTCCATAATAAGCGCGATACCGAACAACAGCTATTCTGTGCCGGAGAAGGCGATGGTAGAGCTGCTCAAGCGCAGGCACCTTTCTCCAATATATGGGGGCAACATAATAGTCCCTTCGAAGACTGACAACCTTGTCATAGACACAATACCTGACATATTGCACATGGGACACATACACAAGAACGGGACTACGAAATACCACGGAGTTACGGTCATAAACAGCGGCACATGGCAGGGAAGGACGGATTTCCAGGTAAGGCAGGGGCACATACCGACCCCGTGCATAATGCCGGTGTTCAAGTCAAAGGATTACAGCGTGACATCTATAGACTTCAACAGGTAGTCGAATGGACATACACGAATATTTTTCGGAGCTAAGCAAAAATTTCGATAAGGCATTCAGCGTAGCTACCGAAGCCAAGAAGAGAGGCTATGATCCGGAGCCGTTTGTGGAGATACTGCCTGCGCCGGACCTCGCCACCAGGGTAGAGGGAATAATAGGAATAAAGGGATTGGCTGAGCTCATAAAAAAGAATTCCGAGGGAAAATCCAGGCAGGAGCTTGCATTTGCCATGGTAAAGGAGGTATGCACAAACGAAAGATTCAACGACGACATAGACAAGAGGCTTTCGCTTGCTACAAAGGTAGGGCTTGCAGTTCTTACAGAGGGCATACTGGTTGCGCCTACAGAAGGACTTCAGGGAATAGAGCTTCACAGGAATCAGGACGGAACCGATTACGCGGCCATAATATATGCAGGGCCGATAAGAGGCGCAGGAGGCACTGCGGCTGCACTCTCAGTAGCGCTAGCGGATTATGGAAGGAAGATACTTGGAATAGGGGCTTACAAGGCAACGAAGGCCGAGATGGACAGATATGTGGAGGAGATTCAAATTTACAATTCAAGAGTGGCAAGGCTGCAATACCTGCCTCCTGAACAGGACATAAGGACAATATTCGAGAACTGCCCGGTATGCCTTGACGGCCTGGCTTCTGAACAGATAGAGATAGGCATACACAGGAACATAAACAGGCTTGACGCTGCCGGGAAGCCGCAGATGATATCAAACAAGATAAGGAGCGGCATATGCCTTGTTTCATGCGAGGGAATAGCGCAGAAGGCAAAAAGCGTGCTAAAATACACGAAGGGAGCCGGGCTGGACTGGTCCTGGCTCAATCAGATAATAAAGGTTGAAAAATCCCAGCAGACAGAGCAGAAGGAGACCAAGAAAGACGTGGTATTCCTGCAGGAGCTTGTAGCTGGAAGGCCCATATTTGCATATCCGGAGCATGCGGGAGCTTTCAGGCTCAGATATGGAAGGAGCAGATTCACCGGAATAGCGTCGAAAGGTTTCAGTCCTGCAACCATGTACCTTATGGACGAATTTATAGCTACTGGAACACAGCTAAAGGTCGAGAAGCCTGGAAAAGGCTGCGTGGCAGTGCCTGTCGATACCATAGAAGGGCCGTTTGTCAAGCTTGATACTGGAGAAGCCTTCAGGATAAAAGATGCCGATGAGGCAAGAAGGCTTGAGCCTCGCATAAAGAAGATCCTTTCAGTAGGGGATATTCTTGTCACTTACGGCGATTTCAAGAAGACAAATACCCCTCTGAGCCCTACGAGCTATGTCGAAGAGTATTGGGCTCTTCAGCTCAAAAAAGCCGGGTGCGATGAGATTCCGGAAGTATCGGATTTCGCAGAAGCTTTGGAAATCTCAAAAAAATATGATGTGCCAATGCATCCAAAGTTCATATATGATTATTCGGACATAAGCACAGAAGACATGCTTTTTCTTGTTGAAACTTTCAAGGAGGCAGACCTCGGAGGCGCAAAAACGCTAGATGAGCTTCGCTCCGTTGCCATAAGCGGAGACAGGCTTGCCAAGGCCCGCGAGCTTTTGGAGAGGGCTTGCATACCCCACATTGACAGGAATGAAAGCATAGATGTCGAGGGCGAAACAGCAAAGGCGCTCATGGCCAGCTTTGGGCTTGCAAGGAATGGAAGCATAATCCAAAACGAAGAATTGCCTGAAGATGCGCTGCGGGCGCAGAGCTCGCTTGAGATGCTCAACAAGCTTGCCAGGTTCAAGATAATGAGGCGCTCTACGAAGGTCGGCGGAAGGATGGGAAGGCCTGAAAAGGCAAGGGAGAGGCTAATGAAGCCTGCGCCGCACATATTGTTTCCGATAGGCGAATACGGAGGCAAGGAGAGGAGCATATCCAAGGCATACGTGCTGCAGGGAAAGAAGTTCAATTCGCAGAGCATAAACGTAGAGCTCGCAAGGCACCTCTGCACCAAGGGAGGCGAGTACATAAACTCGTTCTACTGCGAGGAGCACAAATGCAGGGCAGAGATAATGCGCAAGTGCAAGCTTTGCGGAAACTTCGGCACTGGACTGAAATGCGAGAAATGCGGAGGCCAGATGGAAGGAGGCGAAATGAAGCAGATAAACATAGTTTCAGAGGTTAACAGAGCCATGAAAAGCATAGGCATGGCTTCGCTCCCTAAGCTCATGAAAGGAGTTAAGGGGCTTTCGAATGCAGACAAGCTTGCAGAGCCGCTTGAGAAAGGATTGCTGCGCAGCGTCCACAATATATTCATATTCAAGGACGGAACATCAAGATTCGACGCTACCGATGTGCCGATAACGCATTTCTATCCTGACGAAATATCAGTAGATGTAGAGACTTTGAAGAAGCTTGGCTATGACAAGGATTATATGGGGAATCCTCTCGAGCGCGGGGACCAGCTTGTCGAGCTCATGCACCAGGACGTAATATTGAACAGGAAGGGCGCAGATTATTTCATCAACGTCACGAAGTTCATGGACGATATGCTGGTAAGGTTTTACGGCCTGGAAAAATTTTACAACGTATCTGAGCAGAAGGACCTCATAGGGCATTATGTAATAACGCTTTCGCCGCACACATCTGCAGGGGTGCTTGGCAGGATCATAGGATTTACAGATGCAAGCGTAGGATTCGCGCACCCGTACCTTGTTTCCGCAAGGAGGAGGAATTGCGACGGCGATGAAGACACGACCATGATGCTGCTCGATGCACTTGTAAATTTCTCAAAGCATTACATGCCCACAACAGTGGGAGGTACTATGGACGCACCGCTAATATTAACAGTAAACGTCAAGCCTGAGGAAGTAGACGACGAAGTACATGCCATGGAAGTAGTTGAAAGCTACGGCATAGATTTTTATGACAAGACATATTCGTATCCTGCGCCTGGAGAAGTAAAGGTAGAAGTCGTGGGAGACAGGCTTCAGAAAGATTCCATATATTCAGGGATAAAGTTTACTCATCTTTCCGGAATAAACGCAGTGGCACAGGCTCCGAAGAGAAGCTCTTACACTACGCTCAAAACCATGAACGACAAAATAGAAATGCAGTTCAGCCTGATGGACAAGCTGTACAGCATAGACAAGAGGGATACTGCCAGAAGGCTAATACTAAGCCATTTCATACCTGACCTGATGGGAAATCTTCATTCGTATTCCAGGCAGGGATTCCGCTGCGTGCAGTGCAATGCAAAATATAGGCGCATACCGATAAAGGGCGTATGCACCAGATGCGGAGGCAAGCTTTTGCTCACCATATCCAAGGGAGGTATAGAGAAGTATCTTTACACCGCAATAAATCTTGCAGACAGGTACGAGCTAGAGCCTTACATAAAGCAGAGGATACTTCTCCTCAAGGAGGAGATAGAAGCGGTATTTGGGCAGGTCGGCACCGTGCCTATAAAAGACGACAAACAGTTCAACCTGCTTAAATTTATGTAGGCTTATTTTCTGGCTATCAGCTTGGATATGCGCTTTGCAGGCATAGTGTTTATGACCTTTTCCTTTGTAAGCCAGCCTCTCCTTGCCATTCCTACGCCATAGCGCAGGTAGTCGAAATGCGATACGCTGTGGGCATCGGAATCTATAGAAAATAACACTTTGTAGTCGCGTATTGCGAATATCGAAGCATCGTTGAGGTCTAGCCTGCTAGGATGAGAGTCTATTTCCATCACGACGCCTTTCTCTTCGGCCTTCTCAGCAACTTTCCTTAGATCTATTGCATACGGCTCCCTTTCATTGATTAGCCTGCCAGTAGGATGCGCGAGTATGTTAACGTATCCAGAATCAATTGCTTTTATGACTCTTGACGTCATTTCGTTGATGCTCATGTTGAAACCCGAGTGCACTGCGGCAACCACGCAGTCCATGCTCTTCAACGCAGCTGCAGAAAGGTCTAAGGATCCGTCCTTCAATATGTCAACTTCAGCCCCTTTGAGCAGCGTGAGCTTTCCGTCCAGCTTTTCGTTAAGGGCATCGACCTTTTTGAAAAATTCAGCAAACTTCTTTTCGTCCATTCCCCTGGCAACTTTCAGGCTTTTTGTATGGTTGGTTATCGCCAGATACTCGAGCCCGTGGGCCATTGCGGCGCTTGCCATTTCCTCCAAAGTGTTGGTACCGTCTGTTTCCTTTGTATGTGAATGCATGTCTCCTTTTAGGTCTTGCAATTTTATCAGCTTTGGCAGCTTGTGCTTTTTTGCGAGGGCTATTTCTCCGCGGTTCTCCCTCATTTCAGGCTCTATCCAATCCATTCCAAGCCTTGAGTATATGTCGGTTTCGTCTATCGCTGAAATCACATTGTCGTTTTTGTCGAATAGCCCGTATTCGTTGAGCTTGTAGCCTTTTGATATTGCTATCTTTCTTACTTCTACGTTGTGCTCCTTGCTGCCTGTAAAGTACTGCATTGCAGCCCCGAAGCTTTCAGGAGCTATCACTCTCAGGTCGCAGGTGGTGCCTATGTCAAGCCATACTGTGGTTTTTGTAGGGCCTTTGACTACTATGTTTGATACGCTTTTCATTTTCGCAAACAGGTCCATTACATCTTCAGGATGCTGCGATATTGCAAGTATATCTATGTCGCCTATTGTTTCCTTCATGCGCCTCGTTGAGCCGCATATTATGGCTTTCTCCACCTTCTTTGAGGCCAGAAGTTCTGATACTATGGATTCGGCTGCAGGCAGTGCGTAGCCAAGCAGCATTCTCCCCTTTGAGCCTTCAAGCATTTCTATGCCTTTTTCAAGCAGCTGCTCGCTCTTCTCGCCAAAACCCTCAAGGGACATAATTTTGTGCGATGATATGGCATCCTTAAGGCTTTTTATGTCGGTTACGTTTAGCTTTTGATAAAGAGTAATTGCCCTCTTTGCCCCCATGCCTTCTATCTTCGTAAGATTTTCGAAGTCTATTGGATATTTTTTCTTTAGCTCGTCGTACTTCCTGACGCGGCCGGTCTTTATGTATTCCTCTATCTTTCCGGCAAGGCCCTTTCCGATCCCGCTTATCGACATAAGACCGTCGATGCCCGAGCGCTCGTAGAGCTTTGATACATCCTCGTCCATGGAGAGCAGCGCCATAGCTGCGTTCTGGTAGGCGCGCACCTCGAACCTTGCGGTTGGCCTTTTGTCAACGCTCAGCATGTCAGCAATTTCGTTGAATATTTCCGAGAGCTTTTCGTTTGCCATGGTTATAAAGCGATGAAAAATTTAAAATATGCAGCAGAAGCACCGCAAGAGATTTATCATTTGCCAGAGCCATAACAACAGTGCATTTGAATGGATTCCGAAGCGGAAGGAAGAAGCCTTAATTTTGAGAGGCTGGCGAAGCTGAACGCGATATACCTGAGAATCATAAACAGGTATCGCGACTACATAGGAGAAGAGGAAAGCCTTTCCGTGGCAGAGCTGCCAAGGCTTGTTACCCCGAAAGACAAGTCAGTATTGGAAAAGGCCGAGGACATAAAGAACGGATTTGACAAATATTCCTATGAAAGGGACTTCTATGCAGCAAGCGTGGTAGCATACGAATTCGTGAGGAAAGAGATAGAAGCGATAAACCTTCCAGTGGAATTTTGGCTTGAGCCCACAGAGACCATGGAGTTCGGAGCTGGCGAAAAGCTGGACAGGTATACGCTGCTGTGCAGCCTTATCATAGCGCTTGGAAATCCATCTGCAAAGATATTGATAATAGAAAAGAACGACAGGCTCAACCCGATATTGTATTACGAGATGGACGGTATATTCCTTATGGACTTTGACAACGAAATAAGGAAATTTGCCAGCAAGGATGAGATGCTCGCAAATATAGGCATAAGCGAGGATTCAGTTGCCTATGAATTCAACGACAAGATGTACGTTGACATAACATAGGCGTTATGGGATCAGCCCACTACCTTGCCCTTTCTCCTTACTGCCTTGAGCCTCTTTCTGTGCTCCTTATTCAGCCTGCTGAGCTTCTTCTTGTTCCTGTAGTCCTTGCCTAGCTTCCTGTTCGATTTTGTTACTTTCTTCTGCATTAAAGCACCATTGACAGCTTTATTTCCCCGTTGGCATATTTATTGCTTTTGCTTTTGCTCATTTTATGTTGAGCTTGAAATCCTTCATGTAAGCCATCTCTACTATAGGCATTACCACTTCCAGAACCCCGTTCTTGAACGTGGCAGATGCCTTTTCAGGGTCGACGTTGGCCTCAAGCTGCAGCTTCTTGCTGTATATAGTGCCCTTGTGGCTTATCTCTATTATGAGCGTTCCCTGCGAGGCTATGACGTTTATCTCTTCCTTTGAAACGTTCGGCATGCTGGCGTCTATTACCACCGAATCCTTTTTGTATATGGTTTCTACAAACGGCTCGGTTGGCGTCTGTATTTCAGGCGGCATTCCCTGGGGCAGCTTCGACTCAGGCTTCTGCAGGCGCACGGGCTTTGGTGGCGGTACTGCCTTTGACGGATTTGCAGAAAGCTTTATGTCTATTCCGAACTCATTGGCTAGGCTTGCCATATCGTTGTTGTCAAAATTCTCCTTCAATGTCTTTGCAATAAGCTTTATCAGGTTTTCTATATCAGGTACGTTATTTGGGTTTTGGTCTTTATTGTCGCTCTTTTTCTTCTTTCCTGGCATAAAATCGCCACACTCTTTACTTTTTGAACCAGATATAAAAAGCTTTGTGGAGCCCGCATAACTGAGCCTACTTTTATTTGTATGCGAGGTTCAGAACCACTTGGATATGCCTTCCTGCCTTGACGAGTCCCTCTTTTTGGCAAGGAGCTCGGCAAACTTGACAATCCTGGCTTCTGAAAACTCGTAGTCGTCGCACATCATGCGTTTTATGCCGTCTACGTCTGGCTTTCTCGAGATCATTTTCTCAAGCTCTGGCTTCTCGATGCGTTTGACATCGGGATTGTTGAACAGCTCCTCGACCTCGCGTATGTCGGTCTGGAAAGGTGTCTTGAACTTCTGCTCAACCATTGCCTCTACGTCGCTTATGCTCTTGGCTTCCTTTGCCATCTTGAGCGCAGTCTTGGGGCCTATGCCCTTTATGCCGTCGTTGAAATCGTTTCCTAGCATTATGCCTATCCATATGAGCTGCTGCCTTGATATCCCCATTGCTTTGAGCGTTTCCGCAAGTATCACGCGCTCTGGCTCAACCTCTACGTAAACGTTCTTTTTGGGGAGCTTGCGCCTTCCCGAAAGCGTAAGGTTCCTTATTATTACAGGAGCTCCGAAGAGCAGCGTGTCGTAGTCTTGGCTTGCAGCAGCGTCTACAAGACCCTCCTTGCACATGTAGCTCGCTTGAGCCTCGCCCTCGCCAGTAGAGGTAAGCTGCGCTATGCCCATAAGATCCAGTAGCTGCTTGGCGCTGGATACTATTGCCTTGTCCACCCTTGTGCTTTCCTGCGCATATGTCCTTGCAGCTTCAAGGGCGCCCTGGGCTTTTGCCTCAAGCCAAGCGTTGTAGGCGTTGTCTCTTCTCCTTGTCCTGGCCTCTATGGTCTTCATCTTGAGCTTTGAAGGTATCCCGTCAAACACGTATATCGGAGTTATCCCATTCTGTATCAGGTCTATGCTCCTGTAGAAAAGCCCTGAGAGGTGGCTTGTTACCCTGCCCTTGGTATCCTTTAGCGGAGTGCCGTCGGGCTGCCTTATTATTGAAAGAAACTGGTAGAGCACGTTGTATGCGTCTATCGCTACCGTTTTGCCGCTGAGCTCCTTGAGCGATATCTTCTCCCTGATTATGAGTTTGCTAAGGTCTACCGCCATTTCAAGCACTTTTCATTTGGTGGTATAGTCGCCCAGGGTAACGTTGCCGCGCTGGCCTATCGAATGCGTTTTGGCATCTGGCTTGTCTGTTGCAGAGATAAGGTTTATGTTTAAGGTCTTCTCAAGCTTCTTTACCAGCGCCATTGGCGGTTCGGTTTTCTCTTCCTCCACCCTTGACAGAAACGTCTCTTTTTCATTTATCATTTCCGCAAGCACCTTTAGAGGTATCTTGAGCCCCTCCCTTGCATTGCGTATCACGTTGCCATATCCGTCTATCAAAGCAGGGCCGTTGTCATCAGTTTCAGGCAGGGCCCTCTTTGAATAGCTGCCATTGCTGTTTGGCTTGCGCTCGCTAGGCTCCGAGACTATCTTTTTGCCCTTTGCACAGCTTGCACACACCCTGAACTCGACACCCTCTATCGAAACGACGTATACAACACTCATTTGCCTGCCGCATAGCTCGCATTCTTCCATCAAATCACGCCCAGTATATTGATGCCGGCAAGGTATATATTCCTATATAAGGCAGAATAAGCAAAAGTAGAACCCTGTTGAATGGCTGTTGACGATTAATGCTTTAGCTGCTTGGCTGCCTGAATTTGGGATGCTTCGCGGCTATGGTTTTTTTCCTTCACGAAATTCATGTATTCGTCAAGCTCTTCCCTCCTTACTCGCGTAACCATATTTCCCTCTTTTACCGCAACGTAGTCTCCCTCTGCGGGTTTCGACAGCTCTTCCAAAAGCTTTGCCCTGTTGAAATGCCTGTAATACCAGAATTTTATGCTCAAATTCCCACCCATAATGCTTTTACGTTGTATGGCAAAGTTTAGAAATGTTTTGAGGTTTCTGTGGTTTAAGGCTTTGGCAAAGCATATGCAAAAACTGCTCTGCTACAGGGATAAACGCTAAATAGCTTTATCGGCAAAGCCTATTGCAGTGAGGCGTTTTGGTGGTTAAGGGCAGCAAGGCCGATAAAAAGGCTCACAAGTCGCGTTTTCTGGCATACAAGAAAACTGCAGCAGTGGCTATAGCGATAGCCGTCTTTGCGTTCATATATTATGACTATTACGCTTATTACTTAGGTCTGGCGCTGCAGGTAATACTCCCATTAGCAGTGCTTGTTGTTTCCGGGCTTGCAATAAAGAAGCTGCTTTCGCTCAAGGGAGGCTACGGAATGGTAATGCTTAGCGGCGAGCACGGCATAAAAGAGATAGACTACCTAGCCAAAAGGTATTCCCGTTTCTGGGAACTGCTTTCTATGTGGGGAATGGTGCTTGGATTCGGGCTCCTTTCTTACCCTCTTATACGAGGGAGGGCATCCAAAAAAGTGTATGCAATAGGAATCATAAGCAACATGCTCATAATGGCGTTTGTCCTTCCGTTTACCTCGTACGCGCTTTTGTTCATAAACATATCGCGCTTCAACCTGATATCGAGCGCTGAATTTTCGACAACGCTGCCGACGTTCCAGGCACTGATATACAACTTTACATATCCGGGAGCTTATTACCTTGATTACATATTGAAAGGCATAGTCCTCGTAGCGGGTTTCTCCGGTTATATAATAGCCCTGCTTGTGGCAAATGCTGAAACAATAGTAGAGGCTTTGATAAAATCCATATCGATAAGCTCCATAGCTCCGCTTCACAATTCTACTCCAGGAGTAGCTCCGGTAATACCAGGAATAGACCTGCCGCTGTTCAGCGGCATATTATCTCTTGCGATAATATTGATAATACACGAATTTTCGCACGGCATACTCGCCAGGTCGTTCAAGGTAAAGCTAAAATCCGTCGGAGTGCTGCTCTTTGGAGTGATTCCAGTAGGCGCATTCGTAGAGCCCGACGAAGCCGAGGTGCTAAAGCTTGACAAGAAAAAGCAGAACAAGATATTTTCTGCAGGAGTATCTTCAAACTTCCTCGCGATGATAATATTCCTAATACCGATGCTTTTGATGCTGCCGTTCGTGCTGACGAATATATACGGCCATGGCGTGTTTGTTTATTCCACAATGCCAGGATATCCTGCGTACAACGTAATACAGCCTGGCGCAGAGGTTTTGGCATGGGACGGGCAGGCAGTCAGCAACCTTACCCAGCTTGGGGCTATAGCTTTGCGCGACAAGCCCGGATCGCTCGTAAGCGTAGCTACAAGCACCGGCAATTATACATTCGTGGCAAAATCATACAACGGCACATCCCGCGGCGTGATTGGAGTCAACCTTTACGAGAAGTATTTCCCGGTAACTAACACGCCGCTGAAGGGAATAGCTTACTTCCTCTACTCGCTTTTTGGAATATCGTTCATGCTTAACTTCCTTATAGCTGTTGTCAACCTTCTGCCAGTGCCTGGATTTGACGGATGGAGGATATACGACAACAGCCTGAAAAAGAAGTACATAAACGTGCTCACTGCGATTGTTGTAATAGCCCTGCTCCTTAACGTGCTGCCTTGGATATAGTCACGCAAGCTTGCGCAGGTCCTTTATTGTTCCGAAGTCTATTGTAGATCCGTATCCTACCGCTATGGCGTGCATGATGTCAAGGTTTAGCTTTGAGAATATAGGTGCGAGCAGCTCGGATTTTGGCACCATGTTTATTTCCGTCCCTCCTGCAAAGAAGTTGAGTGCAGGCACAACGATTATCGGGATATTTTTGTATTTGCCGTAAAGGAAGCACTTGAGCCTTTCATGCTTTCCTATGGCGTCGATTATGCCTATAGCAGGATGCTCATGGCCCATTATCATGGCCTTTATTCCCTTTGTTTCTTTTCCGAGCTCCGGAAGCTCTTCCCCATGGAAAAACAGGTACTTGCCTATGACTGCCTGCTGCCTGTAAACAGAAAGCTTGAACGGCTCCCTGTACCTTTCGACAAAATTGTCGTGGTTTCCCTTTATGAGCACTGGCTCTATTCCTGCGTTCCTGCAGAACATTATGAAATCGTAGAGCTCGTTGAATTCCTCTTCGTCAACCTTCGAGAATTCGTTCTTTATGTCTCCGTCGACTATAAGCTTTTTGGCGTGAGTCTTCTCGATTGCCGCACTTATGGTTTCGGACATTTTCTTGAAATTTACTTTAGGTATCAGGACCCCTCGCTTGGCCATAATGCCTTCATAGCCGAGGTGCATGTCAGCTACCACAATGGCATTCAGGCTTTTTATAAATAGCAGCGGCATGCCGTCGATAAGCTCTATGTCTTCGCCGAGCATCATTTTATCATTTCGATGCGTTTATCCTCTTTATTACCATCTTATGGAGGTATTTTAGGTATTCATGCCTTTCCTTCATAAGCACTACATCGGCATGGCCGAAGGTTATCATTGAGTGCGCGAACGGGCTCGGGATCTGCGTCTTTATTATTTTATATTTTGTGTCCCCGGATTTTATGCTCTTAAGAAGCGATTTTGTCCTAGGAAGATCCATGACTTCTTCAAATATCTCCCTATAGGTTTCCTTCAGGACCGGAAAATCCTTGTCTATGCTCTCTACCGCTTTGATTAGAAGCGTAGCGTTTATCTGCTGCTTTCCTACCGGCAGCTTATAGCCCTTGTAGTTGCGCAGTATCATAAAGCTTCTTGCCGCTACGTGCCTGAACCTGCGCTTCATTATTTCCGTTTTCCTTATGTTGGATTTAAGCAAAGGCTCGGGATCCCTGCCAACCATGGAGGTTATCGCTTCCTCTATGTCAGACGGCTTTAGCATTCCTTCCGTATTTATCAGGAAGCCGTTGTCGTTTATCATTATTCCAACGTCAGTTCCAAGCCTCCTGCCTATGTGTATCGCAATTATCCTGGATAGGGTGTCGTTTATGCGCCTGCCGTAAAGCGAATGGAATATTGCAAGATTCTGCCCGCTCTTTGGATCCTTGGTTATCTCTACGAGCATTAGCTTGTCGTTTGGGACTGCTCCTGCAAAAAGCAGCTGCTCTACGAAATATCCGTATATGGCCTTGGAAGCGTTTGAATCTATTGGAAGCGATCCCAGCATTTCTGAAACTGCCTTAGGCATCTTGGAAGCAAGCTTGAGCGAGGACTTCTTGAAATGCTTTGCTATGGCCTCGGAGAAGTTGCGGCGGAATGCACCTATCTCAATTGCAAGCTCGTAGCTCAGCGGCAGCTGCTCGGAGAACCACGGCGGTATTGTAGGGGCAGTAGAAACGGCAGTAGAAACATAGCACCTCATTCCCTTTGCGTATTCAAACCTGTAGAGCCTGCCGCCAAGCGTAAATATGTCGCCCTGCTTCAGCCTGGTCAAGAATTCCTCTTCTATGTTTCCTATCCACTTTTTCGTTTTTGTATCAAATACGTTGACCGATACTTCGTCGGGTATTGCCCCGAGGTTTAGCATGTATATTGGGCGTATCATCTTTCCGCGCTTGCCGAATGTATTTTCCTTTCCGTCGTACCATATTTTCCCATAAACCCTTCTGCTTTCGAGGCCCACGTATTCTCCTGAGAGATACCTTATTGTAGCCATGAAGTCTTCGTAAGGCAGCTTTGAGTATGGGTATGAGGACCTTATTACAGAATAGGCCTCTTCAACATCCCACTTCTTGGTTATCGACATCCCGACTATGTGCTGCGAAAGTATGTCAAGCGCGTTCATAGGCACCCTGAATGAATCAAGGTGGCGCTTTAGGGCAGCGTCGAGCATTATGCTGCATTCGACGAGATCGTCCCTGTTTAGCACTATTATTTCGCCCTTGGCAACGGATTTGTACTTGTGGCCTGCCCTGCCTATCCTTTGAACTGCACGCGTTACGCTTTTGGGAGAGCCGAGCTGTACCACATCGTCTATGCTGCCTATGTCTATCCCAAGCTCAAGGCTTGTCGAAGACACGGCGCATTTCAGCGAGCCAGCTTTCAGGAGTTCCTCAACCTCAAGCCTCGATTCTCTCGAAAGGGAGCCGTGGTGCGCTGCGATGTCTTCGTTGTAGCCAAACTTCTTCTTGAGATTGAATACGACGCGCTCGGTGCCGCTTCTCGTATTTGTAAATATCAGCGTTGACTTGTTTTTCTTTATTATGTCGTTTATTATCGAATATGTGTTCTGCTCTATCTTCTCGTCAGACGTATATATCATGTCCTTTACCGGGCTTATAGCTTGCACCTTGAGCTTCTTTCCCCATGACGCATCTATTATCACGCAATCTCGCGGATTCCCGTCATCTTTGCACCCTACAAGGTATTTTGCGGCTTCGTCAAGCGGATAAAGCGTTGCGCCGAGCCCTATGCGCGTAAAGTCGTGGCCTATCATGCTGCGCAGCCTTTCCAGCGAAAGCGAAAGATGCACGCCGCGCTTGTTGTTGGCCAGCTCGTGTATCTCGTCTATGACTACGTACTCCACCATCTTGAGATTCTCGGCAAATTTCTCCGAAGTTATCAGTATTGCAAGGCTTTCAGGCGTAGTGACTAGTATGTGCGGAGGGTGCCTGAGCTGCTTTTGCCTGTCTTTTTGCGGAGTATCGCCAGTCCTTACCGCTATGGTGACCTTGGAGGATTTGGCGTTTTTCTCTGAGAGCTTGTATATTTCCTCAAGGGGCTGGCTAAGGTTCTTGTATATGTCGTTGTTGAGAGCCCTGAGCGGAGAAACGTATATGCAGTATACTCCCTCCTTGAGCTCGTCCCTTGAAGCCTTGTTGAAAAGGTCGCTCAGTATTGCGACAAATCCGGACATCGTTTTCCCGGAGCCGGTTGGCGCAGCCACGAGTATGTTTTTGTGCTCGCTGACAAGCTTGAAAGTAAAGCTCTGCGGCATCGTAAGCTCCTTGAAGTTGCTTGTGAACCATTCCCTGACGTCCTTGTTGAGCACGCCGAGTGACTCCTTGTCGCTGAAGCCCTTGCTCATATAACTTATCAGAGTAAACACCGAAGCATGAGAATAAATAAGAAGAAACAACGGCCGGAAAATCCGGCACGGCTAAAAATCAAGAACTGAGCTTTACGCATATATCGACTTATATTCCGTTCCGGAATCGTCTATTATGTGTATGCACTCTCCTTCGCACTGTATCAGGCACGCCTGGCACAGGATGCACGCATCACCGTTCACGGCTACGGATATGCCTCCGCTCGTTCCGTCGTTTGTATCGGCGAAGTGATGATGGCCGTCCTCGACCTTGGACCACTTGTCCAAGATTGCCTGGTCAGTGGTGCCCTTCCACTGCGCGTTTTCCGGTGCAGTGTCCTTGTTGACTTCGTCTATATTCTTCCTGTCCCTAAGCTCGAATACTGCAACAGGGCATACGTCCTTGCAGTGCTGGCATCCAGTACACAATGGCTTGTCTACAAACACTTTCATTTATATCACTCAATTAATATTCATATTTCTACAAAAACATTTAAAACGGACTGGCGTGATTTGTTAACCCTGTGTAAAAGTTTTACTTCGATTTGTTGAATTCCTCCAGATTCTTCATGCTTATCGTGTGCTGGAACGCGTCCATAACCGCCATGAGAACGTTGTAGGTTGTCCTAGTCCTTCCCTTTGAGAAGCTCCAAATATCCTTAACGCCCGCGAGCTCAAGCATGCGCTTGACGTGCTTGCTAGCAACTACGCCCAAGCCTTTTGGCGCTGGCTTGAGCAGGACTTCCACGCTGCCGCACTTGCCCCTTGTTATGAATGGAAGGCTATGCGGCTGCCCGCACGTGCACTGCCATGAGCCGCAGCCCATCACTACCGGCATTATGTTCCTTTTGGCGGCGTTTATTGCAGAGTCTATTGCGGCCTTTACTTCAACGTCCTTTGCGGCGCCGACGCCCACGTGGCCGTTCCCGTCGCCGACTATTGCAGTAACCCTGAACTTCTGCTTCCTGTTGTTGCTCGTCATCCTCTGCACGCTCCTTATCTCCACAACTTCGCTGTTTATGTTTGGAAGGAGCGCATCGACTATGCCGTTCTCTTCTATGCTCTTGCCCATGCTGAATATCTGCTCCAGGCTTGTTATCGAGCCGGCTTTTACCATCTTTCCAAGAACCGTGACAGGTTCCCACGCAGCTACGTCGAATTCCCTGCGCCTTTCCTGATTGTTAAAACGTCCTCGTCCTCTCAAAAAATCACTTGTTTATTGCAATGGCAATCTTGCCTTTTACGTCGGCAAAAACCTTGTCGAGCTCTTTTACGTTGAGCTTCGCCTTTTCATACTGTGCGAATTCCGAGACTCCCTTTCCAGAGCCCGTCTTCGCGTAATCGGCTATGTGCTTTCCAGACAGCCTGGATTCATCGGCTTCTATTTCGGATATCAGGTCAAGCCCGTTGTCCTTGCAGCCCTTGGCTGCGGAAAATATCACGTTGCCCTTTATCGGCTTGTTAAGGCCTATGTCAAGGACCATTGCGCCCTTTATGCCCTTTTCGTTGGCTTTCTTTGCAAGCAGCATGCCGGTAAGGTATGCCGTAGGTATGTTCGCCTTTGGCATCCATCCCAGGGCTTTGAGCTCCGAGGAGACTGCGCTAGCTTTCACCTTGTCGCCATTCGGCTCGTATGATATTATCTGTGCGGTTATGGCCCTGTTGCTCCTGCGTATGACTACGCGCGGAAGCCTGCCCTTAAGAATCGCAATCCTTTTCCTGTAATTCGTCAGCGACTGCGCGCGCCTCCTTTTTTTGATTTCCATAAAAATGCCTCATATATGCTTGAGCTTTTCAAGCCTTTCGCTGCTCATCTCGACGCCCTTGCTCCTTATGTGGTTCAGGAGCGTGAGCTTTGTCTGGAATGTGCCTCCCTTCACCAGGGCGTAGAACTCCTTGTACTGCTCGTTGTTTATCGTCTTGTCGGATTTGAGTGCTGCAAGTATCCTCCTCTGCGACCTCATCCTCTTCATATGATTGGCCGTAGAGCGCGTTTTCTTCGTTCCCTTCTTCTTTCCTGGTCCGCGCTTCCTTCCTTCGGATCTCTTCTTCTTGAGGGATTTCCCGTATCTGCTGACATTGTGCTTCTCGGCCATTGCGTATATGCTTCCGCTCTTTATGAGGTCCTTTACGTCGTCCCTTGTTATGGCCTTCTTGGCATCGTCTATTGCAGACGGCTTTATCCTTATGCTGGTTTCGCCGCGCTTCATTATGTCGGCAGCGACCCTCTTTGTAAGTTTTACGCTCATTGGTGAACACCGTTTACTATCCTGACGCCGCTGGATGAGGCTATCTTCGCCATCTCAAGGCGCTTCCTCTTTCCGACATCGTGGGATATGACTATGTTGTATGACGCTATTTTCGGATTCTTAATCGCTGCGTTGAGCTCGTTGATGTTGTGCACGAGCATCAGCCTTTTGCCGTCAGAGCGCACGCCTGAGACGCTGGCTGGGTTCTTGTAGCCGATTGTCGGCGTAGCGCCCATGAAGTCTCTCTTTATCCTTTTCTTGTTGTCCTGGCCGCGCTGCTTGTGCCATCTGTCCGGAACTCTTTTCCTGTTCTTTGCGCCTACGTTTGGAACATTGAACTTCGGATGGCCCTTCTTCTTGACCTTTGCTTTCTTCTCTTTTTTTATCGCCATAATCATCACTCGATAGCGTAGTATACTCCGTCCTGGAATACCCTCTCGTCCTTGTGCTTTACCCTGCAAGCTTTCCTTACGTTTGCGGCAGTCTGCGTTACGTCTTCAAGCTTTATGCCGTATATGCGAAGCTTCTTTTCCTTGGCTTCCGCTTTTGTGGCGCCGACTACGTCAGCGGTGCGCGCTGCGCGCTCGCCGAGCATGTTCTTTATTATTATCTCTTTGGGCTTTACCTCTATTGTAAGAGGAAAGTGGGCATACACCGCTTCCATATTGACCTCAAAGTATTTTACTACTCCTTCGGAGTCGTTCGACAGCTCCTTGGCAAGCGACTGCTCTGCCACCATAGCTTTCTTGGTAAGCTTCTTGTTTATTGGGGACGGCTCTACTTTTATTTTTGAGCCGTTTATCTCAACTTTAAGCAGCGCGTCGTTGAACTGCCTCTCGTTGCTCCCGAGCGGCCCTTTTATGATCACTTTGTCTGACGCGAGTGTTGCGCTAACGCCCTGTGCCAATGTTATTTCAGCCATTCAATTACCATGAATCTTTAAACATAATTTTCAGTATACGTATGCCAGCAATCTTCCGCCGATGTTCTGCTCCCTTGCCTTCCTGTGCGTCATGAGGCCCTTCGAGGTAGAAAGCACCAGTATGCCGAAGTCCTTGCTCGGTATGTATCTTTCTTCGTACTTCCTTATGTCGGTGCTCGACATCGAGTAGTGAGGCTTGACTATGCCTATGCCGTTCACCTTGTTCAGGAGCTTAAGCCTCATCTTCTTTGAGTACCTGTCACTGAATTCCTCGTAATCTCCGAGGTAGCCTTCCGCCTTGAGAAGGTCTATGAAGGCTTTTATCTGTTTCGTCGAGTACACTACGCACTCGCGCCTGCCTATGTTTTCGTTCGTCTTTATCTTGTTTATAGTGTCAGCGAGTCTGTCAACCATCAAATCAGCCATATTTTTTGAAATTGAGGTCCTTTGCAACCTCCCTGAAGCATCTCTTGCATACGTAGAGCCCGTGCTCGCGTATCAGGGCGCGGCTTGCACCGCATATCCTGCATTTTCTTGTTCCTTTTCCTTTGTATTTGTTTTCCGGTCTAACTTTCATTGAGCAGCACCCTCTACGGTTACGTCGAATTCCTTTTTCAAGTATGATTTGAGCTCCTCCTTTGGTATGCGCCTGTGCGCCCTCTTTATGACGCCGTTGGCGCGCTTCTTGAGCTCGGTCCTAAGGCCTGGCCTCTTGAAAGAGACGTTGACATTCATGCCAAGCATGCCTATAACCGGGTCGTACTTTATCCCGTTTATGTCTATGTATTCCTTTATTCCGAAGTTTACCGTATTGTCCTGTATGCTGCGCTCAGCGACCTTGTTGCCTACTGCCTCAAACAGCCTCTTTGCGAGCTTCCTCGCAGGCTCGTTCCTTACGGTTACGAATGATCCTATCTTTGCGCCTTTTGATATTTTAAATGACGGTATCCTTTTTGTCGATATCGAATCGGCAGGCTTGAACCCGGATATTTGCTGCAAGAGCTTTTTGGCGTTGGCCTGCTGCTTTTCGTCGTTTCCGGTTCCTATGTTTATCACTAGCTTGTTTATCCTTATGCGCCTCATTGGGTTGTCCTGCTTTTTTGCTCCTGTTGCTTTCTCTGCCATCGGAATCAACCTATAACTATGAGGTTCTCGACAAGAGTGTCGAACTTCTCCCCGTTCTCCTGCTCAACGGTTGCAGTTGCGCCAGTATGCATGGTTCCCTTTGCCATGTTGGATATCTTGCCCTTGGCGCCTACGTGCACACCGTCAATGACTATGCACTTTGCGCCCGCCTTCAGCGGGAAATGCTGCTTCACCTCGTTGGATTCGGAAAGTGAGATTGTGTCCCCAACCTTCACGTCCTTGTTTGGCGAAGGCATAATGCTGCCATCGTGCAGCTTGAGCATGAGCTTCTTGCCCTTATATATGTACTTGCCCGCGACCTTTGCATTCCTTTCCGGCTGACCCTTCTGCTCTTCCAGCACTGCCTGGCCATGCCTGTTTATGCTTACCGAAAATTTCTTGCCTATCTGGTCTATGCTTATTATGTCGTTGAGCCCTACAGGATATTTTGGGTCCTTGACCTTTGCGCCGTTTACCGCTATCTGCATGTTCTTTATGGATTTTACCGCTTCGGCAGTTCCTGCAAAAAGCGACGTCTTCTTTACAATCGTCTGCAAAGGAGCCGACTTTTCGAAGCTGTGCCTGCCGGGCCTCGGCTTTGCGGTATACTTGTTGCCCTTCTTTGCAACCCCGAAGAACTTGGGTGCGTTGAGCGATTTTATGTGCCTATTGTTCCCTTTGTTTGCCATTTTGAATCACGTCTTTTGCTTCCACGCTGGGCTTTGGGCTTGTAGTGGGAGCGACTTTCAATTTTTGAGCCCTTTTCTTGTCCGAAAGGTTCAGATCGGTTATGTAAACGTTGCTTATGCTTACGAAGACTGGCTTCTCCTTGCCCTTCACGTCCTTCCTGTTCATTGAGTCTATGGAGAGCTTTCCCTTTCTCAGGTCCACGTTGACGACCTTTCCTGAGGTTCCCTTCTTCTTTCCTGAAACAAGCTTGACGGTGTCTCCCTTCGACACCTGTATTGACCTTTTTGCTATTTTAAGCTTTTGCCTAAGCTCCTTGCTTATGTGGGCATGCGCCATGTGCTGCATCTGATGCAGTGGGGCCGTATGCCTGAATTTCCTCTGTTTTCTGGGCTTGCTGCTTTTGATCATCATACCACTCTTGAAGCTATGCCTGCCAGCTTTATGTACCTTTCGACGACTTCCCTGGCCATTGCGCCCTTTACTTCGGTTGCTATCGGAAGGTTTGTGTCGTTTATGAGTATGGCGGCGTTGTCCTCAAACCTGACCCTCATGCCGTTGGCGCGCCTTATCGGCTGCCTCTGCCTTATTATGACTGCCCTGACCTTCTTTTTTATGTATTGGGGAGAGCCGCTCTTGACGCTGGCCAGGACTATGTCGCCTATGCCGTTGCTTGCCATTCTCTTGTGCGCTCCGGACTTTCCTATTTTGTTTATTATCATTAGCGTCTTTGCGCCGCTGTTGTCCGCGCACGTAAGTATGCTGCCCGGGACCAATGTTTTTGATATGTTAGTGGTAATACCTTTCATTTCAAGCACCTGATTTTTTAACTATCTTAGTAACAACGAAGGACTTCGTCTTGCTGAGCCTCCTGCAGCCCTCTATAATCACAGTGTCGCCTGCCTTTGCGCTTATGCACTGCGGATTGTACGCAGGTATGCGCGACGATTTCCTAAGCGAACGCTCATATTTCTTCAGAAAGGTCGTGTACGGCCTTTCCACTATGACTGTCTTGGCAGCCTTGTCGCTGACTACGACGGCTTCTATGCTGCTGCCGTGCGTCTTGACGCTGCCGTGTATCGGGCATTTAGGGTCTTCGCATTCCAATTAATCACTCTGCAAACTTTTAAAGGCACAAATAAGGGTGCCGCCGTAGCAGTTGGCCTGGGCAAAAAACGCCGAGAGCCGAAAAGCAATAAAATTGCAGTTAATTATTAGATGTATAATATATAAAAATCATACGCTTCGCGCCTTGTAGAACTTAAGACCCTTGCTTATGCGCTCGTGGGGCCTGAAATTTATCTCTTTTCCGTCGACAATGAAGCTCTTCCTGCCGCATTTGAATGAGAAAACCGTCCCCAATTTTGGAACTCTTACCGTTTTATCGGATTTTTCAATTACAAGAGTCGACTTTGTTTCATCTATTACTATGCCTGAAATGCCCTTCCTGCAGGAATCGTTGGAACTTTTGACGCTTACCCTGAGCCCTATGAGCTCCTGGAGCACTATGTTCTTGTTGCTGTATTCCGGTTCCGAGGGCCTCTCAGCGCTTATTTTGGGATTTTTCAATTAAGCACCGCAAGTTTAAATTTTGCTGGCGGGCACATGCACGCCATAGCAATTTCTCGAATTTCTGCATATTAAGCTTTCTGCATGCATCATAAGCCATTGGACATTACGAAATCCGTGATATATGGTATTTTGACGTCTTTGCCCATGTAAGCCTCGAAGCCGATGTAAAGCCCGTATAGCCATATTAGAAGCCCTATCAAGCTTGCGATATACGGCGTAAGGAAAAGCACTGCCTCCAAAACGATTGCTATTACCCCGAGTATTATCGCCTGCTCCGAATGGAGCTTGAGCTTTTTGTTGCCCTTTGAGAAGAACAGATATATTATAGCCCCTGATATTATCGTGAATACGTAGGCCAGAAGGTATAGTATCCGGTCGTTTTCCTGCTGTTTTGATTTTGGCATTAAATGCACCGCTTAAGCGTTATGGCGCTTATCTTATTATTACCTTGTCCGAAACGCTCGTTATCCTGTCGATGTCAAACCTGAGCGTTGAGCCGTATTCTGTCTTTACCATCATGTAGCCCCTTTTCGAGTCTATGCCCGTAACCTTGCCTATGTATGCCCCTATGTCGTTTATCACGTTCTTGTCCTTGAGCCTTGCCTTCCTGACCGCATGCCTCTTGAGCATCATGCTTGAATATGATATTATATACCCCAGTATTATCATTACGACGCTGAAGATTAGGAGCTGGTAGAAATATATCTGGCCTATGAACCATGCGGATACCAGATATATAAGCGCCAGCGTCACTACCGCATAGCCCATGTATGTGCCCTGGTTTATGGCCCTGTACCTGTAGTGCCTGCTCTCGAGATCTATCATCCTGCCTATAAGGTATAGCACAAGGCTTACTGGAAGCAACAGCAGCAAGTTTTCAATGGCATAGGAAACCTGCGTCAGCGGATCCCTGGTTATAGTAAGCGAGTGCGCATAGCCGCCATAGCTAAGCACTATGCTTATTATGAAGAACAATAGCGAAGCCATGTAAAGCGTGAACGTAACCCTGCTTATGCTGGAACCGAGGCCTTTTATCGAAGATATGAAATAATCTTCAAGGCCGAAGCCCTTGATTAGAAGGTACAGCCCTATGAGCGCAACAGGGAACTGCCAGCCCAGGCTTAAGTAATAGCTTAGTGCGAATAGCAGCAAAAGCACGGCAGGTATTCCGAAGGCCGTCCTTGCATAATGCGGCTCCTTGAGCTTCTCTATTATGGTGAAGTATGTATTCTCCAGCTGTTCCGCCTGCTTCATCCTTACGAGGTCGACGCTGTTGACCTTCAGCCTGTTTTTCAGGAGCGGCAGCACGCGCTGGTCGCTTGCGCCGTCGGTAACCAGCACGCAGGCGTCAGGCCTGAACCTTTCCACAAGCATGTCTATCTGCCTGGAAAGCTCGTTGTCAGCCTGGAAGCCTTCGTCCTCAGCCCCGGTTATTGTGGCTACCCTTACAGAGTATTTCTTTGATACCAGCTCCTCGTATTTCTTGACTGCCTCGAACATCGTGTTGGCATCTGTCTCCTGCGGGTCTGCCAGCGCCAGCTTGGTCGCTGCCTTTATTATCTCGTTTTTCCCTATTACGGGCCCGCTTATCTTCGTCTTCCTGTAGAGGTCGTTGTCTATGTCTACAGCAAGCACGAGCAGCCTTTCAGCCATTTTATCATTAAAAATATGGAATAAAGCAATTAAAAAACTATATCATTGGCTGCTTGGAATGCCGAATTAGGGAAGCTTTGCTACGCCCTTTAAGAGCAGGTACATAGCGGCATAGTTTGGAAGAACCGCTTTCTTGTTTTCGAAAGGCCCATATTCCATTCCATTCATTGTGAGCTTTTCCTTTGTATTTGCCACCACTAGCGTTTCGCCCTTCTCGAAGGCTATGCAATCCTTCATCGGGTCAAACTTCTCGAAAGCGGATACGCTTTCTACGGATTTTGCCACTAGGCCTGTGCCTCCGTGCAGCGTGTCTGACATGCCTAGCAGGTGCTGCGGATTCTTGGTGACGTTGCTGTCTATCGAATCGCTCTGTTTTATCGTCATGCTCTCGGCAACCTTTGCCCAGAACTCATCCTTCTTTGGTATGCTGACCTTGTCCCAGTTTCCCGTAGTTATTCCCAGCACTATGCTCGGCTTGTTCAAGTACATCTTGCGGGCCAACGGCCTGGTCATGCCAAGAGCTTGAAGCTGCGTTTCGCCTGCGTTAAGTGCCGTTACGAGCGACCTGGCCATCCTGCCTCCCCACCCCGGGTCGTTTGGCTTCGGGCCCTGCAGCCTTGAGCTCTTGTCCGCTATGTTGGGAAAAAAGCTTTCCGGCTTCAATCCCCTGCCGGTCACATAGTCGCTTATCTCGCTCCTGGATGCCTCGTCAAGGGTGAGCACCGACTCCGAGCCTATTATTATGTGGTAGCCCCTGTTGCCGCTGAAGTTTATCTTTATCTCCTTGTTGGAAAACCCGAAATCAGGAATCAGAAATTCTTCTATGAGCTTGAAGGCTTCGCGCTTGACCTCGTGAAGGCAGTTCGGGCACACCCAAGAAGTTCCGTGCCGCTTCTGGCACTCTAGGTGCAGGTCCGAAGCGTCCAGGTCAAAAACAAGCTCGCTACCGAGCCAGCCCTTGGTCTCCATTGGCCTGCCGGAAGGATTTTCGTAGAATGCAGGAGATGCAGATATGAAAGCAGGAGAGTTTGCGTCTATGTACCTGTTGAGCGACTCGGCGTTGTTGAAGGCCATGTGCCTTTTGGCTATTTTCTTGTCGAACGTGCCAAACCCGAACTCTCTTTTCGTAAGATTGCTTATCGTAATAGGGTGCTTCCTGTAGAACTCTCTGAACATCGTCCTTGCCAGGCTCTGCACGCTTTGATCGATATCAGGCATGATATTGATTGCCTTTAGGTTTATTTATTGCTTGCCTTTGCCATTATAACGCCGAAATGCACAGCACACGTGCACTTTGACGATAGACGTAGTGACAGCAGTGCAATTTAAACCTGCATTAAAAATTATTTGCTGACCAACATGGCTTTCGTTGTAGTAGATTTGGACGGATGTTTAGTGGACGATGTCCATGAAACTTTCGGGAAGTTCCTAAGGCGCGAAGATTCTGGCACAGAGCATATGTTCAAAGAACTCATATTCAACGCCCTTGACAGGATACCTTCTGTAGTCGATTCCGTTGCAAATCGTATAGACGTCGAAAAAGGGCTCAACATGCACGTAGTTAGAGCTCTGAAAAAGATTTACGATTCGGGGTTTGAGGTAGTAGTTAGGACAGCAAACAGAAAAATAGGAGAATCAGGCGCTGAAAAGATAAAATCCGCTCTGAAGAGTTATGGCATAGATGCCAGCGTTGAGCTTACGGAAGATAAATGCAAATACGCAGAGCGAAACGGAGAAATGCCTGCGCTTCTGCTCGACGACAAACCAAACGTCGTGATAAATGCGGCAAGGAATGGCATAAGATCGATATTGATACGCACTGATTACAACAGAATGGCGGGATTCTTCATCAAAAGAGTAAACAATTTGGTAGCCATCGCTGCGCCGGAGGACATGGCCAACGCATGCACCAAGGCACTCGGGAATCGCACTACCGCATGAAACGTCGCTCAGGTATAAAAAAGTTAGAATGCAATAAGCATTATGCTGGGCACCACAACTCCATCCGAATATGCAAAGCGCTTGGAGCCAATAGAATTCTATGGCAAGAAATTGGAAGTTGAGGCAGTAGAAGCAAGGCTCAAGAATGGCTATGCGTCGATAAGAAACGGAAAAGTAATGATAAGGGTGCCGCAGAAATGCAGCAGGAAAAGAAAGCTCATGATTATAGACGAGTTATACGGGAAGATATCGAATGCGATAAGAAAAAAGCCAGGAAGCTTTCTGGGAAACAGCCCGCTTGAATTTAGGGATGGAGAGGTTATTGCGCCCTTGTCTGAAAGGCTTGCAATATCGGTACGCGAATACGGCCTTGTGCACTCGCGAGTAGCGATTAGAAACGGCATGATTTTGGTAAAGCTCGGGAGGAATGGCAGCAGCAACGTATCCGATCTTGTCTCAAGTGCGCTGGCAAAGCATTACAAAAGCTATGTCGATAGCTATGTAAGAGAATGGAACCGAAGGTTTGGCAGCGAGCTTGGAAGGATAAGCATAAGCAGGGGCCTTACTATCTGGGGGTCATGCTCGCCCAAAAACAACATATCGATAAACTTAAGGCTTCTTTTCCTTGACAAAAAATTTCTTGATTATGTCGTAGTGCACGAGCTTTCGCACACGAAAGTAAGATCGCACTCAAAAAGGTTTTGGAAAACAGTCGCAAAATACCTTCCTGAATACAGGTTATTGAGAAAAGAGCTTAAGACAGCAGGAGCAAGGATAGACACCGAATTTAAGGAGATTCCAAGCTCTCAAAGCATAATAGAAAATGAAAAAGAGGCAAAAAAGAGCGCCGCGGAAACGGCGCCGACAGAAGAAAAAAAGAATGAAATTGCGCAGGCCTCAGGCCAGCGCAATATGCTGGATTATTTCGGTTGAGACAATCAGCCGAAAAGTCCTGCGAGTCCGCTTGCCGCTTCCTCTTCCTTCTTTTCCTCCTTGGCTGCTTCCTTCTTCTCCTTTGCAGGAGCCGCTGCCGCAGGAGCTGCTGCAGGTGCTGCCACTTGCATGCTTTGAGCGTTCTTTATTATGTCCTTTATGTTGAGCCCCTTAAGGGATTCGACTACAGCTTTGGCCTTCGCCTCGTCTGGCGAAAATCCCGCAGCCTTGACTACGTCCATAAGCTCCTTCTCGTTCACTTCCTTTCCAGCTGCGTCAAGCAGCAGTGCCGCATATACATATTCCATACTTTTCAC
This sequence comes from Microcaldota archaeon, assembly GCA_021834865.1. The sequence continues at coordinate 12,208 of JAKBRD010000002.1, read as the reverse complement.
CGTTTATCATTAGCGCAAATCTTTTTTACACCATATATTATTTATTCCTTGACGTTGCCGTCGAGAGCCTTGGCATGCAGGGAAGCCATCTCTACAAGCTTCTCCATTATGCCGGTATCAGGCACCTTGCCCTCCACTCCGAGGGCCATGGCTTCGTTGTACGCGTTGGCTATTAAGCGCTCTATCGTGTACCTGTTTACCATCTTCCCTTCATAGCTGATTGCAAGCGCGCTCGAAAATGCCTTTGCTATGTCGTTTGACACGCTCTCTGCGTTTATGCTGAAAACCTCCTTTGTGTACCTGAGCCCATCGCTGAGCATAAGGCTTGGCTCTATGCTCGCCTTGAATGGCATTATGTCTAGGGTATGAAGGGCCTTTGCAACCGCAAGGCTTATGGCTCCGCCCTTCGGCACTATGACCTTGTCCTTTGATATTACGACCTTTCCCTTGTCAATCTTGACATCTATGCCTGCGCTCTTGAGCTCTGTGACCGCTTGGCCGGGCTGCAGGGTGGTCTCCCCGCCCTTTATTTCTATGTCTGCCGGGGCTATCTGGTTTGGCTTGGCCGCCAGCTTTATTGAGCTTGATGCAAACCTATTGTAAATCTCAAACGGATTCGAATTGCTTAGCAGTATTGCGGTTGTGCCGTCGAGCATCTTTGCGAGCTCCTTTCCGTTCTTGCTGCCTTCGAGAACCCTCACCAGCAGCGACTTCTTGCCAGTTATGAACTTTACTTCAGAGCGCATGTTGTTCCTTGACGACTGTAGCAATCTGTCCGGTATGCCGCTGAGCGGCACTATGCCTATGAGCTTGTAGCTGTCAATGAGCTTTATGTGCTCTTCAACGAATTTCTTTTTTTGTTCCAATGTAAGCATTCAAACACCTTAAAGGATTTTTACAGGAGAGCTCATCGTGAGCTTGACGTAAGCCGACTTTATGTTCTGCTTCCCAAGCTTCTTTGCAAGGGAATTTATCACTTCGTCTATGTTTGCCGATATCTTTTCAATAGGCATGTCCTCCTTTCCGACCATGCAGTGCACTGTCGGCAGGTATTTGCCCTTGCTCCTCAAGTAAACGGACTTGCTGACCGAGTTTATCATTGATGCGACATCCGTGCCTATCAACGGCTTTGGCATCTTGTTCTTTGGACCTAGAAAAGAACCCATGCTCCTTGCCACCGAAGTCATCAGGCTTGGCTGTGCAATCATTTCGTAATTGAGAAGCGAATTGAGCTGGGCCTTGTCGGATGCAACTCCCTGTATCTCGTTTCCGGATATAACGCGTGCCCCGAGCTCCTTGGCCTTGGCGCTTATGTTGCTGTCATCAGCGAACACTAGCACTTCGCTCTGCTTGCCCTTTCCGTTCGGAAGCAGCACTTGAAGGTTCAATCTGTTCTCCTGCTTGGAGAAGTCGACACCCTTGAAGTTTACCGCGAGCTCTACGCTCTGCTTGAACTTTCTCTTTCCTTTGTTCTCTTCTATCAAAGCCCTTAGCTTTTCAAATTGCTCTTGTTCCATTTAAGCTCCCTCCTGCAAAGCTGCAGTAACTGCGGGAAAAGCAGTATATTAAGCAAGAAAGTTACGTTCTCAATGTTTATAAATTTTTTGGTATCCGGGCTTTTCTTGAAAAGCAAGATAATGAAACAAATTTGAAGTAGATTCCTAAAGTAGCAATAGCATAAGAATATCTACAGGAATGTCACATATTTATCTGCTATTGATTATATTTACTGAACAGATTTGCATGATTGCGATTTCCAGCATTTTAGGATTTGCGATTTCCGCAATAACCATAGCTGTTGCTGCATGGGCATTGCCTAAGAAAACTGGAAATAAGAGTATTATAACAGTATTGCTTATCGGAATAGGCGCCATGTCTTTGGCATTGATAGTACAATCAATAGCCCAGCAGGGGCCTTACCTATATCTTTTTGCCTCTTTGAAAAGCATAAGCGCAGCAAGCAGCAGATACGTTGCCTTGGAAAAGGCGTATCCTATACTCATAGCCGCTTTCCTAGGAATCATGGCAGGTTTCTGGCAGGAGCTTGCCAAATTTTTCTCCGTAAGATACTTCAAGCATTTTGACGCTCCTTGGATTGGCTTAGGTTTTGCAGTTGTCGACATTTCAATTTTTCTCTTTGGCCTTCTTCCGGGATTAAGCGCCAGCGCAAAGGAGATAGCAGCAATAAGCGCAATAAGCTTTATTGGAATTGCATTGCAAAGCCCATTCTCCATGATGTTCCATACGGGCACTGCAGCATACCTAAAATCGGGAAGCGAAAAGAAAAAGCCGCTTAAAAACTTTCTTGTTGCTTTCCTTGCGCATTCGTATGTTGATGGAGCGCTTGCTTATGCAGACATAGCCGTTGTGCTTCTAGGCTTCTCGTTTTTCTACAGCGAGCTGCTTGTCTGGATTCCTGCAATGGCAATAGCTTTTGCGTTCCTTCTTTACCTGCGGGCTTATACAAAAGACAACAAGAAATAAGCTAGCTGCAAATTGTCTTAAAAAAGCTTATAACCATGCGCCAGGCGTCCTTGGCTGTGTTAGAGTTGCATCTCTGCAGTCTTGTATTTCAGCTCTTCTGTATTAAAAGTAATATTTGTTTTGCGGCTGATTTTGTAGCGCGATAAACTTTGGAGCCAGCACAAAATCAATAATAATTTAACATAGCCATCTTTATTGCATTTTCAAGTGGTTAGATGGTAGATGATTTTAAGCTCGAAAAATTGAAAAAGCTGCAGGAGCAGGGGATAAATCCATACCCGTATTCCTTCAAACAGAAGGCTCATGCTGAGGAGATAAAGAAGAATTACGATAAATTGGAGGGCAAGGATACAAGCGTTGCTGGAAGGGCTTTGAGCATAAGGCACATGGGGCAGCTTTACTTCATAGACCTGCTTGACCAAAGCGGCAAGATACAGGTGCTCGCAGCCGCGAACGTAACCGAAAAGAAGTCATTCGACCTCCTTGAGTCCATAGATTCCGGAGACATGCTAGGCATAGAGGGCAAGGTGAACAAGACCAAGAGGGGCGAGATAAGCATAGAGGCTAAGACCATATCAATGCTTGGAAAATCGCTGCGTCAGCTGCCGGAAAAGTTCCACGGGTTGAATGATACAGAGATAAGGTATAGGAAAAGATACCTGGACCTCGTTGCAAATCCGGAAGTAAGGAATTTTTTCACTACAAGGGCAAGGATATTGAGCTTTCTGAGGAACTTCCTTGACAGCAGAGGTTATGTGGAATTCGAAACGCCGATACTTCAGCCTACTTACGGCGGCGCAAACGCAGAGCCTTTCAAGACCAGGTACAACGCTCTAGAAAGCGAGTTTTACCTTAGGATATCGGACGAGCTGTATCTTAAGAGGCTCATAATAGGCGGCTTTGAGAAGGTATACGAGGTATCTAAGGACTTCAGGAACGAAGACATAGACTCCACGCACAACCCAGAGTTCACGCAGATAGAGTTTTACGAGGCTTACAAGGACTACAACGACTTTATGGGTATGACAGAGGAAATGCTTTCAACTCTTGCCAAGGAGCTGTTCGGCACGTACAAGGTCAAGTACCAGGGCAAAGAGCTGAACTTCGAGCCGCCGTTCAAGAGAGTATATTGGGTGGAAGAGATAAAGAAGAAAACAGGCATAGACCTTGCGGATCTTACGGATGAGGATGCAAAAGAGATAGCCAAGAAGGAGAAGCTTGAGATAGGCATAGTCAACGCGTACCATGTTGCAGATGCGCTTTTCGACAAATACATAAAGCCGGAGCTTTTCGACCCTGCTTTCGTGCTTGATTTCCCAGCTTATATGTGCCCGCTCACTAAGGACAAGCGCGGCAACCCGAAGCTTAGCGAGAGGTTTGAGCTTTACCTGGCAGGCAAGGAGGACGCCAACTGCTATTCCGAGCTCACAGACCCGATAGAACAGAGGAAGAAGTTTGAGGAGCAGGATGCCGAAAGAAGGAAGGGCGATTCGGAAGCGCCGCCTAGCGACGAGGATTTCCTTGAAGCGATAGAGTACGGCATGCCCCCTACGGCAGGCCTTGGCATTGCGATAGACAGGCTGGCAATGATACTCACGGACAACGTATCCATAAAGGAAGTGCTACCGTTCCCCGCAGTGAGGCCGCTGCCTCAGGATAAAAATGTGTGAGATTTCCAGTATTTTCTCAGGGCAGGATGAATTTTAGCATAATGGAAGGATTGGTAGAATTATGAATACTACCTATTCAAAATTATGAAGCAGGGGAAGCTCGGAAGACCGCTGGAAATGTACGCCATAAACGCAAGGCCAGTTGCAATGATAAAGGGGAACTCCAACGTTTACGAGTTTATCTGGGCTGATGGAACGGAAAAGAGGCAATAATTTTATCAGAATATTTTTGGCGGTGAATCATTGTACTGCGTGCTCTTTTTCTGGAAATGCGAAAGCAATGCCGTAGTGCTGATGGGCCGATAATCACGAGTTTATGAAAGGTTATAAAAAGCTTCCATCAAAAATATAGGTGCAAAGCAAAAGGGAAATAGGCATATTTTCAGCATGAGGAAAAAGCAAAGGTTAAATTATTAACGCATTAGAATTATAGCTTGAATGCCAGGGTGGCGGAAACTGGTAACGCGTACGCCTGGAAGTAAAATACCTGCAAGCGTATGGCTCCTCGAGCCTTCTGGGTTCAAATGCTCTATGCTGAATATCCCAGCCCTGGCGTTTGGTGTTCAAATGGCTGAAGAAAAAAATGCTCAAAGCAATGAGAAGCAGCACGGAAGAAAAGAGTCTTCCGCTAGGCTGACCTCTGTAATAAGAATTTCGGGAAAGGACGTCAACGGCAGCCTAAGCGTTGAAAGGGCCATAGACTCTGTCAAAGGCATAGGCAGGGACATGGCAAGAGCCATGAGCTACGCCCTGGAAAACAAGCTTGAAATAGACCCCAAGGACGAGATAGGCTCGCTCAGCGAGGAGAACATAGCAAAGCTTGAAGCGCTCATAAAGGACCCGCAAAAGTACGGGATACCAAGATTTATGCTTAACAGAAACAAGGATTTCGAGACAGGAAAAGACATGCACGTAGTAGGCAACGACCTAATCTTCGCCAACAGGCAGGACGTCTCAAGGGACGTTACGCTTAGGACGTGGAGGGGCGCAAGGCACCAGTACGGGCAGAAGGTTCGCGGACAGCGCACAAGGTCGACAGGAAGGACCGGGGCTACCATGGGAGTCACGAAGAAGCAGAATAAGCCTGGAGCGCCTGCAGCGAAATCCGACAAGAAATGATAAAGTGATTGCTTGGGAGCACCTAAAAGAAACAGGAAAAAATTTGACAAGCCAAAGGACATATGGAACTTGGCAAGGATAAACGCTGACAACGCATTGATAAAGGAATACGGCCTCAAGAACATGAGCGAGCTGTGGAAGGTGCAGAGCGAGCTCAGCAGGATACGAGGCAACGTAAGGCTTCTTCTTTCAGGGGCTACGAGCACTGGAAACGTAGAGCAAGCGCTTAAAACCAGGCTCGTAAAGCTTGGAATCATAGACAAAGACACGCCGATTGAGAAGCTCCTTGAGCTCAGCGAAAGGAACATACTCGACAGGAGGCTAGAATCAGTTGTCTACAAGAGAGGCATGGCCAGGAGCATGAAGCAGTCAAGGCAGCTGATAACGCATGGATTCGTTTCCATAAACGGGCGCAAGCTCACTGTTCCGGGATATTTGGTCAACGCCGAAGAAGAGAGCAAAATAGGGTACTACAAGCCCATAGACATAGTGCCTGCAAAGCATGAAGAAGCAAAGGCAGAAACAGAGCCAAGCGTCGAGCAGGCAGAGAATTGAATAAGGTAGATATTTATGGCTAAAAAAGGCAAAACAGCAGATAAAAAACCGTCAGGGGAGAAGCAAAAGAAAGAGGCGGTCTCCTACGAAGCAAAGGCTATGGAAGAGACAAAGGCAAAGCCCAAGCCAGAAAGGCTGGCAGTTGCGCACGTTTACTCCTCAAAGAACGATACGATAATAACGCTCACTGACATAAGCGGCGCTGAGACAATAGCTGTCGGAAGCGGCGGCATGATGGTAAACACAGATTCTCAGGAAGGTTCGCCTTATGCAGCCATGCAGGCAGCGTACAAGGTTGCTGCTGCTGCCAAGGAAAAAGGCATAATGAACATAAACATAGAGATAAGAGCCCCCGGAGGCCACAACTCAAAAACGCCAGGGCACGGAGCCCAGGCAGTAGTTAGGGTGCTCGCAAGGAGCGGCCTTCGCGTCAACAGGATAGAAGACGTGACGCCGATACCCACCGACACCACTAGGAGGCCGGGAGGAAAGCGTGGAAGGCGCGTATGAGCATTATGCTTATAGCCCTTGCCCGCCCAATACAGAATGATTCGAATGACAGAACCTATTTCAACTTCTGAAGTAGTATTTCCTGGAGACAGGCTCTCTACAGAAGAGGAGTTCCTGCCAGCCAGGAACGTATACGTAGAAAACGGAGTAGTATATTCTGCTGTTTTCGGCAAGGCAGATGCAGAAGAAGGCAAGATGCTCGTAAACAGCGCAACCAGGGACATAAGGAGAATGAAAAGAGGCATGTTTGTCCTTGGGAGAGTTGTAGGAGTCCTCAAGAGCGTAATATTCGTAGAGATTGAAAACTTCTCGATAGGCAGCATGGAGTTCATTGCCGGCAAGGACGGAAAGGTAGTCTTAATGGCGCCGAGAAGGCCGCCGATGAGAGGAGGCATGCACGAAAGGCATGACAGGAGCAGGGATGAGCCAAAGCCTGCCGAAATGGGCGACGTTGTGCTTGCCAAGATAATAATGGAAGACAGCGAGATATTCACGCTCAGCTTAAGGGATCCTGAAGCGGGAGTAGTATACTCGCTTTGCGACGAATGCGGAGAAAAGCTTATGCCGGACAAGCACGGAGACGGATTGTACTGCAGCTCATGCAAGAGGACATTCAGGCCCAAGATGAGCTCGCTTTATGACAATTCCAAGGGCATAGAAGAGCTTCTGATGCGCAACGGCCAGAGCAACGAGGAATGATGGTGTCAACATGGATGGAATAAACGTCATAAAAAACGAAAGCAAGGAACTTATATTGGAATTTGAAGACGGAGACACTACCATACCCGACATGATAGCAGCAGAGCTTTCTGGCAACGACGACGTCATATTTACTGGAGTAACCAAGGACCACCCGGAAACAGGAAAGCCGCAGCTGGTAATAAAGACGGGCAAGAAGAAAGCCGCGGAAACGCTCGAGAAGGCCCTTGAAGCCCTTGACGAGAAGATAGCCGAGATAAAGAAGGGCATAAACGCCAAGCAGTGAATCTCGGAAAGTGATAAATCTTTTTCTTTATTTATCCTTAAACATGAAGGAAGGAGCACGCATCCTCGCAGTCGCCAGCGGGCCGATCTACGAAAGAAAAAAGAAGACTACGCTGCTTGTAGGAATAATAGGAAGAATGGGAACAATCGAAGGAGTCCTTTCTGACAGGATTATTGTCGACGGAAACGATGCGACTTCAAAGATAATGAAGATGGCGCGCAAGTCGCGCTTTGGGGACCAGATAAAGCTCATTGCAATCAACGGTATAGCGCTTGCGGGCCTCAACGTTGTAGACGTGAAAACAGTAGAGCGCCGCACTGGAATCCCTGCGGTAGTGCTTACGCGGAAGAAGCCTGATTTCAAGGCGCTTGAGAAAGCCCTTATGAATTCCGGAGAGTGCCGCGATTCGATAAACAGCAAAATCGCCGTAGTAAAAGCCTTAAACTCTGAAAGGCCCTTCAAGAGGGCGCATGGTTTCCATATACAGTCTGATGAAAAAATCGATCATGACAAAATAGTGGCGACTGCATTCGAGCTTCTAAGGCTTGCACACATGATTGCAAACGGGGTCAGCACAGGCATTTCTAAAGGAAGGATATGATTTGGGAATGCGCGTGCCAGCTAAAGCTGCTTTATTGATTTATGAAGACTGCAATGCTGCACAGAAGCCTTAAATATCGGAAAGCGCGCTTCTTTGCTTGATAGAATGGATATAAGGGCTTCTGGACGGAATTGTCTCTTTGGACAAGCACTTGTTTTTAGCTAGAAGCCTGCATGCCTGTTTTGCTGCCATAGATTTTGCATTCTGTAGCTTGGGCTATTTTTCACTTAACGCTTACCATAGGGTGAGAATATGGAATATGAAAAACAAAAGATAGACGCAGGAATAGGAAAAAAGGGCATGCCTAAGCCCTTGCACGAGATGTCGGAAAAGGAGAGAATGGAGCGCGCTGCCAGGATACGGATAGGGTCGGAAATAATAGCATATGAGGAGGACTTCATGCGAAAGGAGGGCTTTGCGCAGATGCTGCCGGTGCTTCTGTCGCCGATAACCGATCCTCTGTGGCCCGACCCTGCTGCCGGGATATACAAAAGGCTCGAGGTTGACATCTATGGGACTACGGTAAGGACAATGCACAGCATGATAGTGCACAAGCTTGTCGGCACATCGCTGCTCATGGACCGATTTTTCGTAGTGTCGCCGAACATAAGGCTCGAAAAGCCTGAAAGGGCTGGCACTGGCAGGCACCTGTTTGAGTTCTCCCAGATGGATTTTGAGGCACAGGGATATTCCGCAGCGGATATACGCTCGCTTATAGAGAAAATGCTGCACGGTCTCGTTGAGCATGTCGGAAAGGTTATGGATGAAGAATTTTCCGAGATAGGGGCCGAAGCGCCAAAATTCGGGATCCCTTTCAAAGTGCATGAAAGGGCAGAGCTGGAAAAGGAATACGGAATGGGTTGGGAAGAAGAACTGCCGAAACATATAAGCGAGCCCGCTTGGATAGTGGATCTTCCCAGGGAGTTCTACGACTATGAGGACCCAAAAACGCACAAGTGGGACAACTTTGACCTTTACCTGCCGAAAAGAGGCGAGCTAGTTACAGGTGCACTGAGGGAGTTCGAATACGATAAGATGCTGTCCAAGATGGAAAGTGCAGGAGTAAAAAAAGAGCTGTACTCTTTGCTGCTGGAGCTTGCGAAGGATGGAAGGATAAAGCAGAGCGCCGGCGCGGGCATAGGCATGGAAAGGCTCATAGCCTGGATTACGGATGCCTCGCATGTCGGCGATGTGCAGGCGTTTCCTAAAGTCCCTGGAATCGTATATGATCTTTGACTTTGTTGGAAGGGCGCCTGGCCCTTCTTTTTCAGTCCCAGCGAGTTTCGTATACGTAATCGCTTAGAAGCTTATCCGCTTCTTGATTGAAATAATTTTTGGACATTTTGTTTTTCTCTGATGCGCCGTCTGCTATTTCTATATGGTGCTGCTCTGACCTGAGAAGGGTTTCCAGCTTGAGCTCGCTCACCGCTTCCGACATCTGATCCTCATTTTCGAAGTACATTGCTATAGCTGATTCATGAGCTGCTGAATTGTCCTGGGATTTCCTGGCAACCAATTCGCCGCCGGAGCCCTTCAGCTTTTCTTCAAGCGCAGTCCTTGTTTTCTTCAGGTCTTCCGAATCTCTAGAGCTAATTTTAACGAATATAGTCTTGTCCGAATAGCCTGACTTTTTGGTTGTGGTTTCCATAAAAACACATCGAGTAATTTTCTTGGTTTTATATTTATATGATGCATTATGATTCGTCAATCGGCGTATGTGACTGAAAAAGGCATTAAAACATTTAGTATCATGTAGCATGCGTTGCAAACAGCGATATATCTGCAGACGGCGCGCTTATAATAAGGTATAAATACTTTATCCCTAAAAACAATAGTGCTTGTTGTGGTTATTTTGGACCACTATTTGTTCCGATGCAATTTTGCATGCTTAATATGAAAATTCCTGCTTGGAATTGGATGCAGTCTTGAGGAGTGCAATAAGGTACCGACAATTGCGATAAATATGGCCGTTCCAGACATCGATTCCAGTCGATGCTGCTGGAGGGCACTGCTATCAGATTTCGACAGCCATGCAAGTTCGCTCAGCGGCTTCGCTGGGCAGCGTACGGCTCAGTAACACGTAGTCAATCTACCGTAAAGAGGCGAATACCCATGGGAAACTGTGGCTAATGCACCATAGGCCAGGGATTCTGGAAGGAGCCCTGACTTAAAGGAGCGCGAATTGCAGCGTTTCCGCTTTACGATGAGACTGCGGCGGATCAGGCAGATGGCGGGGTAACGGCCCACCATACCTATAACCCGTAGGGGATGTGGGAGCATAAGCCCCGAGAAGGGCACTGAGACAAGGGCCCTAGCACTACGGTGTGCAGCAGGCGCGCAAACTCCACAATGCGCGTAAGCGTGATGGGGGGAATCTGAGTGGTTCACTTTGTGAACCTTTTGCCAAGTATAGCAAGCTTGGCGAATAAGTGCTGGGCAAGACCGGTGGCAGCCGCCACGGTAATACCGGCAGCACAAGTGGTGTCCACGATTATTGGGCTTAAAGCGCTCGTAGCCGGCTGATGCCGTCTCGCGTGAAATATTGGCGCTCAACGTCAATGCGTGCGCGAGATACCCATCGGCTAGGGAGCGGGTGAGGTCAGGAGTACTTATGGGGGAGGGGTTAAATCCTGTAATCCTATAAGGACTAACGGTGGCGAAGGCGCCTGACTAGAACGCATCCGACGGTGAGGAGCGAAGGCTAGGAGAACGAATCGGATCAGATACCCGAGTAGCCCTAGCAGTAAATTATGCAGACTCTGGTGTTGCAAGTATCACGAATGCTTGCAGTACCGTAGCGTAAGTGTTAAGTCTGCCGCCTGGGGAGTACGGCCGCAAGGTTGAAACTTAAAGCAATTGGCGGGGGAGCACACAAGGGGTGGATGCTGCGGTTTAATTGAATCCAACGTCGGAAATATTACCAGAAGCGACGGCAGTGTGAAGGTCAGACTGAAGATCTTACCTGACAAGCCGAGAGGTAGTGCATGGCGACCGTCAGCTCGTGGTGTGAACTGTCCGGTTAAGTCCGGTAAGTCTATGAGTGATACAATGACACAAAAGCTAAGACTAACGCCTGATACAAGCTACATGCTTGGAATATACAGGTGCAACAGGGGAAAGCGGATTGAACTGTCCTCAAGCGACGATGATATGATTGCAAGGTTTGCCAAGCTCGCAATGGACGAGTTTGGCATAGAGCCTAACAAGATAATCATCGATAGCGAGGGCAAGGTCAGGAAAACTTTCTTCTACAACTCCACGATGGTGAAAAGGTTTGAAAAGGCGCTTGAAAGAAGAGTAAACATATTCAAGTTTGCCAATGCATATTCCGGAAATTACTTCGCGGCGCTGTTCGACTGCAACGGAGGCAAGGATGCGAAAGGCATCTTTCTGAAGGGCATGGACAGCGTTGACGAGGTAGTACTCGAAAGGCTCAACATACACACGGACAAAAGGGGCAGCAAGGATTACCTTGCAAACCAGTCCGCATTTATAACGCTAATAAAAGATTACAGCCTTAGAATTGCGAGTATTATTCATTGACCCGGAAACGAGCGAGACCCTCGCTTACAGTTGCTACCTGCTTAGAGATAAGCAGGGCACTCTGTTAGGACCGCCTTCGTTTAAGGAGGAGGAAGGAGAGGGCGACGATACGTCAGTATGCTCTGAATCTTCTGGGCTACACGCGGCATACAAAGGTCGGCACAATGAGATGCAACACCGAAAGGTGAAGCTAATCCCCTAAAACCGGCCCAAGTTCGGATTGAGGGCTGAAACTCGCCCTCATGAAGCTGGAATCCCTAGTAATCGCTTGTCACTATCGAGCGGTGAATACGTCCCTGCTCCTTGCACACACCGCCTACCAAGCCACCCAAGTGAGGTCTTAGTGAGGCAGCGCCGCTGGCGTTTTCGAACTAAGGTTTCGCGAGGTGGGCTAAGGTATAACAAGGTATCCGTAGGGGAACCTGCGGATAGATCACCTCAAAAACATAAGTGTGCGGGCCATATATCGGTACCTGCATAAATCCTCAAGACTGCAATTTTTTAATTGCTTACCAGCGTGAGCCATCTTCTTTTTCGAAACGTTTTTAGCTGTTTAAAACAATAAATGCACGCAAGTGATAGAATGAACTTCTCAAAGCAGACAGACAATTTTCCAGAGACGTTTTACGCGTTCATAGAGATACCCCAGGGCAGCGGCATAAAGTACGAGTACAAGGAGGACCTCGAAGCAGTAGTAGTTGACAGGTTTCTTTTCACTTCTATGACATACCCTACGAACTA
>JAKBRD010000070.1 GCA_021834865.1 Microcaldota archaeon | reverse complement strand
GAGCAATCCGTTGAACGCGGTCAGGCGGGGCATAAGCTTCATAGACGTCAAGAGAAAGAGAGGCAGGATAACTGGCAACGTTATAGAGCTGCCCAACTCAGTGCAGTTCGAAGTTTCCGATATAACAAGGATAGTCAGCCTTTTTTATGCAGGCGAGGAAGAAAGCTCAAGGATAGCAGAATCTTGGTCCAAGGACCTGCACGACTACGATTCCAAGAGATATGCGGAGCATTTCGCTGCCTTGGGTGAAATAGAGCAAAAGCACCTAAGAGCCATAAAAAACATGCTCGAAGGGCTTGGGAAAAAATCCGGAAGCGAAACGGCCGAGGTCAGGGCCCTGTTTGAGAAGCTTGGCTCCATAACAGATTGGAAGGAAAGGATAATATCGTACGACCTTGTCCTAAAGTCTTCTTACGGTAGCACCTTTGGAAACATATTTTACAAGGTTTTCTATCCGGTCATGCCGGAATATATGCGCTCTTTCGGAAAGGCTTTCTCGTCCGAGGATGCGGAAACAAGTTGGGGCTACGAAGAGGCAAAGAGAATAATTAAGGACGGAGAGATGGATACGCAGAGGCTATTGCAGCTTTTCAACGATTTGCTGCCGCTCGTTGGCAGCATAGTCAACGCGAATATGGATATAGCTGACAAAGCAGGAATAAGCAAGGAAGTCAGCCTTCTAAGGGATATAGCCATAGCTTATCCCGTTTACATTGCCAAAGAATGCGGAGCTGACATAGATGCAGAGAAGGAAACGGCCGCAATACTCGATACGCTAAAAAGAAAAAACAAGCCAGCAAAGGAATAAATACGTTAACCGAGAAATAGTACCGATAGCCTTGTAGGGTACGCGAGTCCCTGCAGCATTATGCGCAACAAAGTGATATACATGGCAGACAACGAAAGAATTAACGACGCAGGAAGAGAAAATGTTGTATACATAGGCAAGAAACCAACGATGAACTATGTGCTGGCTGTTGTCACGCAGTTCAACAGCGGAATGCCAGAGGTCACCATAAAGGCCAGGGGCAACGCGATATCCAGGGCAGTGGACGTAAAAGAGATAGTCCAGAACAAGTTCCTGCCGGGCCTTAAGGAGAAGAGCATAAAGACTTCCTCCGAAGAGATAAGCAATGAGGACGGCACCAAATCGAAAGTAAGCGCTATACAGATAGTGCTGATGAAGTAAAAAACCTATTTTTATTTTTTTATTCTTTTGACTGCGAAGTTGCTGCTTTCAGAAAACTATAAATCCTTTATAATACAAATAGTCGTGGTTCGGGCCTGATTTTTGGGTCCGTTTCTGATTGCTTGATGTTGTGATTTTTATGATAAGAACCGCTTATGTCAATGAGATAACCCCTGAGATGGACGGCAAGGAGGTCACCGTAGCGGGGTGGGTTCATGAAGTCAGGGAGCTTGGCAAGGTAACATTCCTCCTCTTGAGGGACATGAGCGGGATAGTCCAGATAGTTGCCAAGAAAGGTGTTACTGAAGAATCGGTAATAGGCGCGCTCTCATTGCCAAAAGAAAGCGTCATAAGCGTAAGAGGGACCGTGAAAGCCAACAAGGAAGCAAGGTCAGGATATGAGATAGTTCCGATAGAAGTAAAGAACCTAAACCCGCTTTCGGCCAACATACCTTTTGAAGTGACCGGAAAAGTGCCTGTAGAGCTGGACGTAAGGCTAAACTACAGGTACATAGACCTGAGGCGCATACAAAGCACTGCCATATTCAGGATAGAATCTACTATACTGGATTCTTTTAGGGAGGGCCTCCAGCAGAAGGGCTTCAACGAGATAAGGACTTCCTCGATAGTAGCAGAAGCCACAGAAGGCGGCTCGGAGCTCTTCGAAATAAAATATTTTGAGGATAAGGCGTTTTTGGCTCAGTCGCCGCAGCTATACAAGCAGTTTGCCGTCATAGGGGGGCTTGACAAGGTGTTTATGGTCATGCCGGTATATAGGGCTGAGAAGTCGAATGACACTTACCATATAAACGAGATAACGCAGATGGACATCGAGATGGGATTTGCCGACCATAACGATGCGATGCAGCTTCTTGAAGAAACTCTGAAGCGTATAATTGGAGATGTGAAAAGAAAAAACGTGCGCGAGCTTGAGGAGCTTGACGTCAAGCTAGATGTCCCTTCGGTAAAGCGCGTTTCGTATGAGGAAGCAGTGGAGAGCTTGAAAGCACACGGAGAAAAAATAAATTTGGGAGAAGACTTTTCAAGAGAAAACGAAATTAAGCTTGGCGAGATATTCGGAGATGCAGTTTTGGTATACGAATACCCTACTGCAGTGAGGGCTTTCTATTCTATGCCAAAGGAGGGCGATTCGGATGTATGCAACAGCTTCGATATGATATACAAAGGGCTCGAGATAAGCAGCGGCGCCCAAAGGATACACATGCCAGAGATGCTTATAGAGGCCATAAAAAGGAAAGGGCTGGAGCCAAAGAACTTCGAATTTTATGTCAATGCGTTCAGGTGCGGTGCGCCGCCCCATGCCGGATGGAGCATAGGACTTGAAAGGCTGGCAATGAAAATGCTGAACCTCCAAAACATAAGGGAATGCACTCTCTTCCCAAGGGATAGAAGAAGAATAAGGCCTTAATCAGGTGCGGTATTTTATCTCGTCGCTCATCATGTCAGGGCTCCACATCGGGTCCCACACCAATTCCAGCTCTACCTTGCCAACATTAGGAATTGATTCCAGGCGAAGCTGCGCATCGGCCAGTATCAGCGATGTCACAGGGCACATGGCACTGGTCATAGTAAGAGTTATTTTTACGTCTCCAGGATCCGCTACATTTATCCCGTATATAAGGCCCAGATTAACTATATCAGCGTCAAGCTCCGGGTCCTTGCATTGCGACAAAGCTTCAACTACCTCCTTTTTTGTTACCATTTAACCTGAATAAATCTCGCCGAGCCAATATTTAATCTTTTCCGAATAATCTTTAACTCGGCATACAAAAATGCGG
>JAKBRD010000069.1 GCA_021834865.1 Microcaldota archaeon | reverse complement strand
TTAACAACGCAAGCGTCGCTTCAACGTTTTCCGGCAATACGTACACGACATCGGCAAGCGTCGGAAATTACAGCATTTTGTTTGATATAGCAGGAAATGGGAATTATACAAGCGCATCGAAAACCGGCAATTTTTCCATAACCCCAAAGCTTTATACGGTAAGCAATGCAGAAGCTCTCAATTCGAGCACTACGGATACTTTGACCGCTTATGCTCCTGCAAACTATCTTACATATATATGCGCAGGTGGAGCTGGAACGGCCGCAGTTACTTACACTACAGGCACAGTAGACCAATATTCTGGCGGCGATGATTCTTATATAGGTGAACAGACAACTGACGCATGTACGGAAACTACGACAGGGCCTGATTTAGCTGAAGCTGCAGCAGGAGTTTACGCAAAGCCCCACTATTCTATTTATTCAGGTTCTTTTACTTATGGCGGCACGCTCGACTACAATGTAAATGAGACAGGCTCTGTGGTGGTAATTGCAATAAGCTCAGGAGGAGGAGAAATATCAAGCATACCGAGCACCTTGGGTGGATGTTATAGCAAGGGGATAGAGTCTGGCGCAGACGGGCTTGAATCCGCTTATATTGCGATATGCCAGGACCAAAAAGCAGGCTCTTACTCAGTTGCTGAAAGCATGGCAAATGGAGAATACTTTGCTATGGCTGCTTATGTTTTCCCACCGTATACTTTGACTTTGGAAGACAATCCCAATGCAGGGACCATAACTACCAATGGCAAGACTTTTACAAACGGGCAGACAACAAATATTATTGGAACAGGGACCATAACCGCAAATCCACCCAATAACTTTGTATTCACGAACTGGAGCGTGAGCGATGCGAATCTTACTGTGCAAAATGAGTATGCACAGACTACGAATCTTACTGTAATAGGAAACGGCATAGTTACTGCCAGCTATAACGGCATAACCAAATTTTACGAATCAGGATTGCCATCAGGCACATTGTGGAACGTTACATATGACGGATACAAAAATTCAAGCACTGGGAATTTCATAAGCTTCGATACGCTCCCTGGGGCACACAGCTATACTGTTGGAAACGTACTCATCAACGGCTATAATTACACCCCTTCGGCGTATGCAGGAACATTGATAGCTGGAAATGCGACGGCAATAAAATTCAGTCCGCCAGTTTGTACAATATCACTGAGCACGAACGCGATATCGTTCGGAAGCTTAAACCCCGGCACAATGTATCCCGATAACGTGCCCATCATAGATACAAATAGCGGAGACGCTGTTGCAAACGTTTTGCTTTCAGGGACAAATTGGACAAGCTTGTCTTCAAATTTTGGGGTTACAAACACCTCTTGGAGTGTGGCGCCTTTGGACATATTTGGCTCCAATCTTCTGTCAGGAAGCTTGAAAGGCACGGGGATAGATGTAGAGCCCAGCTCTTCCAACAGCATATACTTCGGCTTGAATGTTCCAGGGGCAATACCTGCAGGAACATACACGCAGACAATAGTTATAGAAAACAGCTGCTGAATATGGAGTGTGCCTGCAGTATAAAAGCTTTTAACAAATATAAAGCTTTTAATAGCTTATTATCATAAGAATAAGCGAAGGTGATCCTTTGAATATAGTAAAAACTGGACTCAAGTCATTTTTAGCGATAATGGCCAGCTTGCTTGTTGTGAGCGGAACATTGGCTTTGGCGCTTGGCTCCGTAGCATTCGCTACTACAACCAGCAACGTAACGGCAAACGTTGCAGTTGAATCAGTATGCTACATCAGCTTAAGCACGAACGCAATATCTTTCGGAAGCTTATATCCTACTGCACAGCATGCAGACAACGTAATAGTGACTGACAGCGACCCGTATGGTAACGTAGCAGCAAACGTCCTCGTATCCGGTGGAAATTGGATAAGCGGGCTCAACAACTTCGGGGTGTCAAACACTACGTGGAGCGCAACATCTTCAAATACATTCCTTATTACTAACCCGCTTTCAATAGTCCCGTCACCAACAGGAATAACCATAGCAGTACCGACACTCGCCTCCAATACGCCATCGAACAGCATATACTTCGGCTTGAATGTTCCAGGGGCAATACCTGCAGGAACATACACGCAGACAATAGTTATAGAAAACAGCTGCTGAATATGGAGTGTGCCAAATGCGATTCTTTGAGTTAATTGCTATTGCAACGCTTTTGGCAGTTTTTTCTTTTTCTATTCTTTCAACTACGGCACACGCGCAATTGGGAGAAGTTGCTGGTGAGCCTACATTCTATGTGAACATAAGCGGAACCTACAGCTACAATTACACCTTCATAAACCAGGGATCAACGCCCATACCTTTTAAGACCATAATAACAAATTTCAGGACTGCAGCAAAAAATGCTACTGCACCGATAATGACAGCTTCCCCGATGTCAGGCACCATACCTCCAAACTCTCAGATCAAAGTAAGAGTAAACGTATACCTTCCGTCCAAGAATAATACGCCAGGAATGGAATGGCAGGGAGTGCTTGAAGTAGTCGTAAATTCTACTTCTAGCAGTACTGGTGGCGCGGTAATAGACGAGGGAGTTGCAAAAGTAGTTACCATAGTGGCAACCGCACCAAAGCCCAATTACACCGCTGAAATCCTCATAATACTTGCAATAGCAGTTATTGTCATAGTAGTTGCAGCGTTCGCATACATGAAAAGGTCCAGGAAGACGGCAAAAGGCAAGTCACAGATTTCTGGGGCAAAGGCCAGAGCTACAGTAAAGAAGCCTTCATCCGTAGGCAGGAAGAAAGCATCAAAGAGCAAGGCAGTAAAGAAGGGAAGACCTCGCAAAGCATCAAAGAGCAGGAAAAAAGGCACACGCAGGAAGAGGAAAAACAGCAGTAATAGAAGATAATGCTCACGTTTATATCCCTTCCATGAGAAAATAAATCATGGACTATTTATTCAGGTTCGACAAGCCGAGGCCCAACCAGGAAGCCATGATAGGCGACGTTTATTCCGCGCTTGAACAGAGGCGCGACATATTCG
>JAKBRD010000068.1 GCA_021834865.1 Microcaldota archaeon | reverse complement strand
GTCACAGGAGGCGGCGGCGGTTGTGTATCTGGCAATGATACCATTTTAGCATTTAACGGCACGTATGTTACAGTTTCGAATCTCAAAATTGGCGAAGTTGTCTACGGATATAACACATTCGGCATGAAGCTGACAAAGGAACGCATAACATACATAACAGAATCCTACTCGCAATTCCTTGAAATGATAAACGGAAAGATAGGTGTTACGCCTTCAGATCAGCCGATGTACGTTAGAAACGGGACATACACAGGATGGGTTAAAAATCCAAGTGTAATAAAACCTGGCTGGAGCATTTATGATCCTTACAATATGAGCTGGGTATCTGTTAGGAATGTCACTTACTTGACAGGCGCTTATCCGGTTTACAACATTTATACAAACGGCACAAATGATTACATAGTAAATGGTGCATTAACCGATATTAAAACAGCATGAGTGGTCGTTTTGAAATATTCGAATTACCGAGTCGACGATGTGGAAATTGGTAATGACAATAATAACACTAACCAGCCGAGTATGCAAGCTGCAGACAATATGCCGCAGAAAGAGCCATACGGCGACAAATTCGCTTACCTAGGAATTAAAGAGCCGGAATCCAATAGCGGAAAGCTAAAACACTACTTGGCTGCCACAGCGCTTGTCGTTATATTGCTTTTGTTGATAATACTTGTTCTCCATAATTTTGGCATATATTTGCCATTGCAACATATTACAAACGCCACAACTTCAAGCCCTATATCAATAAACGAATCCAGCACATACTTAGGCAATTTCTCGTTCAATACGAAATTGAAAAATCTCGGCACCTTCGTATACCGTGACACTTATTGCAATTATACGGAGTATTTTGTAGATTATGCACAGAAAGGAGTACCTGTGCCCCCAGGTGCCATAAATTTCTCAACGCTTAATACGTCAGAGCCGATATTTGTGTCATTCGGAGTAGAAAATATAAATGGTTCATTGGGCAGATATTTATCGATAATAAATGGAACCGGAGGGTATTGCCAGAAAATCTTTTCAGAAATATCAAAAAATTCGCTTTATTCAAAAAGCAGCGCCAAGATAGATGGGATTAATGCATACATTATGAATTTCTCGAATTTCACAAATGCGGGGCTCAACCTGACACAGACTTATTATATAGGGCCTAAGCCGAATTTAGAATGGCAGATAACTAAAGTCGTTTACAAAAACGTCGCCCTGGTAACGTCTGTATGGTGGTTTGAGGGCAAAGCAAACAATACGGCATTATATAATTATTCTTCCAATTTTTATAGCCGCTTTATATCGGAAGCTGCAAAATAGTAAGAGGTAACGGGCAATGCAGGCAAAGAGTTACAAAACAGAGAAATTAGCTTATGCGTTGGTATTAGCTGTAATTTTTTTGACTGCTGCATACTTTGGGCTTGTTAATGTTTCAGCAGGAAGAGGAGCAGTTAAAAACAATACGCTTTTTAGCACTACTGGCCTTGTGGATACGCTAAATTTGGTCGGAAGCAGGTATTTTGATTATTACGGGTATATGGTTTTTGGCAACGTTTCTTACAGCAAGCTGCCAGATTACGGAGTTGGCAATATCACAGGTTTCGATGGCATTGACGTACTTGGCGATGTTTCACTTGGCAAGTCCATAACGGCTTTTGTATTTAAAAATTCTTCGCTGGCAGTTTCGGAATTCGAAAATGATTCTTATATAAACAGCTTCTACGGGTATGAAGTCGCGAATTACAGCGTCAACATATCTAGCGTTTCTTATAAGGGAATAAGGCTAAAGATACTCAGCATGAACATGCATTTTCCAAACGGCATAAATTACAAAAAATATGGAGTTGCATTTTATCTTGGAAATGGGCTTTTCATGTGCAGCAGTGGAAACGAATCATTTTGTGAGACCTCGTCAGAATATTTGATAGATAAATTGTTGTACAGTTACAAGGCGAATTATTGATCTTAGGATACTTTTAAATCTGTTTGCATGCAATTTTTATGTGGATGAGGAAATAAGGCATTTTGGTGATTTTGCGGATAGATGGACTACCGTGCTTGCTATTTTGGCTATAATGGTAGTTTTGGCGGTTTTTGTTTTGGTCATAACTTTGCCTTCGAAGCCCAATAGCAGTATCACTACATCGATATCTAATGGGGCCACAACAGTTTCGACGATTTCATCGACTACCACAGCGAATTTGGAAAGGCTCAGCATTGCGAATTACAGCTACAATAGCGAAGTGGGCCTGTTCAGCGGCAGTGAGCAGGTACCTGTATCCAACGGCTTTGTAAGCGGAAGACTTGTTACTTATACGTCCCAGAACTCCAGCCTTGTCATAAGGACCCTAACGTATTCAGACAGTAAGACTGCAAATGCTGCCTACGATTATATATCCAATTTCAGCGGGAGCGGCGCTACCTACATAAAGAATATGCCAAAGGATTATATCGGCGTGATACTCAAATCCGGAAGTTCGGAGCTTTATGGAATCATTTTCATGAAAAATTATTCCATATATACGGCAACAGTAACACAGACCCCTGGAAGATACATAAACCCGAACGCGACCATAAGCACGATGCTTTACGCGATTAATAATACAGCGTAAGAAGCAAATGCTGCACGCAATCATTTCCGCATCGGTGGAAGCGGTCGCTTGCGACGCATCGGGTTCGCTTCTTTTCGCGAAATGTTTAATATACTTTAAATCTATTGCTAATCAGGTGAATAAATGAGGCTAAGCTGGATGATAGGCGGCGCGCAGGGTACCGGAGTGGACACATCGGCAAACCTGTTCGGCAACGCTGTCGCAAAAGCGGGATATTACATATTCGGAAGCAGGGAGTATTTCTCAAACATAAAGGGCAGGCACAGCTATTTCAACGTTGTGATAAGCGACAAGCCGCAGCACAGTGTAGAGACAAAGGTTGACATACTGGCTACTTTCGATGCTGAGACCGTATTCCAGCATTTCGACGAAGTAAAAAGCTGGCTCATATACGACAAGGCGCAGGAGTCCATGTCCATGGACAAGGTAAGGTCTCTAGA
>JAKBRD010000067.1 GCA_021834865.1 Microcaldota archaeon | reverse complement strand
CGATATCGGATTTTGGCAATAGCACAGTTAAGGCAAATACAGTAGTGACATCCAGCAGCGGCGCACAGGGAATAATAGAATCCGTCAACGCAACTACTGCGGTGATAAACCTTAATTCGCCTTTGGTCGGAAAGACGCTTAATTTCGAAATAAAACTTCTGGCGATAAAGAAATAACCTTTCCCGGCACGCTCCTATTCACGGTTGGATTCCCAATAGGCCTTGCAGCATTCTACCCATCTGCGCTGGTCTTTGGGAAGGTAAGCCCAGCATCAGTCGTGCTTGTGATTGTTATCGAGGTTTTTATGGTGGCAGTTTATTATTATGCCTGCAGGTGGCTCACCAAGAAGTACAGAAGCGGAGGCGGCTGAAAATAAGATACTGCCTATAATACCTGGGCTCAGCCAGGCCCAATACGAATTGCAAGGCATTCATTGTTTTGGCTTTTTGCGAACCTCCTTATGCCTTGCAGAATCGGCAGTTTCGTCTTTTGTCAGTTCTTCCTTCTGTTCGTTAATTTCATGCTGCTCTTCCTTTATCTCTTTCTTTTCCACCTTTATCTCCTCTTCCTCTATGTAGACGAAATACATCGAAACTGCTATGGCTGCTATTGCGATAATTGAGGATACGAGTGCCAGATTGTTGCTTTCGTAAAGTATTGAAAGTATGGCTACTATTACACCTAGGAGCCCTATTGTTGAAATCAGGTATTCTTGGCTTTTCTTCATAAGATCACCTTATCTTTTTCCCGCACGCCTCAAGCTGCCAAAAGCCGCGGTAGATGCAGAAGTTACCACGACCGCAACTGCGGCAGTATTTCTAGTATTTTTTTCTTCCTGCTGCTTTTTATTGTTGCTTGTTTGTGGTGCCTGCTTTATTGTAGTTGTTGGAACCGTTGTTGATACTGTTGTAGTCGTATGAATAGTTGTCGTGGATACAGTAGTCGTTTTGGTAGATGGATTGTTATGGTGTTGAGGTATTGTTGTTGTGGTTGTCGTAGTATTTATGGTTGTAGTAGTTATATGGCTTCCTTTGGTCGGCAGTCTTTGTATTATTGATATGTTCATGCTCGCAGGAAAATAGAAGTCAAGATAGCAGTCCGAACCTCCTTTGTAATATTCGTACAAACTCACATATGAACTGTAATTACCGTAATATTCAATCCCAGAAAGCGGCCCTACCGGAAGGTTGCATGCATATACGCTTTGTACCTTTGCCATTGCGGGCAGGTAACTCCCGTTGTAATCGGCATATGTGCCAACGTAGTAGAAGCCCGAATATCCACGCGGAGTTTTGCCGGTGAGATTAAGCGGCTTGTAAACTTCTATGCTGACGTTATTGAATTTCAACGTTTGGTTGTAGATCTTGCCAGCTGTGATGTTTGACAGTACTGCGTTTTGGATTATCGAATTTGTATCCAATGATGACTGATTTACACCGCCGTTATAATAGCACTCTGCAGGATAGAGCGTTATGGTTAAATTGCCAGTTATGTAGGAAGGACCCACATTCTGGCAGTTCAGGGTTATCCCTTTGGTTAATGATTCCTGAGAAGAGTTTATGTCAGTTATGTTTATTACCTTTGTCTGCACGCTCTCGTTTACAACCACATTTCCATTAAGGAATATCTTGGTAGATATTTTATACTGGTGCTGCGGAGCTACTGCCAGTATTGAAAGATTTTGGCTTATGTAGTTTGTCGCATTTCCAATTAGTCCATACAGGTTCAGTATCGTATTGTGCCTTATGCTCCTGTTGTATCCAAAGCAAAAGTAGTCTGAATCGCTTCCGTTTGAGTAAGGTGCAGTGCAGTTTAGCTGCAGCCCGTTTGCAGAATCGTTAAAGGAGAATAGATAGTAGTCAGTAGTATTTATTTTCGACAGCACAGTTATGTTGGCTGTTGTTAACCCATACCCTGAAAAGTTTGTAATGACGTTAGCGTAATAGCTGCCAGCGACTATGTTCGCAGGGAAATAAGCAGATGATATTCCAAAAAGGAGAATAGATAATAGCACAGTCAGAGTCATTGCGTGCTTTATTATCAATTTAATCATCCTTCTCAAATCACGTAAAAGACAGAACATAAATAAAGAAAGTGCACCGTCAAAGCGACGGCGCTTTATTAATTCTGTGAATTCAGTTGTTTACCAAAGCCCTGCTGCTTGCTACTGCCTTTATTGTAAATGTCAACGAGCCGTTGTAGGTGCTAGGCACTACGAACCCTATGACAGAGCTTGGCTGCACTCCAGGCATATAATACCTAAATGCATTTGCGGGTATTGATGGCATTCCTACCTGAGGAGTATTGGCAGTGCCTGCAAAGGTTGACTGGTTGAGTAGATAGTAGTACTCGATATTTGAAGATATGGAATTGAAAGCTTCTCCGCCAATCCAGTTTGTAACCATTATAGTATTGGCTGTAGGATTTAGATAGCTGTTTGCCGGGACGTTGTAAGTATAGAAACCACTCTTTAATGTATTGCTTTGCAGACTGTCAAGGATGTTCATGAAGTTTCCATTGGTTATGTTCGCTTGCAGAGAGTTGCTTGCGGGGTTGCTATTTATAGCGTTGGCGACTGCCGAATTTAATCCGCTCCCCAAAAAGTATACATCTATTGGAAACATAGTATTTGATGTTGATGCAGGGGTTTCGCTTATAATGTCAACTAGTGTTGAATTTACCTGCCTGTTTGCGTTGTTTATTGTGTTAACGCCATAGATTATATCGTTGCCCCCATATACTTGTATAGTATTGCTAGCAGAAGAGGTAGAGTTAGCTATCAGAGTATTGAAAGCCCCTGAAACATAATTTCCAGTATAAAGTGATATGCTTATTGGTGGCGTGATATTTGCCGGTTGCACTACCTGTGCCACTACTGCGTTGTACACTACAAGTGTTGTTGCAGCAGTCGCGGACACGAACAGTATTGACATCAAGGCCCAGACGGGTATTGACAGCTCCCCGAACCTTATCGCCTCTCTTTTCCAAATCGAACCCTTATTGGTTTTGCTTCCCATAGTTTTCACCGATGCGTTACACAAAAGCCAAATCCGCAAATCACAAGGACTAGCTAAATTTATGTTGGATTGAATATACTAAA
>JAKBRD010000066.1 GCA_021834865.1 Microcaldota archaeon | reverse complement strand
TTAACACCAGCTTATATGCTCAGTAAAAGAATAAAGCATTATTGCATAATTGCGGATATTGCCGGTTAAGCTTTGAAAAGGAAGGCAGCAGCTTCAAACATCCTGTTCCGGAAATCCATGATGAGACGAGTATTTCAAGGGCGCTTTTTGGCTGTCCTCCATCTGTATCAACAATGGCTATTTTTATCAATGCTTTCGGAAAAGTATTTAACGGATTGGCTTTCAATTTAAACGGAAAGGTGCAGAACTTGAAATGGAATGGCGTTAGCGTAGTGCTCCCAACAATAGAGGAGGAGGGAGCGTTCGCGGTCATAGACAGCATTAGGGCACTCATGCCAGGATGCGAGATAATAGTCATAGACAAGAGCAGCCCGGAGTATAGGAAGAGGATACGCGCAAAGAGAGTCAAGCTCGTAGAGCAGCAGAGCAAAGGTTATGAGAACGCGCTTATGGAGGGTTTCGCACACGCAAAGGGCAATGTGCTCGCAACAATAGATCCGGACGGGACATACGACCCTGAGGACCTTGCCAAGGTCGTTGCGCTTGTCGTCAAAGGAGATGTAGATATGGCGCTGGGCAACAGGCTCCACAATAGGGACAGGAAGGCCATGAATGGGTACCTATCGTTCGGCAACAAGAACATAACGAAAATATACAACGCCATACACGGCATAGGCATACACGATGCGCTTTCAGGCATATTCGCAATGAAGAAAGAGGCTTTCGAAGCGATAAGCGAAGTGGTGCCTTATAGGGCAGGCACGCTGTTCTTCGTGCTTGAAGTATCCAAGGCAGGATATAAGAGAATAAAGGACATCCCGATAAGCTACTACCCAAGGCCAAGCGGGGAATCCAAGCTTGCAAAGTCCAAGCTATTGTATGGCTTGGGGGTTGCCGGCCACATCGTAAGGTCCGCAAGGGACTATTCTCCACTGCTGATATTCGGAGTAATAGGAGTTTTGCTAATACTTGCAGGGCTTGTCATAGGCGCCCTTGTAATAGTCAACTACCTGCACACCGGCACGCTCAATGAGATAGGAAGATCGTTGATAGCGTTCATGCTTGTGACTGTAGGATTTCTTTCCGTGATATCGGGTTTAATACTTGACCTGCTGCTGCAGATAGTAAGAAAAATGGACAAGCTTTAAGCGCAGATAGCAGTATTGATAAAAAAAGTTTAACAGTTTCAAAAGATGCTTCTGGATTTGCATGGCAGTCGGAAAAAGCGAGATAGAAACTAAAATAATAGGCATTAATCCAAAGGACGTACGAGAAGCTCTCAAAAAAGCGGGCGCAGCCTATGTCGGAAGGTTCAGGCTGAAAATGATACTTTTCTCTATGAAGGGCAATGGATCAAGCAGGATAAACCTTAGGCTCAGGACTGACGGCAAGAACACATACCTGACATTGAAGGACTGGGATTTGGAAAAGAGAAAAAGCCCTTACGAATACGAAACGGAAGTCACGGACTTCAAGGCAGGCGCGGCAATATTGGCAAAGCTTTTCGGAAGGCCGGCTTATACGGAGAAGACAAGGGAGATATATAAGCTTGGCAGAGCTGAGATAGTAATAGACAAGTATGCTGACCTGCCTTATTATATGGAGATAGAAGCCCCAAGCGAAAGAGAGGTAATGAGAACTTATGGCACCATAGGCAAGCCCGGAAAGATTTTTGGCAATTTCCCCACAGGAAAGCTTTACGAGCATTATGGGGTAGACAGGAAAAAGCACAACAAGGAGCTCGAATGGAAGCTCGATAAGCTGCTTAAGGCGTAGATTGGCAGCGGCGGATAAGCCATCGCATAATCGGTTAGGCTTATTAACCTTTTCAATAAATAATTTTATGTGGTGTGAGAATGCCACAAAAACAATCAGAAACTCCTTCTTTGAGCAAGTACATGAGGACTGTTGAAAAGCGCAATGGAGAGCGCGTAGTCTACACTTTTGGAGTAGGCACCGAAGAAGCGGCAAGGATGGCAGATGCGATAAGGGAATACGCAAAAAAGAGCAGATACGTATACACTGAAGAGGAAAGGCTTGCGATGCCGGAAGAATCTGTGCAGGTATACGTGCTTGACCATGACCGCATAGTTGTGGCTTCCAGGGCTTACATAGGCAGCGTTGGAGAAAGAGTAAGGGAAGAAGCGCGCGAAATAGCTGAATACGCATACGCGCTGCTAAAAGATTCTAAGCTTTTGAGAAAGTAAATCCCAAATGCCGAAGAAGTCCTGAGCCATTTCCTTTGGCGAGTTAGCGCAGCATGCCGATTAGAATTCCGAGCAGGCTGTCCGCGTTCCTGTAAACCTTTACTATGTCAAGCTCCTTGGAATCAATCAGTTCTATTGCCAGGGACAGATTGCTTGTATGGCTTGGATTTGCATCGTCCAGATGGGCGTTGTCGCTCATATTTGACAATAGGTCGGACATTTCCATTTTGATTTCGTTGGAGAGCACGGACTTGAGCATTATGCCTAGCGAGCCCACGTTTCTTTTTGCGTATAGCTCTTTTGCAGTATTGCGGAACTCGCCATCATACAGAATCGCATCGAATATTGCCTTTTCAGCTGCAATCTTCGCGTTGTCAAATTTCGAAAGGCCTTTGCGTTCGGCGTAGCGGTCAAGAGGAGTAAATTCTATGTTCATTTTCAATACCTATTCCCAATTATCCGTGGTTTATATTTATAGTTTTGGATATAATACTTTTGTGCAGCTTCCGAGAGGATTAGAATGAAAAGAAAGCATGTTGTTCTTGATTATCTTGATAATGGCGCGAGATATACTCTCCTCTTTGTGGTCCTGTATCTGCTTGTGGCAGTGTTTGAGGGGTCATGCGCCAGGCCCGTTCTTAACAGCGCTTTTCTGTTCGCAACGGCGCCGTTCAATCCGCTGGAAAACTGCATATTGGCAGGCAGTTCTTCAGGGTTCTTCGTAGCCGTAGCTTCAAACTTCGTTTTTGTAGCCATATTGATATTCGGCGCCGGGGCTTATTTCGGGTATCTGAGCCGCATAACTAAAAAAGGCTTGCGCATGTCGTACGTATTTGCCTCTGCAGTGATATCTACGTACATAGCTTCGGCAATGTCTTACGCTTATTTCTCCGAGTTTCCGGCTATGC
>JAKBRD010000065.1 GCA_021834865.1 Microcaldota archaeon | reverse complement strand
AGCCCGGAGGAAAGCTTGGCGACCTGATTGACCAGCAGTACGGCAGCTATGAGAAGTTCAAGAAGATTTTCACAGAAGCGGCGAACTCAAACCCGGGAACTGGCTGGGCGGTGCTGACATACGACAAGGAGAACAGCAACCTGAACGTAATGACTGTGGAAAACCACTTCATGAACCATCTCGCAGAGATGCCGATAGTCCTGATATTGGACGAATTCGAGCACGCGTACTACCTGCAGTACAAGAACAAGAGGGCAGATTACGTGGGTGCTTGGTGGAACATAGTCAATTGGGACGAAGCTAACAAGAAGCTTGACGGCATTCTAGAATAATTCACAGTACGCTTTGGCGCGGAGGCCTTCCTCCCGCCGCTTGTTTTTATGTTTGTTTTTAGCAGATAGAAGAAAGCAAAGCTGAGCTCAGAACATGTCGTCGAGCTCAACCTTTTCCAAGTTCTTAATCTCCTTCTTTATGTTTGTGTCGGTGTATTCTGGGAATTCCACTCCGCTGACTACAAGCATTATGCGTATGGAATCCTTGGCCATCTCATCGTCTATCCTGGCGCCCCACTTTATGAGAGCGTCGCTGCTTATCCTGCTCGCGACCTCCTGGAATATGGTTTCCGCTTCCCTTAGCGTAAGGCTCTCTCCGCCGATTATGTTTATCAGCGCCTTCTTGGCAGTTGCCAGGTCCGCATCAAGCATTGGGCTCTTTATTGCGTTCTCAAGCGCAATGAGCGCCCTGTTTGACTGTGCAGATGTTGACATGCCCTCTCCAGAGCCTATGACCGCATAGCCAGAATCCTTAAGCACCATCCTGAGGTCAGCAAAGTCTATGTTTACCATTCCGGGCTTCGTAACCATTTCGACTATGCCCTTAGTGGCGCTGGAAAGCACCTCGTCAGAAACCCTGAACGCCATGTTTAGCGGCAGGTCCGGTGCCACTGAAAGAAGCTTGTCGTTGTGAATTATTATTACGGTGTCGCACATCTTCTTTAGCTTGGAAAGGCCTTCCAGCGCGTTGTGCATCCTTGTCCTTCCCTCGCTCGAGAATGGAAGCGTGACTATTGCAACCGTAAGCGCGCCGTTCTCCTTTGCCTCGTGTGCTATCGTGCTTATTGAGCCGGTGCCTGTGCCGCCTCCGAGGCCGCACGTCATGAAAACCAGATTTGCATCCGAGAGCATGTGCTTTATCTCGTCCTTGCTCTCCATTGCGGCTTCCTCGCCGACCTTTATGTCGCTTCCTGCGCCCAGACCCTTTGTTACCTTCTTGCCGAGCAGGAGCTTCCTCTCTGCCCTTGTCTTTATAAGGTGTGGCGCATCGGTATTCATAGCTATTAGCGTTGCGCCCTCTATGCCAAGAGTAGCAAGCCTGTTTACGGTGTTGCTGCCGCTTCCGCCTGTTCCAACAACATATATCTTGGGTTTTGCACCCTCTATAAATCTCAGGATCTCTTCATCGTCAACACTTGTAAACTCGCTCATGAAATCACGGTCGCTGATTATTATGCTCCTGAAAAGGTTAAAAATCTATTCACAGAATTATTCAAGATAAGGGCTGCATTGGAAAAGAGCAGTGCAAATCCGTAAGTATTTGTTTTCCGATTACGATTGTGCAGCGGCTTGTGCCGAATTTCTATTTGGATGATTCAATGGCTGAAAATGGCAAAAATAAAAAGGAAGAGAGCAAGAAGCTCACTTCAATACCAGTGCATGACATAAAGCTCAAGAAAGGCATGACCGTAGAGGGGCTGTTCGGCGAGATGGAGCACGTAGGCGGATTCTCGGCCCAGCACATGATAACAGGCACGCACATAATGGAAGACATGCTAAAAGACAAGAAATCCTTCAACTTCCTGTCCTTCCCGGCAGACATTGTATCCACAGGTCTTAGAGGAGTGCTTGCATCCATGACTAAGCATTTCAACGCCATAATAACGACAGGAGGAACTGTTGACCACGACCTTGCAAGGGCTTTCGGAGGCAAATATTCTTTGGGGACCTTTAACGCTGACGACGCTTACCTTCATTCGCTCAGAGTATACCGGCTCGGAAACGTATTCATAGAAAACGACGAATACGGCCTAAAGGTTGAAGAGAGCTTCAAAAAGATAATGGACGATATATATTCGTCAAAGGATTACAAGAAGGAGTACAGCGCAAGCGAGCTGCTTTACGAATTCGGAAAGCGCATAAATGACGAGGGGTCCATACTCAGGCAGGCCTACCTGCACAATGTCAAGATATTCAACCCCGGAATACTCGACGGCGCTTTTGGTACACAGCTGACGATATATTCACAAGATCACGACTTCAAGCTCAACCTCATAAGGGACGAGCTCGAGCTCAGCAACATATCCTTCGACAACAAGGTAACCGGAGCTCTCATGATCGGCGGAGGAATAAGCAAGCACCATGTGATATGGTGGAACCAGTTCAAGGGAGGGCTTGACTATGCGGTTTACATAACAACCGCAACGCAGTTCGACGGAAGCCTTTCCGGGGCAAGGCTCACCGAAGCAGTGTCATGGGGCAAGATAAAGGAAAAGGCTAAGTACGTAACAATAGATGGAGATGCTACGATAATACTGCCTTTCATGATGTCTGCACTAGGAATAGAATGATTCAGCACTTTGGCTTTATTACGGTGCCACCGTGCTTCCTGCGCGAGATGGCGCTTTCTATGTTCTTTATGCTTTTATCCAAGAAGTGGAGCTCTGTATTGGAGCGCTTTGCTATCTTGCACGCTATCACGTCAAAGACGAAATTCGAGCGCGCAACTCTCGTATCGCCCTTCATTGCAAGTTCGAGGAGCTCGTCTATGTCCATGGCACTGACAAATTTTCCCTTTTCGTTGTAGACGCCCTTGGGCGTGCTGACATTTATCACGTGCGTAGCATCGGCAGACTCTGCGAGAAGCATGGTCACGGTATCAGTGCTTATCCCAGGCATTATGCCTCCGGTAATCACTATGTTGCTGTTTTTAATCTCGGAGCGAATGCCGTTCGGATCCCCTTTGTATACTACAGAGGAATTCCCAAATGCCGAGTGCAGAAGCCATGCATTGAGGTATGTCGCCTGTATTCCTATGTTGTCCTTTATGTACTGTGATTCGGTGAATTCTGATGCTGCATTTATGTATTTTTTGCTTGTGAAGCCCCCTCC
>JAKBRD010000020.1 GCA_021834865.1 Microcaldota archaeon | reverse complement strand
CAAAGGTTGACATACTGGCTACTTTCGATGCTGAGACCGTATTCCAGCATTTCGACGAAGTAAAAAGCTGGCTCATATACGACAAGGCGCAGGAGTCCATGTCCATGGACAAGGTAAGGTCTCTAGAACCCGAGATAGCGGAGAGACAGGCAGCGATACTTGAAAAAGCAGGCCTAGGAATTACAATAGGCGACGTTGTGAAATACGTTTCCGGAAAGGGAGTGAAGGCTGTAGCCATAGACTACGGACCGCTTATGAAGAACATAATAAACCAGCTTAAGATGGATCCGTTCGTAGCGGAGAAAGCAAGAAACATGCTGTGCGCAGGAGCTTCATTTGCGCTCCTTGGGCTTGACCAGCAGCTGCTAATTGATGCTATAAAATTCACTTTTGCAAAGAAGGAGACGTTCTTAAACCTGAACACTCTTGCAGCGCAGGCGGGCATGTCGCAGGCAAAGGACGCTTATGGCTTAAAGCGGCTGCAAGCGCAGGGGCACAGAGTACAGCTGGACGGGAATACAATATCTGCGATGGGCAAGCTCTACGGAGGGCTTGGCTTCCAGTCGTATTATCCGATAACCCCTGCAAGCGACGAGAGCACTTACATAGAGGCAAACCAGCTGCTCAATGAAGGAGACTCGCAGAAGGGAGTCGTTGTCCTGCAGACAGAGGACGAGCTAGCTGCCATCAATTCCGCCAATGGAGCCGCACTGACAGGTGCCAGGGCTGCAACCGCAACTTCCGGGCCTGGATTCTCGCTCATGAACGAGGGCATAAGCTGGGCAGGCATGAACGAGGTTCCAGTGCTTATTACCTATTATATGAGGGGCTCTCCGGCTACTGGCTTGCCCACGAGAAGCGGACAATCCGACCTCAAGCTCGCGCTTAATGCAGGGCATGGGGAATTCGCAAGAGTAGTGCTCGCTTCCGGTGACCATGCGGAGATATTTGAAGATGCGATAAACGGGCTCAACCTGGCAGAAGTGTGCCAGACTCCTGTAGTTCACATTATCGAAAAGACGCTTGCCAATGCATATGCGGTCATGGATGAATCGGTTCTTGAGCAGGGCAGCGCCAAGATAGACAGGGGCAAGGTTGTCTTCCCCGATGAACCGGAAAAGTACAAGAGGTTCGAAATAACCGACGATGGAATATCCCCGAGGGCTTTCCTGGGGCATGCACAGATGTATTACACCGGCGATGAGCACAACGAATACGGCCATATAACAGAAGCCAGCGACAACAGGACCGCAATGTACGAAAAGAGGATAAAAAAGATGGAAACGGCGGAGAAGTTCCTTCCTGATTCCAAGAAGGTCAATATAGTCGGCAATGCAGATACTGTTCTTCTTACATGGGGATCTCCGAAAGGGGCCATACTCGATGCAATGGAAGAGCTAAAGGGTTCCGGAATGGAAATAGAGATGGTGCAGGTAAGGATGTTCAGCCCGTACCCGAAAAGCATAGTGGCAAACGCGCTCAAAGGCAAGAAAAGGATAATTGCGGTTGAGAACAACTATTACGCGCAGGGCGCTGAGGTAATG
Source organism: Microcaldota archaeon (assembly GCA_021834865.1). The sequence goes on along the minus strand of JAKBRD010000020.1, from coordinate 13,220 downwards.
ACGGAGCACCTGGGCATAATGCCTACGCACTACATATTGAAGTGGAACGGCAGGCCAATGGCAAAGGACGAGATAGTATCTGCTGTGACAGACATAGCCAAGAATGACACTAAGAAGGTGGTTTTGAATGGAGGTAAATGAAGCAATAGAATTTAACGACTGGTGCCCCGGGTGCGGGGACTTCGGAATATTGAGGGGAGTGGAAGCCGCTCTCAGCGAGATGAAGCTTGACTTTACCGATGCGGTCATAGTTTCAGGAATCGGATGCTCGGGCAAGCTGCCCCATTTCGTGTCGGGCCCAATATCGGGGGTGCACACGCTTCACGGAAGGTCGCTGGCATTTGCCATAGGGGTCAAGCTGGCCAACCCAAGCATGAAGGTAATAGTTGATGCGGGAGACGGCGACACCTTCGGCATAGGAGTAGGGCATTTCGTAAGCGCAGGCAGGCGCAACGCCGACATGACAATGATAGTCCACGACAACAGGGTGTACGGCCTTACCAAGGGCCAGGCGGCACCGACGATGCCTATGGGCGAAAAGACAAAGTCGCTTCCGAAGCCCAACATAAACGAGCCCATAAATCCTGTGGCGCTGGCAATAGCGTCAGGCTATACCTTCGTCGCAAGGAGCTTCGCTTATGACACTGCAATGACAAAGGAACTCATAAAGCAGGCAGTGCAGCACAAGGGAATGGGATTGATAGACATACTGCAGCCGTGCCCGACTTACAACGACATAAATACGAACGAATGGTACAAGGAGAGGATATTCAAATTGGAAGACGATCCGGAAGTGCATGACCCTTCCGAGACAATGGCAAAGATGACACAGGCCCTAAAGAATGCGTACATGCCAGAAGACAAAATACCAGTAGGGCTTTTCTACAAGAACGAGTTTATACCGACATTCGAAGAGAGGCTGAAGGCCAACATACCAAATTATATGGAGAAGTTTCCGGCTGACCACGAGATAGAGAAAGATGGAAAGCCGACCACCGATATAAACAAGCTTATAGAAGCCAGAAGAGTGTTTTAATGGGATTTACTGTAAGGAAGCAGAAGGAGCTTTTTGAGCGAATGTGGAGCGATACTGCGAGCTTGGAGAGCGGAAACCTCAGGGTTGCAGAGAGGCAGAAGACACCCATAGTGAAAATGCTGAGCAGCACTCCGCTGCCTACCGAATACGGCGGTTTCACGTATGTCGTTTTCGGTGATCTGACCAACGGCCAGTTCCACACGATGATGATATACGGGGATGCAAGCAGGATAAAGAAAAAAGAGAGGCTTCTGCTAAGGGTGCATTCGGCGTGCGGCACAAGCGAACTGTTTCACGCTACCAACTGTGAATGCAGGGAGGAGCTTGAAGAGGCCTTGAAGCGCATCTCAAAAGCCAAGTCCGGCATAGTAATATACCTTAACCAGGAAGGCGCTGGAAACGGGATAACCGCAAAGACAAAGGCTTATTCGAATGCTTTCGAATGGAAAAACGGGAAGATAGTCGAAAGGAAAAAGAAGGATGGCTCCGAGGTAAGCATATACGACGCTTACAAGAAGCTGGGCTACCCTCAGGAGAACAGGTCTTTCGCAGCTGCCGCTGCAATGCTTAAAGAGTTTGGAATACGGAAGGTTAGGCTTATGACCAACAACCCAAAAAAGGTTGAGGGGCTGAAGCAGTACGGCATAGACGTGCAGCCCTACGGCATACACATAAAGCCTAAAAACAATACCATGAAAAGGCATCTTGAGGCCAAGGCAAAGCTTCTAGGACACAGCATAAAATCCAAAGACCTTGAATAGGCTACTGCTCTTCCGAAAATCTGTCCCTGGGCTTTTCTAGCCTTATCAGGCTCGTATGCGGCGGAGTACTCGTGCCCGTACCGTTTATAAGATCCTCGATATACTGTTTGGCATACTTGGGTGTTGATGGATGCACGTACAGGTCCCAGAGCAGCTTTTTGGATCCTATGCCTTTTATGGAAGCATGCGTTATGGCATCCATGTTCTCCTGCTTGCCGCTGGAAAACATTCTTATCAGGGTGTTGGCCTTCAGCACTTCGTCGCCCATCAGAGAAAAAGCATTTATTGATAAGGATGGGAATTCGTTGCGCATGGCAATTTCAACAAGATCCTCTCTAGTAAGCTTGGAATTGGCAAGCAGCCACAGCCTGTGGTTCAGGCTAAGATTGCTGTCCAATATATATTTTACAGCCCCGGAACGGGTGAATTCCGAACTTGCCATGCTAGTTAACGGGAAGATAAGAATAAAAACCCATTATTACTTGTTATGAGTCTCCTGCACCGCAAGCGCACATGCCATTTTCGTCTATCCTGCTGCCGCATATCGGGCATATATGCTCCTTGGAGTACTTCACTTCATGATACTCTTTTGAATACAGTTCGCTGTGCGGATCTTTTGACCTGTATTTTGATTTTATTTTAGCTTTGAGTTCGGCCTTTGTCTTCCTTTTCTTGCTGTGCTCAGTCTCTTTCATCGCACCACCAATATTATTGTGTGCCTCTTTATATTTAAGTATTGCGCCCTGCAACAGGTGACATGTGTGTTGCACGGGCGTTGCGCCTGCATTGGAACAGATGCTGCAAGCGAAACCTGCAGGGTATAAATAATTGACGATGCAAGGAATATATCATATGCGCGGCAAGAGGGATACGCTTCGCCTCAAGAAAAGAAGCTTCAGGCTTCAATCCGCAGTAGAGATGTTGAGCGTATATTCGTGGGCAATTATACTAATCGCTATGGTCGTCGCTATGGTTTTTGCCCTCAGCGGGCCTTTCACGCCGGCGCAATATCTTGGCTCAAGCTGCAACATACAGCCGCTCATGCTTTGCCTGCATTCGTACCTGGCTCCATACATAAATTCCGGCGAGCCGATAAAATTTTCGCTTATATTCGTCAACAATATGGGTGTCACGCTTAATTTCACCGGGCAGCATTTCAACGTGACAATGGATAATGTGGGACAAAAAGGGGAGACGAACAGCACAGGGTCGTGCCTTCCATTGATTGCACATGCAGGCACAGAAGTGATATGCACGGCATACGTTTACGGAAGCGTCGAGCCCCCGATGTACAGCAGCGTAAGCTCAGCTTTCAGCATAGGCTATTATGTATGCAAGGGCAGCTCATGCTCTGGCCCCTATACATCTACCGGGAGCTCCATACAAACCATATCCCCGGGATCCGCACAGCTGGTTAACCTGTCTGTGGACACAAGCCCCGACAACGGAAGGGTCGTCATAAACGGCATCGGATACAGCAGCGGAATAATAGTCCCGTTGGAGAAGCAGAATTATACGATATACGCAGTGCCGCCTAACGGATACCAGTTCAACAACTGGATATTCAGCTCTGCATCATCAAGCATAGCAAATGCAAACGACATACAGACCACCATATCGCTAAGCTCGAATTCTGTGCTTACGGCCAACTTCATAAAGAGCTGAATGCGCTGCAGCATATCAAGCTTATTTAATTTTAGCAGTGAAATATGATCATGCAGATAAATATAGCTCAGGGCGTTGACATAGACGCTCAGAAGCTGCTTACCGGAAGATGCTGTGTCATAGGGCAGAGCGGCTCCGGCAAATCATTCCTTATAGGGGTTATAGCCGAGGAGCTGTCAAAGTCGCGCCTTCCCTTCCTTATTGTCGATACAGAAGGCGAGTATGTGAATCTGGGAAAGGCTTATGGGCTTATAGTAGTCGGAAGCGGGCCTGAGGCAAATATAGGCCTTGATACCGACTACGGGCTGCTCTTCAGGCAGAGCATACAGGCGAAGAAGCCCGTAGTAATGGACGTATCAGATGCCGTTGATCCGCAGCATGCGGTGTATGAGGCGGTAAGAGCCTTATACGACGTGGAAGAAGAGCTCAGGAGCCCATATCTGGTTATCATAGAAGAAGCTGACAAGTTTGTTCCCCAGATCGTAAAAAGCAGGATAAACATAATAGAAGAGGTAAGCGTCAGGGGCAGGAAGCGCGGCATAGGCCTGCTCGTGGCCACGCAGAGGCCGGCAAACATAAGCAAGAACGTCCTGGCACAGTGCTCATACGGATTCATAGGCAAGCTAACGATAGAGAACGATTTTGACAGCATAAGCATACTGCTGGAGAACAGGAAGCGCATGGAAGAAGTGGCCAAGCTCGGAACTGGAGAATTCCTTCCTTTCGGCACGGGAAGCGAGGACGTCTTCAAGGTAAAGGGCAGGAGCTTAGCGCACGTTGGCAGCACGCCTTCCATAGATTACAGCAGCGGAACGGAGATAAGCCTTGAATCTGTCATATCACAGCTCAAGAACTCGTCAGTGGAGCAAAGAACAGGAAGCAAGCAGCCCAGGCAAAAGGCGCGCACAACTAATGCCCAGGAAAAACAGAGAGCAGAAGAGATAAATGTGGTCAGCGGAATACGTGAAAAGGAGGAGCTGATGCAGCGCTTGCAGGGAACCAAGGGAGCCATAACGCGTTTGATGCCGAAAAGGGGCTACTCCGTAGAGTCCATAGATACCGTTTATGTGCCATTTGCTTACGTCAAGATACTGGTTCCTAGAGGCAAGGGATCGGAATACGACGAGATAGAAGCAATATACGACAGCAGCATGCGCGAGGTGTCGCTGCGCGGCAGCCCAAAAATATTGAGGCACGCACCACAGAAGGCTAACAGCCTGAATGCAGTCGAATTCTCCACCTTGGAAACCCTTAGAAGGCTAAAGCACGCCAAAAGCTCGAAGCTTGCGAAGGCATGCGGCTTGACAGTAGAACGCATGGAGAATCTGCTTATAAGCCTTGAAAACAAGGGCCTTCTCTCGTTTGACGGGAAAGAGTACAGGTCGGTTCAGCTTCCTAAGACAAACAAGCGCATACCCCAGACATTTGCAGCCAAGCCTGATGGAATGGTAATGGACATCGATACGGAAAAGCTTGGCAGGATAATAGAAATGAACTACCCTGGATGCAAGCTAGAAGAGCATTCAATCTTTTACATGCCTTTTTACAAGGCAAGGCTCAGGTATAAGAACAGGGTTAAGATATCCGTTTTTAACTCAATGAGCCTAAAGGAGGAAAAATCCGCGTTGGTAAGCGGCTTCTCCAAGCTATGAGCAGATGCACAAACCTTTAGTTCCCGAAACTGTAGGAATCTCCAGGGTTAAGTATAGGTACTTCCGCCTTGCCTTTTAGCATCTCCTTTAATTCCTCCGGGTTCTGCTTTATCGCAGGAAACGTGTTGAAATGCATCGGAAGGACTACTTTTGTTCCGAGCCATTCTGCTGCTCTTGCAGCCTCCTTGGGGCCCATAGTGAAAAATCCCCCTATCGGGAGCATAGCGACTTCTGGCTTGTATGTTTCTCCTATCAGCTTCATGTCGCCGAAAAGGCCAGTGTCTCCGGCATGGTATGCGGTGACGCCATTGCACCTTATTACCACTCCGGAGGGGTTCCCGCTGTGGAGGGCGAACGTAAGCGCAGCTTCAAGCTTGCCGAGATTGACGTATGTGCCGATGTTCATGCCCATTGCTAGCTCTTCCTTTAGGCCCGCCTTTTTTGCTTCCTCAACGGTTTCAAAAACAGCCACAAGCTTGGCGTTGTTGGCGTTTGCTATCTTTACCGCATCGCCCATATGGTCGAAGTGGTTGTGCGTTACGAATACGTAATCTACGCCGTTGATTTCGGCACTCTTCATTGCAGAGGCAGGGTTGCTGTCGAGAAATGGATCTATTATGACTTTTGCGGTTCCAAAATCTATGAGCCATGCCGCATGGCCCAGCCATTTAAATTCAACCATATAATCACAATGCTTTTTCTCTCAAAACAATTAATGCCTTTCCAATTTCAGCGTTTACTTTTGGAAATTTTAGCCAGTTTTAGTTTCCTTGGCAGCATGATGCGACGATATTTGGCGCTGCCGTGCTCGGCATTGCGGCTATTATAATCGGTATTGTTCCTGCTTATACCTCCTTATTTATGCTTGTCTTATAATGCCAACGGCGTTTGATGCATTATTCAAATTTATATATTCCTGATTAGGCCAGGTATATAAATAAATATTATTCAATTGAATATCATATTATGAATAGCAGCAGGGATTCTGAAGGCAGCACTAACAGCAAAAAAATCAAAGAAATGGTCCAAAAATACGGGGCTTTATTTTACGGCAGTGCACGTCTGCTTAAAGGCATGGGTAATATCCATGATGAAGTTGACGAAAGAGCAATAGGCAGACTCCTCAATTCCACGGAATTTTCAAGGTTATTGGACAGGATTAAACAGACTATGTCTAAAGATGTTATTCTAACAAGCCAAGGCTCTCGAATCCAGCGCAACTATTCCAATATGATATTGGACATGGTGGCATCCATATATATATCTGACGATATAGGCGAGGCATATAGCGTAGGTGGCTCGCACAAAAGCCTTTTTGATCTCGATATTGAAGTAGCCAATACACTAATTGAAGATCCCAAGCAGGCAAGAAAGGCTGTTTCGCTGATGAATAGAATAGCAATAAACTCGTTCGCGATATCGGAAATAATAAAAAACAAGAGCGGGTTTTTTCCGGAAGAGGCCATTTTATCAGGGCTTGCAGTCGAATTTTACAAGAGACTTATGGAAGAGATAAGCCGTGGAGGAGATAGCTACAAGGATTTCGTATCTTCGTGCTTTAGGATAGTAGAAGGAGGCAATATCGGCTATAACATAGCACTGCTGAACAAAAGCGACATAATCAATGGGCTTGCTGACGATAGGCTGGCGCTGAACAGGCTTCTTGGCATGCATTACTTTATTTCCGGAATTGAAAGGCGTTAATCAGAACGGCTGCCACGCTTGCATGTGCTCAATTTATTTCTTGCACATTGCCCTTAGTTCTTTTATCATGCCCATGTTGGCAGATACCAGCTCTTCGTATTCTTTTGTATGCTCTTCGTTAGGGATTACGCCGTGATCCTTGCAATAAGCACTAACTATTTCAACAAGCTTCTTGTTGCTTTCCGAGATCGCTTTGGCTAGCTTTTCCATAGCCTCAAACCTGGAATTTAAATCAGTCTCATGCATTAGGTAAAGCCTATTGTTGACGCGATCCACGCTCGAGTATAAGTTCAGCACCTTCAGATGCTCAAGTATATAGCTGTCAAAAATGCCACTGGTTTCGGAGTTGTAATAGGCTTCCTTTGATGCCTTCCAGTTGGCCCTTGCCTCTAGGCGGAGCATGTTCCAATACGCCCTGTAAGGATTCCTTGAAGTTGCGGCCTTTCTAAGGCTGTGGCTTAGCCATGACTGCCATTTTATTTCAGAAACCATGACACTGTCTATTGCGTTTTTGAAAAGCTCATATTCGTCAACACCTATGACCGATACATCTTTTAGGGATTTTTCGTTCCTTGAATTAGAGCTGCTTGGAAATCCGGCATTAAGTATGCCGAACAGCATCGCGCTGCTGTTCCTAGCCGTTTCTTCCTTGCGTTCGAAATCGGTCCTGAGTTTCAGTTTTTTTTCATAGTCCCTTTCTGAGATTATTCCCTCGCTGAACATGCGTTCTATGTTTGCCAGATAGGCACGATAAATTTCGCTAGTTGTTAAATGCATGCCGAGGCTTATTGCCGATGTTAAATATGCTCCCCTAAAAAATTCCAAATCTTTGGTCTTGGATGCGTATCCTTCGGGCAGTGCACTTTTCTTTATGATGGATCTCGCCAGCAGTTTTTCAGCCATAGAATAGCCTGCGCCGAAAGCAAGCGGATCTTCGGAAGCCAGAAGCGATACGACGCTGCTGGAATACCCTTCAAGGGATTTTGGGGATGCGTACATAGAGGCTGCAACCAGCAATCCTGCCTGGCTCTCCAACGAGACCCTGTTTCCTGATTCGTGGCTCGACAGCAGCTTAGGTATTATCGCTTCTGGAAGCTTGGCAGCAATAGCGTCGAAGCCCTCCGTTCCGAGCTTGAACAATGAAGAATAAAGCTTGTCTGCTGCAGATTGGGATATGTAAGGTTCTGGATACTTAAGTATTGCCGCTAAAGCCCTAAGATCTTCCTGCTTTGCAGTGTCCATAAGCGTTATTGCCTTGTATTTCGTAGTGGAATCCGAGTGCGGAAGCGACTCGAAGGCTTTCTTCCTGTCTTCAGCCGAGCCGTATTCCAGCATTATAAGAATTGCAGCTTCTATCCCCACGTTGCTTATCTGGGATGTGCCAAAGCCTGTGCTAAAAAAGGCACGTGCGTTTTCGAGCAATGACGCCTGTTCTTCATAGTCCGGAACTTCTAGCATTACAGATAAGCCCAGTGCAGCATAGCTGCTGATAGTGCTTGACGAAAACTCCTTGCATATGAACTTGAGATACCTTGCCTCTTCGTGATCCGGATTGTTGTACAGTACCGATTTTATTGCGTCTACGGAATCGCGGAATAGTTTCTCGCCCCCAAAAAGCGCAGTGTTTATCAGGAATTTTGATATTTCCCGATAGCTTGAGAACCTGAGTTCCCCTGGCCATGGCTCCGAAAAATAATTAGTATACCCTATCTCCTTAACTTTGGATAGTGTAGACGCGACCTTGCTTGCCTCTTCATCAATTTTCTGCCCCTTTTTGAATAGCATTTAACCAAACCGCATTGAAATCGATAACGTAGAAACGCTTTATATAATATAAATAGGTTTACACGACCATGTTAAACAAATAAATATTTGAAAAGGCGCTAGATTAGGGTGATTGCATGGACAAGCGTAAAGTCTCAGTAAAAGAAATGGTGGATGAGATAAAAAAGAGCAACACCGAATATATTTACAGCAAGCTGGAAAAATTTGGAAAAATCTATGTAATAGAAGGCGTATACGATGCGCACATGAAAGGTGATGACAGAATACTCAGGTCAGACAACATTTACCTGCTTTATAAAGATGTGTCGGGATCGGACCTGGAAAGGTTCGCCAGCGAGGTTAGAAGATTTATAAATGACAAGAGCTTACTGGTGGCGACAGTATACATGCTTGATGATTACATGGATAGCCTTGACAGGGCTTACAGAGACGAAAGGAACTCTTATGAGAAGGGAGCCATATCGCAGCTGAAAACCAGGCTTTCTTCCTACAAAAAGGAGGCAGAAGATCGCATGGAGCGCTCAATAGAAATGAGCCTGAATGACACTGAAAGGGAAACGCTGTACAAGTACGCCGAGCACAGGGTTGCTTCAGAATGACTGCTTTGCATAGCATTGGACAATTGACGATGGAGATGCCATCGAATATATACATAGACAGAGACAATAAGTTAGCTTCGTGCGTATATTGCAGACCCATTGCATACGCTTGGCGGTAGTTTGATATGAGGGACGTGTATCTTCTGAAGATAGGGGGCAGCGTCATTACTGACCTTTCCAAGCCAAACACCGTGGCGTCTGGGCCTGTGACCATAGGCACGCTTCTGGAAGAAGCATATGAAGCATATTCCTCGGGTGGGTTCGACCTTATTATTGGGCACGGCAGCGGCTCTTTCGGGCATGTCGCCGCTGCCCAGTACAAGGTCAACGAAGGTTTGGCTTATCCAAACAGCAAGCTAGGAGCGCTGATAACGCACATGACTGCGAAGCAGCTGAATGATATATTTATAAGTGAGGGAATAAGGCTTGAGATACCGCTCTACCCATTTTCTCCGGCAAATTTTTCATTGGCCGACAATGGAGAGCTAGGGGCTGGATTCTGCGACCATATTGCAGGCGCAGTGGAAAAAGGATTCATACCCGTTGTTTACGGAGACGTCATAATGGATAAGAGCAAAGGCGTATCCATAGCTTCTACAGAAAAGGTCCTTGATTTCATAGCAAAGGAAATAAAGCCCAAAAAGGTGCTTTACGGCTCCGATACTGACGGAGTTTTTACAGCAAATCCAAAAGAGCACCCTGATGCCAAGCACATAGACGTTATCGACTCGGCAAACATAGGCTCTGCATTGGAAAACACAGGCGTGTCGAATGCCAGAGTTGATGTCACAGGAGGCATGAAAACCAAACTGGCAAGGCTCTACGAAACCTGCAAGCGCACAGGTGCCGAAGGATATATTTTCAACATAACAAGGCCAGGAATGCTAAAGGCTATGCTACTTGGCACTGCGAACCCGGAATTTTATACTTTAGTCAAGGCCTGATTCTCAGGATCAGAGAAGCTCTTCAGGAGTTATTATTCCGACGACTTTTCCGGAATCGGTTACCAGAACGGCGCCGCTTATTTTTAATATATCCTTTATTGCAGAGACAGGCATTGACTTGCCAACGCTAGGCATAGCTGGCGACATGTATTTTGATATTGTGGAGCCTTTTTCCGCATCGAGCAGGTCTGCAGTCGTTATGGATCCTATTACTCTTCCGTTTTCCACAACAGGGAATTGAGATATGCCGCGCTTGAGCGCAATGGCTACTGCTTTTGATACGCGGTCTCCAGGCTTAAGGGATATGACAGTCTTGTTCATTATTTCATAGGCTTTCTCTGAGTCCGAGACTTCGAGCTGTTCCAGGGTTTCGAAAATGCGCTTGGCGATATTATAATTTGGAGTTACCTTTCCGAGTTCGACTTTTGCAAGCAGCGACTGGCTTATATTACATTTTGATGCAAGATATTGCTGCGTAAGATTGAGCTTTTTCCTTTTTTGCTTTATGATTTCAAGTTCCGGCAAGTTTGAATACATATATATCATTTATTAGCGGGTGTTTTGCGCACTTCCAATAAGATATTCTTTATCGAGGTAATTTATATCTTAGCTTAAAATCAAAATAAGAAAAGTAATATTTTGTAATATTTTTTATTTACTACTGCGCTTTGAAAGCAGCAGGTAGAACAGCCCGAATATAGCCAATATAATTATGACTGCAACAGCTATCGCACCAACATTCAATCCAATCGTTTTGGCTTTTTGCTGCTGCGTAGTTGTCACAGTGCTGTTCGAGAGCCTAGAGAAATAGAAGTTATTGTTCTTTGCGGCGAATGGGACTACTATGTTTGTGTTTGGATTTCCGACTTCTGATTGCGATGTATCGTTAGGTATGTAAACTTCGGCAGTTGGCTTGCCCATTGCATCCCATACGGGGTTGCCAATGTTGGCATTGGTCGTGGCGTTGTCCTTCGTCCGCATAGCCCGTTTTATTGCGGACAATGAGGTTAAGCAATTCCCTGTAGGGTTGGAGATGTTTGAAGGTACAACCTGTGTGCATTTTCCGTTCGTAACGTTTGGCATTATGTTGGGGTCAAAAACGTATACTATTATTACGTACCAAGGTATTGGGTCATTGTGGAAAGTATTGTTGATAAGGTGCGAGTGTGCAGGCAATGTCATTACGCCATTTGGCAGGCCGTCAAAGCTGCTCTCTCCGATTAAATTTTCGATCTTTGCAAAATCTGGAGAATATACAAATTTTGGATCAGGCTGGCACATTGACGAGCTGTTGCCAGCGCCGCAATTGACGTAAACTGTAGAGTTTCTGAAGATGGGCATGCCGTTGGTTGAGTTGACGCCGAATATGCTCATTCCAGCATATGCGGGAACCAATATCCAGTCCGGAAGTGCCTGCGATGAATTAGAAGCAATGCCTGCATAGCATGGGTAATCCGTTTCGTTGGCAGTTGCATTCGGAATTGTAGAGCTAAGTGGAGGGTAGCAGGAATAGCTTCCAGTATAATTATAGGTTATAACCGAACCGTTATAAAATGCACCTGCCTCGTTTGCAGCGGGATAATATTGTATTGAAGACGCAGCCAAGGCTAAATGCAAAAGAATCGCAAATGCAAGTATTAGTGTTATTGCCTTCAAATGACCACAATTTATTGCTTCATGGAATTTATATAATTTTGCAGGTCAACGCAGTTATTTTATGGATTCAGCACAGCTCCTTCCGAAGCGCTAGATACCAGCATAGCGTACTGGGCTAATAGCCCGGATTTGTGCTTTGGTTCAGGCTGCCTCCAGCCCCTGCGCCTTGAGTCCATCTCCTTTTTGTCGACTTCTAGCTCCAGCGTGCCCCTGTCGCAGTCTATGGATATATAATCTCCATTTTTCACAAAAGCCAGAGGACCTCCAACGTAGGCTTCAGGAGATACGTGTCCTATCATTAGTCCCCTGGTGGCGCCCGAAAACCTTCCGTCTGTAACCATTGCCACTTTCTCGCCAAGATCCTTGCCAATGATTGCGGCGGTTACTGAAAGCATCTCGCGCATGCCTGGGCCGCCCTTGGGCCCCTCAAATCTTATGACGACTATATCTCCAGGCTTTACCCTTCCGTTGGTAACCCCATTAAATGCCTCCTCTTCGGAATCGAACACTACCGCAGGCCCTCTAAGCTTTGTTATCTTGGCCGCAGCCACTTTTATCACGGCACCTTCAGGAGCAAGGCTGCCCCTCAGGATCCTTATCCCTCCGCGAACGTGGTACGGCTTTGAAACTTCTGATATCACGTCGTTTTTCATTTCTGGGATTTTCATTGATGCGATATTTTCAGCCATGGTTTTGCCAGTAACAGTAAGCACATTGCCGTCAAGGAGCTTGGATTTCAGCAGTTTTTTGAGTACCAACGGCACCCCGCCGACCCTGAACAGGTCTTCCATCGTATGTGTGCCCCCCGGCCTCATATTGGCTATCTCTGGGACTTTTGAGCCTATTCTGTCGAAATCGTCGAGAGTCAGTTTTATTCCATTCTCGTGAGCTATGGCTATCAGATGCATGACGACATTTGTTGAGCCGCCCATAGACATGAGCGCAGTTATGGCGTTTTCGAAAGCTTCATAAGTCATTATGTCTCGCGGCAGTATCCCATTTTCAAGCAGCGCCATTATTGCCTTTCCCGACTCGTAAGCATAGTCGTATTTTATGCCTTCTACAGCAGGCGGTGCGGAGCTCCCAGGAAGCGCCATGCCAAGCGTTTCTGCCATGGTGCCCATAGTATTTGCAGTGAATAAGCCTGCGCATGTCCCTATTCCAGGTATTGCATTGTCCTCGAGCTCTTTGAGCTCCTCGGCACTGAGCTTATTGCCTGCAAACTGGCCCACCGCTTCGAAAACATCTTCCATTGTTATTTCCTTGCCGTTGAGGTAGCCGTTCATGTTGGTGCCGCCGTATAATATTATTGAGGGTATGTTAAGCCGTCCGGCAGCCATCAGCATGGCCGGGGTGGTCTTGTCGCATCCAGATATGCCTACGAATGCGTCGTAGGCATGGGCGTTTATCGTCATTTC
>JAKBRD010000064.1:2085-3252 GCA_021834865.1 Microcaldota archaeon | reverse complement strand
CTTGAAGTCCGTTTCTCCATTGGAGCCCACCTTTACATATTTTACATCTTCGTATTGGTCCATCTTGACCTTGGATATATGCCTCCTTTCCCTGTAAGAAAGGTCTACCTTCGCTTTGCTGCCCTGCTCTTTGAGCAGCTTTCCAAGGATTTCCGAAAATGCCACAGGTATTGTGCCGTTCGCTGTTGTCATGCGGTATGCCTCTTTCTGCCTAGCTTCTCCCATAAAACATGCGCCATTGCAATTTGAACCTGTAGCTATTCGGTATCAAACCCTTTTATCCTTTGCCCTGCCGGGTTTGACTTGGTTTCCAAATAACAGCTCTGCTGTGCGCCAATGAAAATTTATAAATATTCGTATGTAATAACTATTCACAGGCCATTTGTGGCTTTGCGCTTGAGCTAATGCGTATTTTTAATGCTCATTGTCTAAAAATTGCGTGACTATATGGATATAAAGGTTCAAGAGAACAACGAAAAGGCCTTCAGGTTCAGCATTAGCGGCATAACGGCGAGCAATGCAAACGTGCTCAGGAGGGCCGCAATAAACTCAGTGAAGACTTTTGCCATAGACTCGGTTACGTTCTACGAAAATACGAGCCCTATGTTCGACGAATACATTGCGCACAGGATAGGCCTGGTGCCAATAATAACTCCATCTTCCGGATACAAGGACGAAGACGAGATCCTTTTTACTGCTGAAGCGACAGGCCCAATAACCGTTTATTCGAAGGATCTCCAGAGCACAGACAAAGAGGTCAGGGTTGCATCTGAAGGAATCCCGATAATAAAGCTCGGAACAGGCCAGCGCATAAGGATCGAGGGCAAAGCCAGGATGGGGACTGCAGTAAAGCATGCCAAGTTTCAGCCCGGAGTCGTAGCAGTAGAACCGACCGGCGACGACTCGTTCAACTTTTATATTGAATCATTTGGCCAGATGCCGCCCAAAGAAATCATTAATAAGGCTTGCGACACAATAAAGGAAAGAATCAAGGAAGTCTCTAAGGTAGCTAAGAAGCTCTAACCCATGCGGGGGTGGCAGAGCATGGCCAAATGCGCAGGACTGAGGAGTTTTGCACAAAACTTAGAACTCCTGTGTCTTTAGTGACTGCGTGAGTTCAAATCTCACCCCCCGCATAAAAATCATGGTGAAATTCATGAAGATAAC
>JAKBRD010000064.1:0-1985 GCA_021834865.1 Microcaldota archaeon | reverse complement strand
GGCGCAAAGGAGATATACGCAGGCTACATAACGCTTAAGGACCTGTCCAACACTCTTGGATATAACATAGACAAATGATGATATTTATGGCAGAAGCAGAAGTTGAAACAAAGCAGGAGCAGAAGGCCGAGCCGCAGAAGGAGGAATCAGAAAAGCCCAAGAAAGCTTCAAGGTCCAAGAAGAGGCCGGCAAAGAAAGCTGCCAAAGTTGTCACAGTTAAAAGCAAGAGAAAGCGCAGCATTGCCAGAGGAGTGGGAAAGCCGGGCTCCGGAATAATAAGGATAAACGGCATGAACGCGATGACGATGAAGCCGGAAGAGATAAGGCACGAAATACTAAGGCCTGTATACTTCAATGAGATTACAAAGGGCATAGCTGACGGCCTTGACATAAGCATAAACGTCAAGGGCGGTGGCATAAGCGGAAGGGCCCAGGCTTCGGGAAGCGCCATAGCAAAGCTCATAAGCGAGTTTGCAGGCTCCGACACGGTAAGGAAGGAGTATATGCGCTACGACAGGCATCTGCTGAAGGACGACGCGAGGCGCGTGGAGCCAAAGAAGTTCCTCGGACCAAAGGCAAGGGCCCGCAACCAGACTTCATACAGATGATCGGTTTTCCGGCTTTTGCCGGTTTTTATGCTTAAGATGATAACATGATGATACCTGTGCGCTGTTTCACATGCGGCGCTGTTATAGGAGACAAATGGGAAGAGTACGACAGGCGCGTCAACAAGGAGCACGAGGACGGCGCCAAGGTTCTCGACAGCCTCGGCCTGAAAAGGTATTGCTGCAGGCGCATGATGATAAGCAACGTCGAGCTGATAGACGAATTCGTCGAGAGCGGCAGGAAGTGATAGCAAGGTTATTTATAGGTATTTCGGCAAAATATTCGTGCATGGGGCCGTCTGCTAGCTTGGTAGGCTTCCAGCTTGGGGTGCTGGCGACCCGAGATCCTGTGCACGGGAATTCAAAAGCATTCCAAATGCTGAAAATCTCGGCGGCCCCAAAGGTGTTAAAATGAGCGAAGAAGGATTCATAGTAGATCAGAACGGTTATCTTGAAGCGGGAATACACATAGCCACAAAGGTCAAAAGCCCTGGCATGGAGCGCTTCATATACAAGGTCAGGGACGACGGGCTTTACCTGCTCGACCTCAAGACAATAGACACAAGGATAGCCATAGCGGCCAAGATGCTAGCAAGATACGACCCGAGGGACGTGATAATAACGGCATCGAGGGTCTATGCCATTGCAGCTGCGGAAAAGTTTGCAGAGACAATAAAGGCCAAGTTCATAAAGGGGAGGGTTACACCCGGCATATTCACAAACCCGCTGAGGGAGGACTTCACAGAGCCAAAGCTCATAATGATAAGCGACTCGAGGAACGAGAAGCAGGCGATAAAGGAGGCCAGCAAGATTGGCATACCGATAATAGCCCTGAGCGATACCGACAATTCAATGAAATTCATAGACCTGGTAATTCCTGCAAACAACAGGGGCAGGAAATCGCTGGCATTCATATACTACCTGCTTGCGAGGGAAACGCTCAAGAACAGGGGCGACATAAAGTCCAACGAGGAGTTCACGCTAAAAGTAGAAGACTTCGAAGCGAAGATAGAGGCGCAGAAGGCGCAGTCGTACGCTTCGCAGTAATTTTCTATTTCTCTTTTTATCATTAATTTTCTTTTTCATGGCCAGTGGCGCCGATTTTCAAATGGGCAAGAAGACTAGTCCTGCGATAAGGTAAGCTATTATAGCCAGGGCCATTGCTCCAAGGCTGAGGTTCCTGGAAAGCTTGAAGAAACCTTCCGAATGCCTGCCCAACACATACCCAACGGCTACATAAGCCAGCATTATATCTACTGCAGCTATAGGCACTGCATAAGCCAGATTCAGCCTGAAAGGAACGCTGAAGAAGAACATGAACACGCTTATAAGTATGGCTTCTATGTAGAGTATGAATGCAAGCTGCGAGCTGCGCGGCTT
>JAKBRD010000019.1 GCA_021834865.1 Microcaldota archaeon | reverse complement strand
CAGGGAATGAGCTTCACCGTGCTTGTAAACAACATAAACTACAGGCCCGGGGAGCTCGTAAGCAAGCTAACGATGGACCAGTTCAGGCGCTCGCTCATGGAAGCTCCTTCCCAAAAATAGTCTCGTATGTTGCACTGGATTGGCTTAGTATACTTTTCTTGAATTCCATCCTATTTAGAATGAAAAACTCAGAGCCTTTCCAATATTTGGTCGATAGTTCCGCCAGCTCGTTTAGGCTTTTTGGCTGGCCTCTCGCTATGCTGACATGGGGCACGAAAGCTCTTTTGTCGATATCAAGCATGTCGGGCAATTCAATTATGTTGAAAAGCTCAGAATGCAGCCTTTTCTGTATTGATGCTACATCCTTTGCGCCTTTTTCCAAGGCCGCAAAAGCAACACTGGACTTATTGCCGAAAGTGGATACTGGCCCGAGCTTTGCCTCAAAACTGCAGGCCTCAAAGCTTTTAATTAAAGAAGAAACGTTATTGGCAACATCTTCATTTATGTCGCCGAGAAACTCAAGCGTTATGTGCAAATTCTGCTCAGGTATCGGCTTGGCTCCGCACCTTATCGCCAAACCAGAAAGCTCAGCGTATAAAGATTTCCTTATTTGTTCAGGTATGCACAAAGCAATGAAAGCTCTCATGCCAGCACCAAAGCACAATCCGATAGGTATACGGAACTTTAAAGCGTTTCTGTTGGTGATAGAGAAGTATTGTTTTTCATTTAAAATATCAGAACAATTTCTTATTTTATACGGTTTTATTCCATCTGTTCTGGTTGGTGTTGCAGCATGGGAAAAATCGGAATGCAGATAGAAAGAGCCACAAAACAAATATAAAGATGCCTGTAGAAACACATATTCGTTTAGTGTAATGATGAAACACAAATACGTCGTTGTGACAGGTTCGTTGATGAGCGGGCTTGGAAAAGGAATAGTCACCTCATCGATTTTGAAACTCTTGAAGCTCTACGGTGTCAAGTCTCTTCCTATAAAATTCGACGGATATTTGAATTATGACTGCGGAACCATGAATCCCTTCAGGCACGGGGAAGTCTTTGTGCTAGATGACAAGGGAGAAGTTGACATGGATTTCGGAAATTATGAAAGATTCCTCAACGAAAGCGTCAGCTCCGAGCTGTCCATAACCGGAGGAAAGCTTTTTTCCGAAGTCATAAGCAGGGAAAGAAGGGGCGAATATTTGGGCAGGGATGTCCAGATAATACCGCACATAACGGATTATTTGAAGAGCAGAATAAAGGATGTAGCCGAGCGAAAAAAGCTGGAGGTCCTTGTCATAGAGGTTGGGGGCACGGTAGGAGACATAGAAAATAGCTATTTTATAGAGGCAATGAGACAGCTCTCATCCGAGGAGGATGTCATATTCATAAATCTAACATACGTGCCGGAGCTTGAAGGAGTGGGCGAGCAGAAAACCAAGCCAACGCAGATAGCGCTGAGGTCGCTCATGCAGATGGGCATACAGCCAAAATTCATAATATGCAGGTCGCAAAGGCCCTTAGAAGAATCCACAAGAGATAAGATAGCCCTTTTCGCAAGCATAAAGCCGCAGAGAGTAATAGACGACAGCGAGATAAAGAATATATACGAGCTTCCGATAAAGCTCATGAGGCAGAATTTCGACAAAATGCTGCTTGAAGAGCTCGGGTTCGAAAACAGGAAGATGGACAAAAAGGAGCTGAAGGCTTGGAAGAACTTCGTGGATTTCCTTAACGACGGAGTAAGAAATAGGGCCAGGGTTGCCGTAGTTGGAAAGTACGTTAAGCTCAGGGATTCATACGCAAGCGTCAAGGAGGCTGTCACGCATGCTGCCTATGCCAATGACGCAAAGGTTGATTTGGAATGGATAGAATCCGAAACGCTTGAGGGCAAAAGCGGCAGCGAGATAAAAAATATCCTGGATTCTTACGACGGCATAATAGTACCAGGAGGCTTTGGCAAAAGGGGGATAGAAGGAATGATAAACGCCATAGAGTTTGCAAGAGAAAACGATAGAGCTTACCTTGGCCTCTGCCTTGGGATGCAGCTCATGGCGATAGAATATGCGCGCAACGTGTGCAAGCTTAAAAATGCAGATTCTTCGGAATTCGACCCAAAGACAAAGCACGAGATAATAGGATTGATGGAAGACCAGAAGAGCGTGAAGCTCAAGGGAGGCACAATGAGGCTGGGTGCATGGCCGGTCCAGATAAGCAAAGGTACGCTGGCTTATGACGCTTACGGGTCTCAGAAGGCAAGCGAAAGGCACAGGCACAGGTACGAATTCAACAACAAGTACAAGCAGCTCCTTTCGCGCAACGGCCTTGTCATAAGCGGAACGTCGCCAGACAAGCGCATAGTTGAAATCATAGAATGGAAATCACGCCTGGGCATAGGGACGCAGGCTCATCCGGAGCTGAAATCGAGGCCCGAGGATCCGGCACCCCTCTTCAGGGCTTTCATGAAAGCCGCGGTAGAGCACAACAGAAAAGTTTCATCTTAGTTGCCAGAAAGCCTGGCGAATACCTGCACATAATCCAATAGCTTGCTTATTATCCTTCCTATCAATGGTATGTTCAATGATACCTTCCTTATGAGGTTTATGTCTGATGTTGTTACTCCCCCTACAATACCCAGGAGCGGCGGATACAGTACTATGAAGCCTATCGCAGCCAGCAGGAGTATTATTGCGTATGAAACGTTTACGTAGTAAAGCACACCATACATTAAGAATCCCACTATGAGATTGGCAATAACAACGCGAAGTATCCTCTTCCAGTTTATCTTTGCCTTGAACACCTGTATTGACTTGCGTATGAAGAGCACGTCTATTAGCAGCGGGTTTACTATGAAAAGCAGCACCACTAGGCCTATTCCCTTGAATATCGGCACCAGCAGAAGCATTAGTATGAATTCTACTATGGCTATGATGCCGTTGTAATACAGGACTTTCTTTACCTTGCCAGCGCTCACAAGAAGTGTGCTCGCGTAGCTTCCCGCTATCCCTATTAGCAGGCCTATGCTCGTAACCGATATGTAGAGAGGCGAAAGCGAATAAACCGAGCTGAATGCAGTGTACGAGAACTGCTTGGCGAAGATAGCCACAAAGAATATCATCGGAGCCACAAGCAGGAAAGCCATATACACGGAATACGAATAGAATTCACCTGTCCTGGATTTTGTCTTCTTGCTGCGCATGCTTGCCGTGAATGTAGGAAGCAGCGATATGCCGATCGATCCAAGGACAATGTCGAAAAGATAGTTAGCCCTTGATGCAATTCCGAAGTTTCCTAACACGAACGTGGTTGCAAAAATTCCGAGAAGCAGAAGCGCAACGTTGTTGACCGCTGCACCAAGTATATTTGATCCAGCTATGGGCAGCGAGAAAGAGAACAGCTTCTTTAACCCTGAAAGCTTAGGCATTGTGAACTTCAGCCCATTCCTAAATATCAAAAATATTCCTACCAGGAACCCTGCAAGGTATCCTGTTATTATTCCCATTACCGGAGCGACGGGGCCGAAACCAAGTATTGCGAGCGAAACTCCGACTACGGATTGGAGTATGGATTCCGCAGTTATGCTGGCTGCTGCATGCATGCCCTTTCCAAGCCCCACTAAGGACGAATACGCAGCCCCGAAGAGCATGGAAAATACTATAGATATCGATATAAGCCTGAATATGTTCGTGTATGTGCTCGTGCTGCTGTTGTGATAGAAACCGGCTACTACGCCGCTGAGACCAAATGCTACTGCAGTAGTTATTATGCCGATTATGGCAATAAGCAGGAAACCTTCTGATAAGACTTTTGCCTGCTGCCTGCTGTTGCCCCTGTACTTCGCTATAAACCTGTTTAGGGCAGTTGCTACGCCGAAGTTTCCAATGGAGCTGAAGACCCCGGCCACTCCAGTTGCCAGTACGTATATTCCGTAACCTGAAGGCCCGAGGATCCTTGTTATGAGTATGAAGGCTATGCCGACGAAAAGGAATGCGACTATCTTGCTTAGGAGTACGAAGCTCGTAACGTTGGCAGTCCTAACCCCCAAATCCAGGGCGCTTTCTTCATTGTCCGGCTTGCTAAGTTCCATTGAACTTACCTTAGGGTTGCCTTTATTATATCCTTTAGCTGCTTGACTCCTGCCTTGGACTTGCCGTATACTCTCTCATGAAAGCCAGTGTATGGAACCTCGACAACCTTCTCGTTGGAGTTTATGAACTTTAGCGTTTCCAAGAGCACCTTGTAACCGGTCCCTATGTATGAATCCTTGTGCTTTGATATTATAGACTTGAAGAGGTCACTCTTTATTGCGAAAAACCCGGACATTATGTCGCTCGAGGTTTTCTTGCCTCTTATAGCGAAAACGGTGTTGCAAAATGTGGATACAGACTTCGAGACTATTTTCCTGTATATGCCCCAGTCCTTAACCTCCTGCCTTACGCCTATGGCGAGATTGCAGCTTTCAAGGGCCTCTGCAAGTTTTGCCACTTTTTCCGGAGGATGCTGCAGGTCTGCATCCATTACTATCACATCCCTGGTTTTTACCATCTCTACAGCGTCAAGAACGCTTGCAGTCAAACCGTGCACCTTCTCTTTGGACCTATCAAGGAAGAAGACGTCGTTTGCACCGGAAAATGAAAGGGCTTCAGCCTTGGTGGCATCCTTCGAGCCGTCGTCCGCCACTATTATGTGTACCCCCTTATACATTTGTAAAAGCTTCCCTATTAGTATCTTTATATTTTTAGCCTCATTAAGGGTAGGTATTATTATTGTTAGCTTGGAATAATCATACATCTTCAAAACCAATGTTCTTATCGAAAACAAATACAGTGTAGGCAAGCTAATATTGAAGATTTAAGCTTTTAAAATATGCGCAAACTGTGTATCAATGGCCGAAAGCATAAAGGCGGAAGAAGAAAGCACCGCTAAGCGGGAAGATCAGATGGTTGCCGATACCGAGATAGCGCACGCAGGGCACGACGCAAAGGGAAATGCAAAAGCTAAAGGCAATGAGATAGCTAGTAATATTGCAAAGAAGGCATTCAACAAGAAGACGCTCACCGTTTTCATACTTTATCTCTTAATAACACTTCTGGTTTTCAATCCAGTCTTTTCACACATAAGCACAGTTGTCCCGGGCACCGGAGGGGATTCTTTCCTTAACGTATGGGAGATCTGGTGGACAGGATATGCTCTCTCAACCCATACTAACCTTTATTACACTTACAGCATATTCTGGCCAGTCGGGGCAAATCTGATTTATCAGACGATAGCTCCGCTTACTGGAATAATATCGCTCCCATTCCAGGCTTTTGGATTGGTAATAGCGTATAACGTTACATTGCTTATAGGCATGCTAATAAGCGCCTTCGGCATGTTTGTGCTTGCAGAGTACATAACGAAGAATGGATATGCGGCATTCCTGGCAGGGCTTTTCTACGCATTCAGCGCATCGCACGTCGCGCAGGCATACGGGCATATGAACTGGATTGACATAGGCTTCATTCCCGTATTGCTTTATTTCCTGCTGCGCGCAATATATGGCAGCAAGAACAAGTATGGAATAGTAACAAATGCGCTTGGAATCGGCGTATCTTTCGTTTTCATAACATTCTTGGGCGGCTATGAAAAGGCCATAATGTCGATAATGCTTGCGGTTCTTGTAATAGTTATTTACCTTATATACGAGCTTTATTACAAGCAGAGCAGGAAGCTCATACTCAGCAAGGCACTTTGGATGACCATAGTCCTTGGAGTAATAATAGCGTTTGTGCTAGGCTCGTGGGGATTCCTACCGCTAATACACACGCTGACTCAGAAAGGAGGCATAAGCGCGGCTCAATACCTGAACAATGTCACAGACAACGAACAGTGGAGCAACAACGTGCTCTCTTTCTTCGTCCCTAGCTATTACAACGGAGTATTCAACCCAGGGGCAAGCTCTTCGTATTTCAGCTCGACATTTGGATACGACCCTATAGAAAGAATAGGCTACATCGGGTACATCCCATTGCTGCTTGCGCTTGCAGGTGCGTATTTTGATATAAAAGCACATAGGAAAAGGTATCTTCTTTGGGCTTCAATAGCAATTTTCTTCGCGTGGCTTTCGTTAGGCCCATACGTTCAGATAGGCAGCAGAATAACAAGCATACCGACGATATACCTTATTTACCACGCGATACACGGATTAAACGTAGTAAGGGAGCCTGGAAGGTTCTTTATTGTAGGGACCATAGGCTTGGATGTGCTCGCCGCAATAGGCTTTTCGGAAATCGTTTCGAAAGACAGGATAAAAATATTGAAAAACAATAAGCAGAATGCATATGCACTGGTAGCAATTGCTGCGATAGTTTTCATAATAGGCAGCAGCGGAATTCCACACACATCCGCAAGCGCTTCAATACTGTCGACCCCCGTTCCTCAAAGCGCATTTTACAAGAGCCTTGGGAGCGTCAATTCGAGTTTCAGCGTGCTTTCGCTTCCCATATTGGAATATTCGAACACTACACAGCCTTTGCTTGATGAGGGGCTCGCAAACTATTATGCTGCACTTTCCAAAAAACCATTTATAGGCGGCTACTTTGGAAGGGAAAACACTACACAGTACTTATCGGTATACAACATGCCCATAACCGTGCAGGTAGAAAACCTTCTGGATGGAAACGGTTTCAATTATACTTCTCCAGTCAGTGAAAATTATACCAACGAAACACTTTATTCCATGTACAGCTACCAGGTTTCAGCGATTACCTTGGACAAAAGCGAATTTGGAGCAGGAAACCTGCTTGGGATGGAAGATTATCTTGCATCCCTCTTTGGAAAGCCGGTATATAATGGAAATAATACTGTTGCATTTGCAACTAGGGCAACAGAGGAATCCATAGTCAACAGGAGCTACGTATCGTATCCGTATTTACCGGACTGGAGCGAATACAGGATAGCATACAACGGAAGCGATTATAACATGTTTCTGCCTACGTATCCGGGCCCTATAACGGTTTATGCCCCGATATATAACATAACAAATTCAACCAAGCACAGCAGCATAGACAACACCTCAGTAAGCTTTTATGCGATAGGAGAAGTGAACGGCTCGTCTTTGAAGGTTGATGAGGTTACGGACTCTGGTTACAAGCTTGTAGCAAACTTTACGATAAACAAGAGCCTTAAGCACTACAGCTTTTACATGAATATGAGCGCAGGAAATTCAAACCCGGTGCTGTTCATACCATCAGAAACAGCAAACACGTCGACAGTCCTGATAAGCGGGATAACATTCTCGAAAGCATGAGATTATGAATCAGGTAAAAGTTATAGTTGACCAGCGCGAAAGAAACGTAGAGCTTCTTGATTCTCTTTGCGAGCTTGGAATCGAATCAAGCATTGACACTCTAGACATAGGAGATTATCTTATATCGGACAGGCTTTGCATAGAACGCAAGACCGTTCCCGATTTTGAAAAGTCGATAATAGACGGCAGGCTGTTTGACCAGATAGAGAGGATGAAAAAAGCCTATGAGCTCCCGATAATAGTGCTTGAGGGAGACTTATCTGAGTTCAAGCTCAAGCACAACGTGATAAACGGCACGATAGTATCCATATACATAAGGTGTGGAATACCCGTCATAACATCCAACAGCCCCCAGGATACCGCTTCGATAATATTGACCATGGCAAAGCAGGAACAGAATGGCACGCGCGAGCCGACGCGGAAAAACGGCAGGAGGGCATTCTCGGATGCAGAGTACATGGAAAACGTAATAGCAAACTTTCCCGGGATAGGGCTTAAGCTAGCAAGGCTCCTGCTAAGGCATTTTGGAAGCATAGAGGCCATATCCAGAGCTGATGTAAAGGAGCTCAGAAAAGTCGACAAGATAGGCAAGAAAAAAGCCGAAAGCATACTCAAAATACTTAACGGAAAATACGAAGAATCATAGCCTTGACAGTGCCATTTTTTCCAGTTCTTTTTCGAGCGCCTCCTTGCTCATTTGCTTAGGATCGAAATTTGACACTTTAATATTTGGGCATGTCTTTTCGTAGAGTTTTTTTGAGTTTGATATTATAAGAAAATCCTCCCCAGCTTTCGGGCTGATGGCTTTTATTGCTGCGCCTATCTGGTCAGTCCCTGCAATAAATAGCAGCAGCTCCACCCCAATGCTTTTTGCAATATTTCTTTTCTCGTCGAAGCAGGATGCTGCATTAATATAAGCAGCTTTTATTATTTCCAACGTTATTTTTTTGTTTATGCATACGAATTCTACGAAGCTGCCTCCTTCAGATACCGGCTTGAGGTGCGGATTGTAAGCCTGTGCCTTTTTTATTATTAGGGAATTGCTTTCTTTTATGATTCTTTCCATGCCTTCCATATGCTCAGCGCTCAGTATTTTAGGTTATTGTGATGGATAGCTAGACACGTAATTTGTTGTCCCAGAGCCGTCGTTGCCATTCCCGCTATAGTCATTTGGATTTGCATTTAGGGGCCACCATCCTTCTATGTTTGCCAAATCAATTGGTTCTCCGCCTATGCCTGCCTGGTATATCGCCATTACCTGGTTTGCTGATAGCGCTTTGTTGTACAGCTGTATGTTTGAGACATACCCGTCAGCATAAGCGCCGCTATCCCAAGTTCCAGCTCCGTCAAGAAGATAGAGCGGTTCGCCAGTAATCTCGTAGCCGTCGCTAGTCCTTGTGCAGTTAGCTACTCCATTTACCCAGATAGTTTGCTGCCTTGTTTTGTTGTCCCAGCTTGCACCGAACAAGTACCACTTGCCAGTTACCGGTCCGTCGCTGCATTCGAGGTCGTCGCCATAAAAGTTTAAGTACCAATGATCCGCTCTTGAGAATATCCCAAAGCCTGAATCGGTTTCACCAGGGCCGCTCCAAGCGTAGCCTAAATCATTATTTCCAGTTCCAGGATCGGCAAGATTGACGCTGGAAGGCCAATAGACCCATGCAAGGATTGTGAAGCTCTCGTTCTGGAAGAATTTATGATTTACAGTTATTTGTTGTCCTGTGGAGTACGAAACATATTTGGGCGGTTCGCCGTTGCAAAGGCCTGAAAGCGATATAAAGCTTAATGTATAAGGGCCATCTGGCCTTGATACCTGGCATGAGCCTGGAGAAGCTTTGGGCCCGAAGGATGAAGGGCTGAAAACGCCCAAAGCGAAAAGAGCGGACAGGGCTATTGCAATTATAAGTATTGCCCAACCGTATGTCATCAAGTATTCCATTGCGCTCTGCAATTTTAGTTTCCTAGGCATAAAATCCCATTTAATAGATTGATTAGATTATTTTTAATCCCTGATAAATTATAAAAGCTTGATTAAAATCGTAATCATTTATGAAAATCTGCAATGCTTGCGCTAACCGAAAACCAAAGACAAACAAAATCAGAATGTCATTGGAGAAGAGCTTGCTAAGTTGAGCTCTGGCAACGGGATAATATAAGGAAGGGAACAAAGCATAGATATGCGTCCTCCAGCCTTTCGTATCATTTTGACAAAATCCAATCTATAACATTTACGAACTCCAGTTTTATTCCGCTGTTTTCTTTGATATGGTGGACGCCCATTGTTATTATTAGGACTTTTTTTAAGCCAAGAGCTTTTGCGGCTGCAATAGCCCCCGCAACTTCCCTCTCCATAGTTTTGCCTTCTTTTATATAATATGAAGCTTGGAATATCCCCTCAACGCTGTTGCCATTCCTTATTATAAAATCCGCTTCGTGCCCTTCTTTGTCCTTGAAATATGATATTTCGCTGCCCTGCTTCAGGCGCCTCCTTAGCTCAAGGTACACAAGCGTTTCGAACGTTATCCCCAGATCCTCCCTGCCTGTAATTCCACGGTAAAAGCCAGTGTCTCCGGCATACACCTTCCGTGGATACTGTTTTATTGCCTTTATGCTTTTAGAAAATATTTGGGAAAAGAAGAACAGGTATGCAGTCTGCGAATAACGCTCCAATATTAGAAATTTTCCCTTTCCAGCTTTATAACCAAGGCCGCTTATGAAGTTCATGCACTTCGAAGCGGAAAAATAACTGGATTGCAAAAGATATCTTGCAAACGTATCGACTAGGCTTATCTCTTCCGAACTGGCTTCCGCTACGTCGAGACCTACTATATCAAAGAAATACGAGCTTATAATCCTAATCTTGTCTATGCTGCCATTGACAGAAGCCACTTCAGGAAAGCCGCCGTAAAGCAGGTATTCCTTGAATGCTTTCTCAAGAACACCTTTTCCTGCAGTTGTCTTTTCAATGAGCATGCCCCTGAAAGCAAGGTATTCCTTGAAAGATAACGGGTATAATTCGAAATTGAGTATCCGGCCCCTCAAAGGCTTGTTTGGCATTGAGAAGCTTGCTATTGACGACGACACTATTAGCTTGAGATTGCCCTTCAGCTGTTCGTGCACCCTTGAGAGCCAACCCTCCCAGCCCCTGATAGACGTTATTTCGTCGAGGAGCATGTAACCGTCTCCTCCAAACCATTTTAGCAGGGCGTCCAGAGGGTTTTCAAAGCTCTTTAGTCTGTCGTCTTCTAAATTTATGTAGCATACCTTCTCATTGCGCTTTGCAAGCTCCTGATAGAGCAGCATCATTACGCTCGATTTTCCGGAACGCCTTATGCCGGTCAAGCCGACTATTTTTATGTCTGAATATTTTATCATTTTTCCAAAATCCATATCCCTTGGCTTTAGCCTTTTTGATTTTGAGTAGGCATTCCATTCCTCAAATATATCTTCAATTTCCATATATTGTTTTTTTACAGAACAATATATATAATTTTCTGTTCTACAGAAAAACGATTATGCTGCAGGGAGTTTTGCACCGAGCCCGCCCTATGGCACTCATTGAACAAAGCCCGGAATGAGCCAGAGCATTTTATACTGAGAATCAATTTTTGAATTTTAAGCGGCACAGCTGGATTATGAGACAAACAAAATCAGAATGTCATCGGAGAAAAGCTTGCTAAGTTGAGCTTTAGTAACGGAATGTTCACAGGTCGCAAAAGCTCCCTGCTTACGCACCCGTCCTATCAAAGTCGTCTATTGCGACCGCTCCAGTGCCTCGTTTCGGGTTTGGCTTCGTCCTTAGATGCTTTCAGGACTTATCCATTGGGCGCGTAGCTACCCGGCAATGCTTACACAACCGGTACACCAGTGGCGCCGATCCCTCGTTCCTCTCGTATTAAAGGGGTCTTATCCTCCGGCACTAACACCTCCAGTAGATACTACCGTACTGTCTCGCGACGTACTGAACGCAGCTCATGTGAGTTTTTAATGGGCGTACAGCCCAACCCTTGGCGGCTTGTACACTGCCAGGATAACTCAAGCCCATATCGATGTATCAATGCGCCAGGTCGATGCGGACTCTCACCGGCGACGAATCGGTTACCTCTAGAGTAACTTGTTTGACAGCTTGGAGCCCCATTAAAAGAGCTACCAACGTTCGTTAAGCCCCTGTTTCCAGTCTGCGTGTCACGCTTTTCGGCACACAGTCAGCCCTGCATTTGCCTTTATGCTTAACAGCGAGTTCCCAACTCGCCTAAGCAGAGCATTGGTCGCTTTCGTTTCCTTATCGAAAGTAACCGTCCAGTCTAACTACCCACCTGCAGCTGTTCCCTCTCGGGTTAGCTGTACGGCAAGCTAAGAGTGGTGTTACATTGTCGCTCCACGACCGCCGCAGCGATCGCTTCGACGCTCCCACTTACGCTATGCATAGCAAGCCGGACAACAACAACAGGCTGTAGTCAAGCTTCATAGAGACTTCATTTCCCACTGGAGGATCGCGGCATATTCACCGCGCAGTGAGTTCACCGGATCCCAGGTTGGGACAGTGGAACAATCGTTACGCCATTCATGCAAGTCACCTATTAAGTGACGAGGTATTACGCTACCTCAAGAGAGTCAGAGTTACTCCCGCTCTTTGCCAGCGCTTACTCCCCTTGAAAAGGGCATTCACGTACTGGCGGTGAGCAGGCGTCACCCACTGTACTAAGCCTTACGGCTTTGCGGTGAGTTGTGTTTTTGATAAACAGTCGTTGTTCCCTTGTCAGTGACATCTGCGCATACTATACGCAGACATGGTTTGTTGAAAACTTACACCACGATTTTGCCGAATTCCCTAACCTGGGTTATTCCGTCACACCTTGGCCTTTTAAGCCAGCAACACTTGTACTAGTTCTAGGTACGGACTAACGCGATCGTTGCAGATTCCCTTTTCACGGGCTCAAGAAATCAGTCCAACAGTTCATTTAGCTGCTTCTCCTCATAACGAGACTCTGCAGCCCTTTGCACTTTCTTACGGACCTATCCCCAAGCGTCAGAAATCTGCCTTGTGTTGCCACGCCTACGCGTTAGGGGCTGGAATATTAACCAGCTTCCCTTTTGAGGCAAGGTGATTGGCCTGCCTCTTAGGATCGCCTAACTCTCCGCTGACGAGCGTTGCGAAGAAAACCGTGTGCTTACGGTGTATGGGATTCTCACCCATATTTGCTGTTACTAACACCAGGATATTCTCTGCAGCATAGTCCATATGTCCTTCCGGACATACTTCGTGCCATGCCGCACGCCCCCTTACCAGTGCTTATCGCACTCTAGGGTCTCGGTACCTAATTTAGCCCCGTATATTTTCGGCAAGGTATGCCTCAACTGGTACGCTATTACGCGTTTTTTGAAGGATGGCTGCTTCTGAGCCTACCTCCCAGCTGTCTACGGCATTCCCCACCTTTAACACACTCAATTAGGATTTGGGGACCTTAACCCTAGTCACTATCTTTGTAGTCTCGCGGTGCTAGCTTACCCAACACCGCCGACTCCTGGGGTCTACACAGCGCATGCATTCGGAGTTTGACGAGCGAGGGAGGCCTTTCGACCCCGTACCCGCTAATCGGTAGCTCTACCGCATGTGCAAGCTCGCCCAGAGCTATCCTAAAGATACTTCAGAGGGGACCCGCTATTGCCAAGCTCGATAGGTATATCGCCGCTACCCGCGCCTCACCCAACAGGACATGCCATGACAGGTTGCGGACCTCCACCAGGCGTTAACCTAGCTTCATCCTGGGCGCGCGTAGTTCGCATTGGCTTCGGGTCGTATAAATGTGGCTCTGGCATTTTCATACCATGCGCCTCGAATCTGCGCGCTATCGCTTTCGCTTCGCCTTTCGACTCGCCACACCTATACACTCCCTGGCTCTTGCTTCAAGAAGAATGATAGGACACTGTTCGCCATTGCCTCGCTGATACCTTTCGGTACTTCGCTTCGGCATGGTACATTCCTTTCGTGCCCTACCTGCATGTAACCACCTAGTTTCAGATCTTTTCAATCCCACGCGTGTGGGTTCTTTTCAGCTTTCGCTCGCGCTACTTGTTCGCTATCGGTCTATAGCCAATATTTAGGGTTGGGGTTTAATGCCCCCGTATTCACTCCGCATACTCAAGCGGATTTACTCGTCTGCAGCAAGTCCATTGCACTACGTCTACGAGGCTGTCACTCTCTTTGGCCGCGCTTTCCAACGCGTTCGACTCATGTTCTGGATCAACACTGCGCCACATCTCCACACCTTTTGCAAGGCGGGATTCAGCACGCCCTCTGCGGCTTTCGTTCGCATTACTTACCGCATCGCATTAAGCTTTCTTTTCCTGCGGGTACTAAGATATTTCAGTTCCCCGCGTATGCATGCCTCTCGGCACGATTCGGCAATCCCGGGTTCAAAGCCTGACTTGCGGCTACCCCGGGCTTATCGCAGCTTGCCACGGCCTTCATCGCTGCTATAGCCAAGCCATCCTCTAGGTGGCGTAAAAAATTTTAGCAAGCTCTTCTCCTCGTTTCAATCGTGAAAACCACGATCACATAAGTGCCAAAAGCACGGGCATAGATTATAGGTTCTAAGAAACGTATTTTCACAAAGCAGATGCTTTCAAATACAGGAGCCTACATAAGCTCATGCTAGCATAAAGGACACCGCAATTATTTTAGCTATAAACCTTTAAATACCTTGCTACACGCGCGAAGAAAGCGGAAGCGCAGCCAGAGAGCATATACCAGAGACATTGTCTATTTTTGCTTGGTTAAAGTACTGCAGAACTTGTGTTTTGTTTGGGTTCTGTATAAATGTGCTACATGCGAAGGAGTAATGGATTAAAAGAAAAATTGTAAGCGTAGGAACCAGTATCAACAAAATATTTGCTTTCATAAGGTTAACCCTTTCTTATTATTGTTATGGCAGCAGCGTCTATGATGTTACGAGTTCCGTTTTTTGTATAAAAATTTGCGAATAATACCCCTTTGAATGTAGTATTTGGACTTAAATGGACTGGGCCAGTGCTGTTGTAGCATTGAATGTCTGATGCGCGTACAGTTACGTTGTATGGCATGGTTGAATTTGTTGTGTTCAGAACACCACTGCCAAACTTGGTAAAACTGGTTATCGTGCTATTGTAACTGGTACACAGGAAACTGACGTTGTATATTGCTGGGTATGTTACCTTTTGTCTAAGGTTTAATGATATTTGCCCAGTTGGAGAATAATTTACATTTTGTGAACAGATAAACATTTGTGAGAAGCAGTGGTAGCCAGATAAAGATGTTATATGTCCGCTATTGTTATTCAAACCTAAAAGTATTATAAATAAGATTAGAGAAGCCAACAAAATCGCTATTAAAGTGGATATGAGTAAGTATTTTAATATAGCAGCGTATTTGTTAGATTGCGCAGTTAGTTTTTTATCTTTGGAATTTTTCATATAATTATACATCTCTTTTTAAATGCACATAATCAACCTTTTCCAGTTACTGTTATTGGAATGGCATTTAAAATTTTATGCGCCCTATTTTTCGTATAAAAATTTGCGAATAATACCCCTTTGAATGTAGTATTTGGACTTAAATGGACTGGGCCAGTGCTGTTGTAGCATTGAATGTCTGATGCGCGTACAGTTACGTTGTATGGCATGGTTGAATTTGTTGTGTTCAGAACACCACTGCCAAACTTGGTAAAACTGGTTATCGTGCTATTGTAACTGGTACACAGGAAACTGACGTTGTATATTGCTGGGTATGTTACCTTTTGTCTAAGGTTTAATGATATTTGCCCAGTTGGAGAATAACTTATATTCAATGGGCAAATAAAAATTTGGGAAGAGCAGTTATTACCTGATGAAGTTATCACTTCGCCATTATTAGTTATGCTTAAAAATGCCACC
>JAKBRD010000018.1 GCA_021834865.1 Microcaldota archaeon | reverse complement strand
CGGCGCTTCTGCGCTATTACTACAATGCAAAAACCATGCACATATTAAAATCAAGCGAGATAGTCGGAAGTTCCCCTACCGACATATTCATAGGAAGGTTCGGATACCCAAAGGTGTTCATAGGGCCCATGGTGCCTCCTGAATTTGGCGACACTTCGCTAATGGGCATGCCGGAGCGCTGGAGACCCTTCGGCATAGAAAAGATAGCTGAGATGAGGTCAAAGCTGGTACGTGGCATGCAGATATCAAGCATACACGACGTGGAAAAGCGCGGCGTCCCGGAATTCGTGCAGAGCCTGGCGATGGCGGAAAAGCCAGCAGATGCGGAATTGGGGTTTGCAGGCAAGCCTTTCATGAAGCCCGAAGTCCTGGACGAGGCACAGCCTTTCGGCCCAAGCGCCAAGATACGCGACTTCAAAGTATACAACTTCAAGGCCGACCGCATGATAGAATCCATGCATTTCGACACAGACGCCAAGGCCACCACTGCCATAAACGAGCTTTATAAAAAGGGTCTGGAAGTTTCATCTATACAGAAGGCCCTTTCAGCAGGGCTATTCGGTTTGAAAAATTCCCGCAAGTTCGTGCCCACAAGATGGAGCATAACTGCAGTAGACGATACCATATCAAAAACAATGAGGGAAGAGATAAAGGGCTATGAAAGCATAGACGCGATACACGCTTTCTACAACGTTGCCCTTGACAACCGCTGGCTCATATTCCTGATTCCTGGCTTCTGGCAGTACGAATCCATAGAAGCTTTCTACCCAAAGACGGTATGGAATGCAGACGGTAAAAGCATATCAATATACGGCTCGTACGAGGGTTACAAAGGCAGGAAGACATACGCTGAGATAGGCGGCTGCTACTACTCCGGAAGGCTAGCAACAACCGAAAAGCTGCAGGGCATGAAGAAACAGGCAATGGCCCTGATATTAAGGGAGGTTCACGAAGGCTATATAATGCCAGTTGGGGTATGGAATGTCAGGGAGCACGTCAGGGAAACACTCGAGACAAAGCCGACAATACTCCACGATACTGCTGAAATGCTTCAGTTCATATCCCAGAAAATGGAAATAAAGCCGGCGAACTGGATAGCAAACAGCAGGCTATTGAGAGAGATAATAATGCAAAAAAGGATAAGCTCGTACATCTGATGTACGGGCTTCGAATCAAAAAGCGAAAGAATATAAAAATCAGAGATCTTCTCTGCGCATCATTCCCAGCCTTTCACTCTCGACGTTCCATATGAGAAGCTCTACGTCCTTGTCGCAGTTTTCATATAGCGATATTAGGGAATTTCCGGTAAAATCATTCTTAAGCAATTCATCCAATATGTCCATTACGTAGCCCTTCTCGTTGTTGTGTGCCAGTATGATGTCATTCACTACGCGCAAAGCGTCGCTGTTGTTGGCTGCAAGATCCTTTATGACTGCCATTTCGTCCTTGTCAAATATCATTTTCGCATTGCTTTCCTTAAGGACATTTTCCATAACTCCTTTCTCCATAGGATTGTTTTTCCTAGCCATTGGTTTCACCATTTTAGCGTCTTTATTCATCAGGCCGTAAGGTTATTACCTGTACAAAGTTGTTCGGGAATTTTATCTCTTCCAATATGTCCTCGCCAACCACTCCGGATCCAACGTATAACTTTGTTATCTGCCTGTTGCCCTGCTTAAAGCTTACTGTAACGCTGGACGAATGTGCTTTGAAAGATCTCCTATGCCCTTCCTGCGTTTCATCCACTTCATAAACTACGTTCACGTGCTTTCCATCAAGATTCCTGTCTTCCGTGGCTCCACATATTCTTCCTTCTTCATCGAATGAAATGCTGTACTCAGACACAGGAACTTTCCTTTTGGTAGTTATGTCGTAAAGCCCTACGCTTCCGCTTGGCAGCACTTCGGCTACCAGCCTTCTTATGTATCCATAGCCAGCCCTATCCTCAACTAAAACATCCACTGGATTGGACTCCAAGCTATGTGCAAACGGCAGCACGACATTTAGAAGATACTCCTTTTTAATGTCAAGCTCTTTCAAATTGTATAAATCGTTTCCTGAAACTGGAACAACTGCGGTGCCTTTGTAATCCGCGCTCTTGGGTTTTCTCCCAGTGCTTTCTACCATAAACATTCACCGTTCTCTTGGGAACGAATATGATACTGCAAATGTAATATTTATAGGTTTTCGCATTGATTTTGCCAGATTGCAAAACCAAAAGCAATGGCGCACATAAACTGAAAATACAGTGCAAAGCTACAAACACTTTATATTAATTAATATAAAAGAGAAAATAAAAAATTTCGATTTAGTGGTATCAATGGCAGGAAAGATATATCCGGTTTCAAAAAAAGTTTACGAGCTTACGAAATCCGAGAGCGAAACCCCGGAGGTGCAGCTGGTAAGGCTGAAGGCGGTTGATTCAAGCACTATGGATTTCGATGCCGGGATGTTTGCAATGATATCCGGTATCGACAAGGATACTGGAAAGCTTTACATAGGCAGGGCATTCTCCATAGCCTCTGAGCCAAACTCAGAAGAGATGGAATTTTACGTTGTAAAGGAGCACGGAGGCCACGTATCCTATTTTACTATGTCAAAGCCAGGAGACAAATATCAGATAACCGGGCCGTATGGGCAGTTCCAGTTTGTCCCGGAAGAAAACAATAAAGTTCTTTTCATAGCCGGAGGTACTGGCTTTGCGCCCTTCATGTCGATGCTGAGGCACATAAAGAAGATAAACGCAGGGACCGATGTAATACTGATATACAGCATAAAGTTTCCCACGGAGATAATCAGGAAGGACGAGCTCATGCAGCTCAAGGACGAGCTTGGGATAAAGCTGCTTATAACCGTCACAAGGCCCCAGGAGGGAGACGGCTGGTCTGGAAAGACGGGTCACGTAGATGCAAACATGATAAAAGAAGCTGCCCCTGACATCAACGACAGGACGACTTACGTCTGCGGCCCGCTGCCTTTCGTGCAGGCAATAAAAAATGCCCTCGTGCAGCTCAATGTTCCGCAGAACGAAATCCATGCTGACGTGTGGGGCTGAAAACCTGGCTTTATCGACCCATGGGCTTGGGCTTATACCTTGCTCAGCCTTGCCTCTATCTCTTCCATCGAGAGCTTGCTCGTAAGTAGGGGTATCTTCTCTATCTGGGCTATCTTTACCGCGAGCTTGTCTATATTTGTCAGGTTGTGTATTACCACTATCCTTGGCTTTATCGGGGCTACCCTTATCACAACAAGCGGCGACCTTCCGGTGCTGACGTTTTGGAATATGAAAACGCGCTCAGTAGTCGAGCCGAAAAGCTTTGGGTAATCTGCAGGCTGCATTTCCAATATTATCCTCAGGCTGTCCAGCTTCGTGTATCCAAACAGCTTTATGTTGTCCAGCTGGTTTGGGTTGGCTATGACCTTGCCCTCTATTATCCTGTTGAAATCCGAGCCGGTTATCGGCATGCTGAAATCGTGTATTATATATGGCAGTTCCTCGTTCTTCTGCTGTCCTGCGAACTTTTCAAGGCTTGCCTTGACTGTGCTGCCCCTGCTTTCGTCTATCTCGAAAAGCGCTCCCACGAATCTCTTTATTATCGCAACTCCGGGGCTCAGCCTCCTGTTGCTTTCGTAATCGCTTATCGTTGATGCGGATATTTTTATGGCTCCCGAAAGCTCGGCCTGCGTCACGCCGAAAAGCTCCCTCCACTTTTTCATTACGCTACCTGGGCTTTCAGACAATGCTACCTCTCCTGCTATTTTTTCTGCAAGTTCGTCCATAGTACCAACTTTGGCTTTTGTCTAACTACATATAGACAAGAAACGTATAAATAGCTTGTGCAGGCGTCTCAGTCCGGGCTATTTGCCCCTGCTTGATTCTTCCTTTCCTGCCCTGCGCTTGGGTTTGCGTTCAGCAAAATCTTCTGAGCTGGAATTCTTTATGCCTTTGTAAAGTTTATCTACGACCTCTTGCTTTATCTCCTCGCTCTGCTTTTTTTTATCCTGCTTCATTATGCCTATCAATATTATTATGAGCCCGGCGATTAGCATTATCGTAACCGTTATTCCTGCAAGGCTGAACTCGCTAAGCCTGTTTGCGCTGTTGCCCAGCGTAATGCCCTCGGCCAGCGTGCTTTTTACGGTTGCTTTGCTTACCGTTGAGCCCGGCGAGATGGCAGACAGAACGTAGAATCTGCCCGCGCCCAATATGCCTAGGGAAAGATTCGATTCGTTTTGGGAATAAACAGGTTTTGAAAAAGTCACCGGTATGGTCGCGTTGGTTATGTTAGTGTATATTATTACCGCTCCCCTTCCTTCGAGGCTTTTGGCCAGGGTCAGATAGCCAGTTGCCGCAGCAGAACCATTGACCTCGGTTCTCCACAAGCCGTATCCCGTGCCGTTCAGCAGGATTACATCTAAAGGAACATCCGACCTTTCGAGATATATACTGGCATTGTCAGGGGTCGAGTTGAAGCTGAAAACATTTATCGCATTGCCGCTGAGAGTGTAGTTGTCGTAAATTCTGGTAATATTCTGGCCCAAAACCGAGCTTGTAGGGCTGGCCAGAGCAGAGAATATCGCGTAATACGACACTATGCTTATCGCTAGCAGCAACAAGCCTATATAAATCAGGCGCTTCATCATGCTGGCACTCCTACTATAAATGATAATTCCGTTGAAAACCTATTTAAATGTGCGATTGCAATTCAATCTTGGCGTGGTAAAATGAGTGAGCTAACGAGAATAAAATCCGGAATAGAAGGCCTTGACTCGATGCTTGACGGAGGGATTCCAGAGCACAATCAGACGATAATTGCCGGAGGCCCTGGAGCCGGAAAGACTCTGCTCTCATTCGAAATACTTTACCGTAACGCCAAGGCAGGAATACCTGGGGCTTTCATAGCCCTAGAAGAAAAGCCAGAGGTGCTGCTCAGCAACGTGAAGCAGGCCTTCAAAGATTTCAAGGACATAGACGACCTTATCAAAAACCAGACGATAATAATAGATGGTGAAGATCCATCCTCAAGGCTGCAGACCGAAAGCGATTCTGCATCTTATTCCTTCGGAAACATAATATCCGACATAGAAGCCATAGTCAAGCGCAACAACGCCAGATGTGTTGTCATAGACTCCATATCCCTGCTCAAGCTAATGCTTGTGGACAAGTACCATTACCGCAGGTCCATGCTTATGCTGATGTCAAACCTGCGCAGGCTCAACGTAACCACGTTGCTCACAGTAGAGATAAATTTTGCGGACAGGGACAAGCTCAAATATTCGCCCGAATTCTTCATATTCGACGGCATAATAATGCTCTACCAGATGAGCAGGGAGGACCGCAGGACCCTTACGGCCGAGGTGGTAAAGATGCGCGGCACAAACCACAGCTGGGCCTTGGCCCCTTACGAAATAACCTCCGGAGGGTTCAACATATATACCGTAGACCAGATGGGTGAAATTCCTTAATGAAGCCTCAGGAAAATAAAAATAATGCCAGTGCCCAGGTAAAAAAGCAGGATAAGCCGAGCGGCAATAATGAGGAGCAAAAACAGCAGAAATCCAGGAACGACTACATACGCATCGGGATCCTCGTAGCCATAATAATCATAGCAGCAGTTGCTGCAGCTATATACATTGATTCGCCTAAGGGCTGTTCAAGCGTAGTTTTCGCTACACAGCGCAACAGCTGTTTCACGGCTGAGGCAGAAGCTACTGGAAATTCGACCATGTGCCACAGCATATCCTCGCAGCAGCTCCAGGAATCGTGCCTTGAAAACGTAGCTTATTCGACAAAGAATGCTTCAGTGTGCACTTCGATAAGCAACAGCACAATCGCAGATTCGTGCGTGGGCAACCTGAGCATAGCTACTGGCAGCGAAGCTTTGTGCGCGAGCTTGCAGAACTCCTCGTCAAAATCCGAGTGCTTATACTCATTTGCCAAGGCGAATAACTTCAGCGACGTTTCGTACTGCTCTGGCATAAACAATTCCGCCATGTACGGGAATTGCACTGCCTCAAGCTCCTATGTTCTTGCAATGAAGACAGGGAATCCGTCCTACTGCTCGGAAATGGATCATACTTCCGGCAACGGCGTGCCTACTGCCGGCCTTCTGGGGTTGCTTCCACAGAACCAAAGTTCAAAGCTTTCTTCTTCAGGCCTAATACTGCTGAATGCGTCAAATTCCGATGTCTGCTATTATTCTGTAGCCGTAGCGTTCGACAATCTGAGCGCCTGCGGGAACATGTACGGCTCTATATCGACGGCATGCGAATACTACGTGAATTCAGTCACTGTTCCAAAGCAGGTTCTAAATCTTTCGACAGTAATATCAAAGTGCGATGAAGCCGGCATATACGGGGGTTCGGCCACCACGAACGCGTGCTTCATAGGGTTTGCGGTTTCATACGTCAATGCAACCTACTGCTCTCCAATAACGAATTCAAGCGTCCAAAACACGTGCGTGTCGGAAGTGGCCAGCAGGCAGTCTAATTCTTCTACGTAAAGCACCAGCTCAAAAATGTTATATCATGGCTGCCATTGCACGCCAATTCAATACATAAATACAAATATCTGCAGATAAAAAGTAAAATCTGAGGCATTGCGTAACGGGAAAGGATATCAATGGAAGAATTCATAGTATCTAGCGTTAAGGAAACTTCAAACAGGATGCAACTCTGCACGCTGCTTGGCAAAACCCAGCTGCAGCTGTATTCTGTTGCGATAGCAGAGCCGTTGGACATAGTGGCGCTCGATAATTCAAAGTCCGACCTTCAGCTTGAGGCCAAGGATATAACTGGAAGGAAGGCGGACATGCATCAATTGGAAAGCACACTATCGACCCTGACCTCAAATATTGAGCTGCATCCTTTGCAGAAGATAGGGATAAAGCCCTTGGACGAGGCATTGTCATCAATGGAGGAAAAGCTTACGGCAGTAGCGCGAAGGATCATTTTAAATTTTATATCCGGTGCCCCGATAATAATACGCTTCCACAACGACGGGGATGGCGCCTCCGGGGCCGTAGCGCTATACAGGGCTCTGGAGAAGCTTGCAAAAGAGACAAGGCTTGGCACTTCTAATTGCATATGGACCATGAACAAGGGCGTAGCATACACAATGCAATCGCTATCCTATGACAGGCTCAGGCTATCATCATACCATTCCGCGATTAAGCCCCTTTTGCTTATGACGGATTTCGGCACGCTTGAGGAGAGCGAGACTGCAGTCAAAAACGCACAGGGGTCCATGGACATAGCATGGCTAGACCACCATCCGGTCTATGAAGGTTTCAAGAGAGACATAGTTTATTCGTACCTCAACCCATGGCTCGAAGGCTTCGGCTCCGACGTTACTGCAGGAGCACTGACATGCGCCGTTGCCGGAAAGCTTTCGGGCATCAGGGTAAAGAACCTGACTAAGGCATCGCTTTTGAGCGACCACAGCGCCTATGCCGAAGACGACCCAGAGCCTTCGGAGCTTGCTGTGATAATGGACGCAATGACTACAGACGCTAGCGCCAGGGGCAGCAACGTTACGCCGAAAAACATAATAGCGACGATAGAGGACGAATCATCCCACAAGCTGGTTTTCACGCAGGCGAAATCCCAGATGGACGAAGCGGTGTCAAAGGGCATGAAATACCTAAAGACCCGCAAGGCCGGCAATGCCACCGTGGCAACGCTTGATTATTCACACATATCGGAAAACTACTACGGCTATGTCAGGCACGGAAGGTTTACATCGATATTCAGCGATTCCGTAGCCGAGAAGTTCGGGCCATCAATAACAATAGTGTACAACAAAAGCCTTGCATCAATACGCGTGAGCAAGGAGCTTTCAGGGAAGCTGCGCCTGCTTTCGCTGATATCCAAAATGAAGGAGGACACGGACTACATATCCAATGGCGGAGGCCACAACGAGGCGGCCAGCGTCAAGCTGGAGGACGAATACGCGATGCGCGATTTCCTGGCGCTGCTCTACACAGAAATAGCATCCAGGCTCGCAGATTAAACCTTCATGGCTTTAAGGAAATCTATCTGCTTCTGCTCAAGCCCGTACTTGCTTTCAAGGAAATCGCTGATTTCCTCTTCTTCTGAATTCTTCACCATCGCGGCAATGAGCGGTATGTAATGCTCTTTTATTTTCGAGAGGCTTTCGTGTATCTGCCTCTGCAGCCTTTTTGCGATTTCGTTGCTTATGGACCTTTCGCCCTTCGTGGCGCTCAGCTCTTTTATGGCCTTTGGGAATTCGTAGCGTGCAGCAACCCTGGGATAAACGTTCTTCGACAGAGCTACGCCGCTGGACATCATGACGTTCATGTACCTCCAATAAGTGTAATACTGTGCTCTTATCGCCCTTGTATAATATATGCTGGCCTCGGCCAGGTTCTCATATGCTGTCGCTATGTCAGAAATGTAAGAATACCTTTTCGGTATGTTCTGGTCTATCCATTTTATGAGCATGTCGCCTGCATCCTCGGCATTTGTTATCGCACGAAGAGGTGCTGCTATAGTGTTGGAAAGAAATATCCTGTCAAGGGTCTCGAATATGTAGCCTTTCCTATCTCTTAGCCCTATGTAATCCAGTGCCTCGTCGGGAGCGTCGCCGAGTATAAGAAGGTCGCCTATTGCACTCCTGACGTCTCCGTTGGAGCGCCTGGCTATTGCCGTTATAACATCTTTGTTTGCCTTTATTCCGGCTTCGGAAGCTACGCTTGCAAGTATCCCCTCAACTACGAACTGCTTTGGCTTTTTGAACTCAACCGGCGTTGTTGCGCCCCTAAGGAACGTTATCTTCTGGTCCCACATGTCGTTCGCAATCATTATTATCGGATTCTTGGAGCTGCTTATGAGCTCGCTTATTGCAGTGCTCGCTCCCTTGTCGAACCTTGGGCTCAGCTCGTCTATCTCGTCGAGCATTATAAGGTTCCTGCCTCCGAAGAGCCCCCTGGACTGCGAAGCCGCGGCAAGCGTTCCGCTTATAGCACTCTTGTCCCTGTAATCGCTGGCTGTCAGCTCTACAACATTCCAGCCGTTCTCCCTGGCCAGCAGCCTTATGGCGGAGCTCTTGCCAGTGCCTGTGGGCCCGTAGACTAGCAGGGGTTTCTCGCGCCTGCCCATCTTGTAAGAAAGCGCGAAGCGCCTAAGCTCTGCTATGGCATTCTCGTTTCCCTTTATCGAGTCGAGATTTTCGGGCTCATAAAAAAGCATATCCCTGATCAAAAAATGCACCACAGCAAGCCGTGCTTGTTTATTATATTATTATGTTGTAATAGTTTATAATTGAAACGGTTCGGCATGCTTGTCCCTGCAAAGATTTTAGTAAAGAATTTAAATTGATAACAATAAAAGGTATTTGAAGTGGCGTTAACTAGGTGCAGTAATGTCTAACAGAGAGCTCATAATCCCCGCAAACGTAGCATTGATTCCCGATGGCAACAGGAGATGGGCTAAGACCAACAAGATGAATCTCTTTAACGGCTACAACTACGGGATAAAGAAGTTCGTAAAATTCTCGCTGTGGCTGAAAAGTTTCGGCTCGAAGAGCCTGACCGTCTGGGCATTGTCCACAGAAAATATACAGAAAAGGACGAGCCAGGAGCTAAGCATACTCTACAAGCTCTACGTGCGCGCGGCTTATGACAAGGAGATACTGAAGATGCTGGACGACACACAGGCACACTTAAAAATAATAGGCAACAGGAAGCTTATACCGAAAGCGGTAAACAAGGCGCTCTCAAGCGTCGAAAAGCGTACTGCCAAGTATGACAAGTTCTACATAAACGTGCTTCTGGCATACGGGGGGCATGACGACATACTCTACGCTGCGAAGAAGCTTCTGGCTTCAGGTGCGGCTCCACGCTCCATAAGCGAGGACTCGCTGAAAAAGAACCTCAGGACAGCCAAGATATCGGATCCGGACCTGATAATAAGGACTTCGGGGGAGGAAAGGCTATCGGGGCTTCTTCCGTGGCAGTCGTCTTATTCGGAGCTTTATTTTAGCAATAAGTACTGGCCTGACTTCGGCAAGGCAGACCTGAGTGCAGCAATAAGCGAATTCTCAAGGCGCAAGAGAAGGTACGGGAAGTAGCTATAAAGAAGCGAAGCTACAAAACGGCTTAATAAGCTATTTGCTGCATTTTTTAAGCGGGCATGCAAGCGCCCGCACAACGCATCAAGCATAAAGTGCATTTTATGGCAGATAAAAGTTACACAGGTGCCCTGAGCCATGTTAGCATGTTCGCCAAGAACCTTCCGAGCTCTGCCAGCCTCTACGCGATGCTCGTGCTGCTCGGGCTTGTCGTAGGCCCAATAACTGCTTATATAGCACACATCTCCGATCCTCTTTCTGGCTTTGCCTACGCCCTAATAAGCGGTGCGATAGGAGGCATACTTGCCATAATAGTCCCAACCACCATAAACATAATGCTGTTCAAGGCCATTCGCAGCTACATACGCGTAAAATACATAATATTCGTTTCCCTCCTCGCGGAGCTTACCTACGGTATATTCCTGATATTCTCCGGCGCTGTATTCTATATATTCCATTCATACGCCCTGGCGCTCGCTGCCATAATAGTCGGAGATGCCAGCATATTTGCATGGTGGATTTTCGTCAACAAGCTTATAATGAACAGGTCCAAGAACGCTTCAATGTTCTCGCTGCTGCAGCCCACAATAAACCTGATATTCTTCCTCCCGGCCAGCGTGATATTTTTCGGCGTAACGCTTCCGATCGGCGTCATGCTGATAAAGCTATACGCAGCAATATTCGTATTCCTTCTGATAAGCTATACAATAATATATTTCATAGACTCCCCGATAAAGAAAAGCCTCGGATTCAGCGGCATAGACACGTTCTCGCAGATGATACAGAACTGGCTCTTCAGCATAAACATCGCTGTCCCGAACAGGAAAGTCAAGAAGCCCTTCGGCGAAAAGGCCGACATAGGCGTAGACTCGATAGTATGTACTGGAAAATCTGGAAAGCCCATATTCGTCATAACCGTGCCAAACATACATTTCGGCCCTGTTGGCACCCTGGGCAGCAGCAATTTTCCCTATCTCATAGAGCGCCACATAAATTTGCGCTACAAGGCCAACGGCGTGGTCCTGCATTCATCGATAAACGAGGACTACAACGCCATATCCAGCGACCAGTTCTCACAGCTCAGGCGCACTATAGACAACACGATGAAGCATTTCAGGCAGGGCACTGGGGATCAGGAATATTCATACTATTATGGGGAATCAAGCGGTGCTATGGTCAAGCTCATAAAATTCGGCGATTCTGCAATCGCCACGCTAACTAGGGCTCCTCGCGTTACGGAAGACATAACTCCGGAAGCTTCAGTAATAATAAAGCATGCGCTTTCCGGATTTGCCAAGAACATAACGGTTGTCGATGCCCACAACTCCAGATATGAAACTGCGCCAGCCGATGAACTCGCAGCAGTCAAATTCGATTCCAAGGTGCTCAAGGATTACCTGGAAGCTATAAAGGGATTATCAAAAATATCTTCGTCAAAAACATTGGAGGTTGGTTCCGCATCGGCAAACATCTGCGAGAAGCTCGGCAACCCCAAGGACCTTGCTCCAGGAAATTCTAACGCTATAGTGTTCCGCATAGGCGGCAGGGACTTCGGAATAATAGAGTTCAACGCCAACAACATGAACCCGAAGTTCAGGGAAAGGATACTGGCTCACCTGTCGAAAAAATTCAACGTCGATTTCGAGCTTTACACTACGGATACGCATTATGTCAATTCGCTCAGGCAGACAGCCAGCAACGTTCTAGGCAGCACTTCAAGCTATTCCCGGATGAGCTCCGAGCTTGACAAAATGGTAACTTCTGCAATGTCAAACATGAAACCGGCCAGCCTATTCTGGTACTCTGAGACGATGAAGAACTTCTATATATGGGGGATAAACCAGAGAGAGAAGATGCTGACGGCAATGGATTCCATGATAGCCACGGCAAAGATACTGATACCTGCGATAATAGCTGCCGGATTCTTCGTTGCTGCGTGGATAATAACATTAATATAAAGCCAGACAATATAGAATAAACGCTCCCTAATGCATGTGCGGGAGACACGTGCGGTGCTTGATTGTACTATTACCTTATATCAATAATCATTCTGGCTGCTGTTTTCCTTACTGAATACTACACGCACAGGCACATTTCAATAATCGGGATACTGGCGTTCATTGCACTTTCGCTTATAAAGTACGGAATGTCGTACCTCTCTGCATCGCTGACAGCGATGCTGCTGCTATCGTTCTGCTTAATGTATGCCTATGCTGTAAAGAGGTTTGCGATCTTCTATATTGCTCTGGGCATCATAGCTGTGCTATTCCTTATATGCGTGCATTATGGCATAGCTACTACTTATGCCACAATGGCGTTTGGCATTGGCGCCCTCTATGGAGTAGCTTCTTCCGGAATAGAATCAAAGAAGCCAAAAGCGCAGAAGCAGGACGTTGCCATAGAACTGCGCAGGGATTACTTGCAGATACTTATGGGTATAGTGCTTGTCGCAGTTCTGGGATTGATGAGTATTTCGGGATTCTACCTCTCTTTCTATTTGGTGCTTCTTGGCATATTCGGCATAGCGTTTTCCGCAAATTCCAAGTCAAAGCACCTGTCCGTTCTGCGCAACCTCGAAAAGAACGGCGTATTCTATGGCAGAGGTGCGATATTCCTGGCAATAGGCTTTACGATACTTCTGTCGCTGTACCCCAACTTCAAGGTTGCGCTCTTCGGGATAGCGGTACTGCTCTTCTGCGATCCCATTGCAACCATATTCGGGCTCAGGTTCGGCAGGAGTGCAAAGCTCCCATACAACAGGAAAAAGAGCTATGCAGGTACGCTCTCCTACTTCATCCTCGGATCGGTATTCGGCCTTCTGCTTGTAGGGTACATAGGCATACCTATAGCCCTGCTCCTCGCCATTTTCGAAAGTCTTGGCAACAAGCTTGACGACAACATCACAATAGCGATAGCGTATGGCGTAATAGGCTCGCTGCTCGCATGACGAAATACCTATACTGCCGCTATTAGCACGAATTTGCTTCCATTTAAAAACCTTAGTTTTAATAACTATTTGCCAACTTGTCTTGGCTTATTTTGAGGGTGTTGGATTGGTAAAACAA
Organism: Microcaldota archaeon; assembly: GCA_021834865.1. The sequence goes on along the minus strand of JAKBRD010000018.1, from coordinate 2,148 downwards.
AGGAGTTTCAGCTTATATGACATAGAGCAGTTCCTCAAAGAAGCAGGCGCCGAGAAGATAAACGAGAAAGCAGTAATAACTCTCGAACAGGAGCTCGAACAGACGGTCAACGAATTGGTTGGCGAAGCCTCTTTCTACGCCAATTACGCCGGGCGTAAAAACGTTATAAAATGCAGCGACCTTGCACTTGTGCAGCCCAAGCGTTCCGCTTCGGTCTCAAAAGTCGTTTATCTGCACGGAATGCGCAAAAGGCCAATCGCGCGCAAAAGGTCCAAGAACAGGATAATACTCACGCGCGTCAGGACACAATAAGCCGAAAATGCTGTAATCCCGTAAAAGAACTTGTCAAAACACTATTTAACTTTAAACGCCGCATAGCCTGCTTGGAGTGTTCGAATGAAGATAAGCCTCAATTTCCTAAAGAAGAAATCGAACTACAGCGGCGACATAACCGGAATAAGCATATACTGGAAGAACTCGATGCACGGGCTTCCCGGAAGGAAGATATCCGAGCGCGAATTCGATCTCAAGATTCCATTCACAAACAAGAACTACGAAAGCCTCTCATTCCTAAAGAAGTCCGATACTACGGAAATCGTGCAGGGGATAGAGGTAAGAAGCCCGTTCAAGCTAGTGAGCGTAGAGCCGCAACTTCCGGCCTCGATAAAATCCGGAGAATCTATAGAATTCAACATCAAGGTAAGTGCTCCTGAGTACAACTACAGCGGCCCGCTGGTGCTCAAAATGGTGCCAAAGCCTGTAGAAATGGTGCACGTTGAGCTGCCAGACATAATCGCAGTGAACGGCGAAAAAAGGGTCAAGGTAAACGAGCACGGAGAGGTCAAGAGCTTAGAGAAGGGATCCAATTTCGAGATATCTATGCAGATGTACAGGATACTGACTTACAATGACACCGTGAAGGGCGTTTCAGTTAACAAGCCCTTCGAATTCGTCGGATCTGAGCCCAAGCTGCCCTTCACTATAGACAACAAGAGCAGCTTCGTAGCGAGCTTTTACATAAAGGCCCCTGAATTCGACTATGCCGGAACATTAGAGCTGATTTTCGAAAAGCAGAATGCAGAGCAGCAGTCAGCATCTGCACCGGCTTCCTGAATTTCCAAAATGCCTACTGGCCCTTGGCTATTAGAGACAGGTTTGCAAGGAACGCTTCTAATTGTATGCGCTCATTCGCTCCTTCAACTACCCTGAAGTTGCATTCGCCTATGTAACTTATCGTCTTGAGCTTGGCCCTTTCATCTATATTCATCGACTGTATTTCCCTGTAGCACTGGGTCAGTATGTCTTCTGCGCCAAGCCCGTGCTTCAGCATCAGCGTGTCAAGCTCCTCCCTTGCCTTCTCGAAGTTGCCTTCGACGCTGTATTTGAGCATAGATATTATTTCCGTAGGCCTTGCCCTTGAAGCTACGTTGTAGACTTCCGATTCGGTTATCTTCTTTGAGAACATCGCGGCGCTCTGCAGGACGTTGGTAAGCTTCCTCATGTCTCCGTCTCCAACATAAATAAGCGCCTCAATCGCTTTGTCATCCATCTCAAGCCCTTCCTCCTTCGCTATCCTTTCTACATATTTGCGCATGTCTGCCGAAGTGAGCTGCTTGAACCTGAAAACTACGCACCTGCTCTGTATGGGCTCTATTATCTTGCTGGCGTAGTTGGCGCTGAGTATGAATCTTGTTTCGGATGAATACTTCTCCATCGTGCGCCTGAGCGCATGCTGCGCATCGGCGGTAAGCGAGTCGGCTTCATCCAAAAATATGATTTTTACAGGCACGCTGGCAATGGATACGGTCCTTGCGAAGTTCTTTACTTCTCCCCTTATTACGTCTATTCCCCTCGCATCGCTTGCGTTCAGCTCTTTGAAGGCACCTTCAAGATCAGTCCCGTAAAGGTCTCGGGCAAGCGCAATGGCGCATGTGGTCTTCCCTATTCCTGCGCTTCCGGCAAATATCATGTTTGGGAAGTTGCTTCCCTTTATGAAGGACTTAAGCCTTTCAACTATCGGCTTCTGGCCTATGACTTCCTCAAGGCTTTTGGGCCTGTATTTTTCCGTCCAAGGCAAATCAAGATTCGGCATGATAATCATCAGCATTAGCATTGACTATTTTCGGGTAAAAATATTTAACTATGCAC
>JAKBRD010000017.1 GCA_021834865.1 Microcaldota archaeon | reverse complement strand
TGGTGGCAGCTCAAATACAACTCCAGCGCACAGGAAGGCGGTGACAACATGGTATACAGCAACGTCAACTTTACAAGCTTGAATACTTATTATTGGCTCAAGCTCAATAATGGCATACCTGCGAACAGCAATCTTACTGTATACATGGGCTTCGCCAACAAGAGCGACATGCTGTTCAATAAACTTACAACCGGCGAAGCCCCGCAATTATCTCCAAAATACGCGGAATACGACGATGGAGCGAACGTTTTCCCAATTTATTTTAATGGGAATACGAATCCGAGCGATTTTTCAACGGGTGGCGGCGATACTGTAACGCAAATTACTGGAATCACAATGCCAAACGGTAATATAGGGAACGCATTGCGTTTTACCACGGGCTCATCAGAAACAGCAACAACTGTAGACATATTCACAGGTTCAAATTTGGTCAATGCGCCGAATTACTACATTACAGAAGCATCATTCCAATCTGACGGCTCTGGTACTGATATGGATTGGGGTTTTGTCCAAAATAGTGGCGCAGGAGCTTCCAACAACGCGATTTTTGTAGGCACGCAATTCGGTTCTGCATATTTTGATCAAGCATACATTTCCAACGGTGCAAGAACCACTGACATAAACGGGCAGGGAACAACAACTACCTCTTGGAGGTATTCGTCTTTGACTTACGGCTCACCAACAAGCTTTTTTGGGTATATAGCACCGCAATTATACTCCACTTCCGGCGGTTATTCTGGCACTGTGACTACAAACCCGATCGCATCAGTTTCCCCGATATATTGGGGATGGTATGGGGATGTTGGCGCTTCTGGCAAATGGGTGCAATTCAATTATGTCCGCGTCCGTGCATATCCGCCAAACGGCGTTATGCCCACATACAATATAGGCTCGATATACGCGCCCGGAGCGCCTGAACTGACGATAAATAAATCAAATATATCATATGGGCAGCAGGATGAGATAACTGCATCATCGCAAATAAGCGGTGACCAAGTGGAACTTTCAATAAATGGCAACGTGGTTTCCGGGCCAACTTCAAACACTATAAACTACGAGTTCCCGATAAGCAGCCCAGGAACTTATATTGTAAACGCCACAAACATAAATAATTCCAAGACAACATCAATGGATATTAATGTTATCAAGGCGACTCCGGCAATCAGAGGTCCTGCGCCGGGCTTTTACTCGAATAGCTACAATTCAACCTATTCTATATCTACAGTCTCAAATCAGCTTACTGGGTACTTATACATAAACGGTGTAAAAGTCTCTGCTACAAATTCGTCGAATTCTATACGCTTGAATGCTAGCGGGGCATATGCTCTTGTATTCAACACTACCGGCAATGCAAACTACACTCCAGCAACAACAGGCACGATAAACGTAGATATACTAAACCAGAGCATACCTTACAGGATACCGAATTATATATATCGCTATTCGATGGTGCGCATTCACAACAGCCAATCCGTGCCTACGATAAAGCGGCCGCAGGAATACCTGCAGATAAACATAAGCGCATTTGCCAATTATATAAGTTATAACTACACCAGTGCAGACTTCGAGTTCTTCTCGTCCAACGGCACAATAGTGCCGGCTTGGATAATAGATAACGTTTCAGGGGAAATAGGCATATGGCTAAAGCTGCCAAAAAGCATTCCGGCAGGATCAAACGAAACTGTTTATCTGGGCTTCGCTTCCAAGACAACGAACCTTCTCTCAAGCTCTGGCACAAGCGGAATAGGCGAAGCCCCCCAGCTCAGCCCCTCGTACGCGGAATACGACGATGGTGCGAGCGTTTTCCAGGCATATTTCAACGGTGTTACTCCTCTGTCGGATTTCAGCGTGCAAAGCGGCTACAGTTCCGCACAGGCCTCAGGCCAGTGCTCTACAAGCTTAAATTGCAGGTCTAGCACAGTATATTACATAAAATCTTCCGGTTCTGGCGCAAGGGCTTTCGATGTTGCGTATAACAAAGCGTTTCCTGACAATGCCACATTGGTCATAGGGTCAAACATAGACACTACTTTGACTAACGAGGGTTTCGTGGCTCTAGGCGCAGCTTCAATGTCTTCATCGCCCCCTGGAATAGACTATTCGCCAGGAAACGGCGATTCATTATCTACTACTTGGCTTCAGAACGGCAACTTCGGAGGCTCTTCAACCTCAACATCATCAAATCCGCCTCCATACCTTTACTATGAAATGAACTACGTTCCTGGGGCTCCAGACGTCGTAAGTACAATATATGATGAGGGTGCTTCGGTAAGCTACAACAACTACATACCCTCTTCATATTCTGGAGGGCTTTACATAGGTATAGCAAGCGCCACAGAATACGTAAACGAGCTAGATTATTCTAGCTGGATGGCAGCGGCGCAATCCACAAGCACTGGGGTATTCCCAACGGCAAACGTAACAAGGAATCCGCAGCAAGTGGGCTCTATAGAATTATTCATAAATGGGTTAAGGGAGAATACAACCCTTAACTATTCCACAATAAACATAACAGCAACATCTCTCTCAGGAATATACTCGAGCAACACTGTCGAAGCGCTGCTAAATGGAAATGTGCTATGTACTGGCACAGGTACGTGCACATACAGAGGCCCTGTGGCGGTTTCCGCATCAACATACAATGTAACTGCAAAAAACACTAACACTTCAGCAAAGCAGACTTTTGGGCTGAAGGTGACAAAGGCGCCCCCTGAAATAAGCATAAGCGCGCCTTATTACGGAATCAACAATGGAACCATATACTACTCGTCAAATACAATAAATTCTCAGGTAAAAGCGTATCTGTATGTAAATGTAGTGCAAGTATCTAACACTCTGAGCAAATCCAGCTATACAGTAAACACAATTGGCAATTACAGCACATACGCTTCAACGCCTGGGAATTCCAACTATACAAATTTTACAACATCTACAAAAACAGTACGCATAATACCAAAACCCAAGTTCTTCGTCCCGATAATCATAAACAATACCCAAAGCACAGCCACACCAGCACCATTCCAGCAGGAGCTTACGTTCAATAGCCTAACATACAGGTACGCCGAAGCAGGCAATCTTGACAACGTACTGTTTTTCTACGCCAACGGCACCATTGTGCCTTCATGGCTCGAATCAGGCAACAGCAACACTAGCACTAGTACTATATATTGGCTAAACATAAGCAAAGGCATACCTGCAAAGAGCTCCATAACTGTATACATTGGCATGATGGCACAGAACGAAAGCGTATTTAACAATATATCAACAGGAGAAGCGGCCCAGCTCTCCTCTTCATATGGGGAATTTGATGACATAGCCCATGTGATGGACAAAGGGCTGCTGTATCAGATATGGGGCTGGGGCGGCTCAGGAATACAGCCGCAGCATGAACTGTATCAGTCCAGCATGACTCCTGGATCCAGCTTCACTTTCGGCTCCACTACTGCAACAGCATCTCCGACATTGTATAATGCCAACTTTACAGGCGTTACAGAAGATGTTGATGGGTCATCAAAGCCTTACGTAATAATAAACTACCAGAACGGCTATTCTGGAGGGGCGCCGCCTCCAAATCCCCCTGTCTCAAACGACAATTTCTGGCTTCTCAAAGCAATAGGGTTCGTGCATTACTCATCAGGTATATCATTATATGGAATATCTGACGACGCAATAGGCTTGGGATACAGCCAATACACCACAGGCAGCGCAGAATCATGGCTTGGAGGCACAAACAATCCCAACAACACAATAAATGAATGGAAAGCAGAGGGTGCGACTACCTATTCTGGCACTATACCTAGCAGCGGCGATTACCCGATAGAGCTGGATTTCGAAAACCAGAACGGACCAGGCTACATAGGCATGTGGTCAAGCTCTCCATTGGATTACTACTCTGCAGCATATCCGCCAAACGGCGTAATGCCAAGCGCAAACGTAGAGGCCATAAACGGGCCTCCGGCACTCAATATAACCTACAAAACTATAGCATACTCAAATACTACGGATTACATATACGCAACTGCACGCCCGTCAAACGACACTGTTGAAATACTAATAAACGGCAACGTGGTTGACACTGGTATAGGCACCCTAAACTACACGCTTCCGATACTCCCTGCAGGCACATACAACATAGAAGCCCATGATGTAAACAAAAACCTTTCGACCAACAGCACCATAACAATAGTAAAAGCTGTGCCTGAAATAACGCAGACTAGCGGGGGCACATACTCAAACAATTACACAATCGGATTTGGCTCAAACACCATAAACGACCAGCTAACCATCAACCTCTACGTGGACAACTCTATAGTTGCATCGACGAATTCGATTTCGGATTATTCGATAGACAGGGTTGGGAACTATACATTCTTCGCCGGAACTGCTGGCAATGCAAACTACACAGCTAGGAATCTTACCGTGCAGCAGCTTCACGTGATACCTAAGCAGGTCCCATCAGTGGTCCCTAACGATATTGCTTACTACGTTCCGATAGTAATAGCCAACAATCAGCCAGTAGCTACGCCTGCCCCGTTCCAGGAGATGCTGACTGTAGACAGCGCGCTGTATTCGCAATACGAAAATGGATCTCTAGAAAACGTCAAATTCTTCTATTCAAACGGCACAACCGTTCCTTCGTGGCTCTATTCTGGCAATTCCAACCACAGCACATCTTCGGTATACTGGGTAAAGCTTTCCGGAGGGATAGCCGCGGATTCCTACCAGACAATATTCATGGGATTCAGCACTATGGAAGCCGTCGTAATGAACAACAGGACTACAGGAGAAGCCCCCCAGCTAAGCAAGGCATACGGGCAGTATGATGACATAGCAGGAGTAATGAATCCAGGGCTGCTTTACGAGGTCTATTACAACGGCGCAACTACTGGGTGCGTTCCAACGGATAGCGATGTGTATGCTGCAGGTGTTTACAGCGGCTACTCTATAAACGGCTCATGCAGTCCAATAACGTCAAGCACGCTTCCGTCGCTCACACTCCTTACTGGAACGTCTCAGGCGGTTGACGGCTCTGGAGAGAACAACGTGCTGATAAACGTTCAGGGGGGCTATACCAGCGGCGCGCCGTTCCCAAATCCTCCTGTTTCAAACTACTCAAAGATAATAGTAACCAAGAGCATAGGGTTTGTAGATTCAAGATATCCAATAAATTTCTATGTCAAAATAGACGACGCAGGCCAGCTGGGCTATTCGAATTACACGCTCAACGGCTCAGAGGATAACTGGCTTGGCAGCTATTCCAACACTTACAATATAATCAACGAATGGAAGGCAGAGGGCGCGACACAATACAACGGCATAGCTACAGGCACTGGGGCATACCGCATACAGTATGACTACGCAAACCAGGGAGGCCCGGGTTATTGGAGCCTGTGGTCAAACTCGAGCGTCAGCTATTACAGCCCGTCTGCACAGCCAAACGGCGTAATGCCTGCTTACACTACAGGCCAGCTAGGTTACGGCATGAACAGGCTTATAATAGCCAACAATCCTGCCCAGTACCATGTCAAGAGCGGGATAATAGCAGTTGGGCGGAACCTTACTAATTCCTTGGACATATACGTCAACGGCTCTCTTGTCAAAAACGGCACAGGCATTGTCAATTACACTGAAGATGATCTTCCTCTGGGGAATTTCAGCGTCAAGAGCGTGAACCTAAATACAAGCAACACGATAACCGAAAACCTGCGCATAATACCGAATGACCCATTCCTTATAATACAGTTCCCTCAGTCGCTCTATGGCGATCAGAATAACATAACCGGAATATCCAACGTGACAGGAGACAGGATAGAGCTCCGCCTGGAAGACGGAGTCATACTTGCAACCGCATCAAATACTGTTGTCTATGGCGGCAATGTCCTGAAGCCGGGAAAGTATAACATAACTGCAATAGACCTCAATCAGCCAGCTTATTCACAGACAAAGAGCCTTACGATACTGCCACCAAACGTGACTCTTAGCATACAGCACCAGACATCATTATACCATACCAATGACCTTATTAACGCAACTACTTCACAGCCTCTAGACCATGTAACAATAGCCATAAATGGCACGGTTGTGGCCAATTCCACAGCAAAGACTTCATATACAGAAAACTCGCTTCCATTAGGCGTGTATCCAGTGCAGGCGTGCGACGCCGATTCGCTCACGTGCACAAATGTAGAAAACCTTACTATAGCTCCGAACGACCCGCATATATCAATACAGAACAGGCTTGCGGAATTCGGGCAGAACGACACGATAACGGCAACTTCAAACGTGACAGGGGACAATGTCAGCATACTCATAAATGGCAAAGTCGTTGCTTCGGGCAAAGGCACAGCGCAGTTCAATACAGCATCGCTTGTGCCTGGCATATACAACGCCACAGCGGAAGATACTATTCAGCCGGCTTATTCGCAGCCCTTGCAATTCGAAGTTGCTGGCCAAGTGGTCTCACCTGCGGGAATACTGAACTATGTTCCAATACTCATAACCAACAACCAGAGCATAGCAACAAAAGCCCCGTTCCAGCAAATGATAGAGGTAAACGCGCAGAGCTACGCTTCGTACGAATCCGGAGGCATGCAGAATGTAGAATTCTCCTACGCCAACGGCACCATAATACCTTCGTGGTTTGAAGGCAGCCTTGCAAACGAATCCAAAACAACATCACTCAACGAGTCTACAAACGACGTCTATTGGCTGAAGATAGCAAACGGCATACCTGCAAAGAGCTCCATAACTGTATACATGGATTTCGCAGAAGTAAGCAAGAACCTGCTCAATTCAAACATTACTGGAGAGGCACCGCAGCTTTCTCCAACATATGCGCAGTACGACAACGGAGCAAACATATTCAATAATTATTGGAATTTTGCTGGAACATCTATGCCCGGCGGATTCACCGAATACTCAAACGGCGGCACCACGAGCGTTGACAACAGCCTTAACATTGATCTTGCAAGCAGTGGAGACTACCTCTCGTTTATCTATAATACCCCAATAAGCGCAAACGATACGATAGTCGAAACCTATGATTCAGGAACAAGGGGCAACGGCCCGACGGATTTGGGGATGTACCAGTCAAACGGCGGCAGTGCAGGCGGCTACGCAGGCGTTGCAGATACCTGGGGATGGGGATACGGCACCATAAGTAGCGGCTACAACAACATAGGCAGGCCGTTTGATGTCTCAAACGGTAATGGGGTAGCGAGCATATACTGGATAGGGGGCGGAAACGAGGGCGTTGGCTGGAACTACGATTTCGTTTCAAGCACAAACACCAACGAGGCGTTCCACAGCAGTGCATATATGACAATAGGAATAGGTTACGCAGCTCCAGGCTCCGACATCAATTATTACTGGCTTCGCACAAGGTATTATCCACCAAACGGCGTAATGCCTTCTGTTGACTTCGGGTCTGAAAGGTCGACAACAGGAGCTTACCTGAACATACAGCGCAATCCCTCGCTTTACAGGACAAACGACACATTCACGGCAATAGCCTCCAATGCCACTTATATAATAGAAATACTCAAGGACGGCACCCTTATTTCAAGGGGCACAGGCAGCACTTCCTATACAGAAAACGATTTCGCGATAGGAACCTACAACATAACAGCAGACAACCTCAACACTGGGAATACGACAACCCTGAAGCTTTCAGTGATACCTAACCCTCCAAGGCTAAGCATATCAAGGGCAAAGCTCCTATTCGGCCAGGAGGATACAATAAGCGCCTATTCCAATGTCACTGGAGACAAGATTGCGATAGAAGTCTCAAATTCGATAGTCTCTGAAGGTGTAAACAATGCCACTTATGCAGAAACAAACCTGAGCATAGGCAACCACACGGTAGTGGCTGAAGACTTAAACTCCAGCAATATTGCCCAGTCTGCCCCGCAGGTCATAACAGTGCTCAAGAACCCGCCAAAGCTTGAGATAGAATTTGCAAATTCGCCTTACGGAAAGGATGACAATATTACCGCAATATCAAACGTCACAGGCAACAGGGTGCAGATACTGGTCAACAACGCCATAGTGGCCAACGCTACGGGCACAGCAGTATACAACGCCAACACACTTACAGTAGGAACCTACAACATAACAGCAAGGGACATAAGCCCCAACGATACATCCCAGACTTCGAATACCCTTACAATAACGCCACCAAACATAGAGCTGTATTTCACTTCCAATCCTGGCCTCTATGGCAACAGGGAAGAAATTACTGCCGAAGCCTCGATAAGCGTAGACAACGTCACGCTAAGCATAAACGGCAACGTTGTGGCAAGCGGAGTTGGCAAGGCTAATTTGACAGAATCAAACTTCAGCGTTGGCAACTACACTGTCCAGGGCTGCGACACCACTGCAAAGTTCTGCACAGCCAATACCACGCTAAGAATAAAGCCGAATCCGCCTCTATTGACAATCCAACACAACCCAATGCTGTACGATGTCGACAACAACATAACCGCCAAGGCAAACAACACCGGCTCTGCCATAAAGCTCCTCATAAACGGAACGGTCGTAGAGAACGGGACAAACGAGGTATTCTACAACGCAAAGTCTCTGGCACTTGGCACATACAACATAACAGCCGAAAGCCTGAGCGATAATGTTCTTGCGGTAACAACAGAAAAGCTCACGGTTAACAAGAACCTTCCAATACTTTCTATACAGAACCGCACGCCGCTTTACAGGAACACAAACCTGATATCAGTGCTGGCTAACGTCACAGGCTATCCTGTCGAGCTCCTGATAAACGGCACCGAAGTAGCGCACGGCATAGGCAATATAACTTACGATGCCGACACACTCAAGCCAGGCAATTATTCTGTCATAGCTGCAGACACGAACTCGTCCAATCCATCTACAGTAAACTCTACCATAAAAGTGCTGGCTCCGAAGGTATCAATAATCCCTGTAAAGGGATCTCCAGAATACGGAGTCAATTTCACGCTCGAGGCAAACACAACTCAGAAACTGGACACTGTCAACATGTCTATAAGCAATACGCTGATAGGCAGCGCGGTATCGCACTTATACTATACTGAAGACAATCTGAGCATAGGCTCGTACAACGTTACTGCCTGCGACGTCAACGCAAGCGTGTGTGCGAAGTACCTGCTCACAATATCAAAGAACTATCCGTCGCTGAAGCTAAGCCAGAACCCATCGCCGTACGGCACCCCGAACTACGCATATGTAAACACGTCGCTGCTCGGGAAAGTCGTCACGCTCAGCATAAACGGCAACGTGGTGGCCCATTCGCCTAACAGCCTCGTATACAACCTGACAAACCTTACTACTGGCACTTACAGCCTGCTGGCGCAGGTGAATGACAGTGCGGACGAAAACGCCACGGCTTCTGCATCGCTCTCGGTAACTACACCCCAGGCTTACATAAAGATAAGCAATGACCCTGAGCTATTCAACCAGAGCGGCTACATAAACGCCACGGCTTCGCTCAAGACTGCTCCTGTAGCATTATACATAAACGGCACAGAAGTGGCAAACTCTACCGGAAGCGTGTCATACAGCGAGGCAAGGCTTAAGATAGGCAGCTATTCTATAAAGGCCTGCGACACTTATTCCGGAGCATGCTCGTACTCGTCGCTGGTTGTTATTCCGAACCCGCCTGGGCTTTCGGCGCAGTACTACAAGCCTTTGTACGACCAGAACGATACTGTAGTGGCAGTAACCAACATAAGCAGGTTCGGCATACAGGTGAAGCTTGACGGTAACGTAATAGCGAACAACACCAAGTTCTACAGCTTCAATACAAAGGGCTTTGCGCCAGGGATTTACAACGTTACGGCTACAGAGCTTGACGCAAACGATTCATACGCGGAATCAACAGCTTTCATAACCGTGGAGAAGCCTGCGATAAGCATAAGCTTCACGCGCAACACGACTTACTATTCTGCCACTGACGTGATAAATGCAACCACTTCGCAGCCTTCAGACAGCATAGCTCTATACATAGACGGCAACGTAGTCTCGAAGTCAAAGGCTCACGTATCTTACTCAGAGAGCAGCTTCGCCATAGGCTCGTACAACGTTACTGCCTGCGATGTCAACGCAAGCTCCTGCGCTTCGGCAAATCTGGCAGTAGTTCCAAACCCTCCAATACTTGCAATAAAGAAGAGCCCAGAGCTTTATAGCGCAAATGACACAATAACGGCTACTGCAAACGTCACAGGCAACAGGGTGCAGATACTAGTCAACAACGCCATAGTGGCCAACGCTACGGGCACAGCAGTATACAACGCCAACGTTCTATCCACTGGCACGTACAACATAACAGCAAGGGACATAAGCCCCAACGATACATCCCAGACTTCAAGGCAGCTGGATGTCATACCAAATCCGCCTCTATTGACAATCCAGCACAACCCAGACGTCTATTCTAGGAACGACACCATAAGCGCCAGGTCTAACCTAACATTAAACAGGGTTTCGCTATTCATCAACGGCAAGGCAGTCGTATCCAACGCAATAAACGCCACATACAATGCCAACGACCTTGCGGTCGGAACCTACAACATAACTGCTGAAGACGTCAACGCCAGCAACATAGCCTATTCAACAGAGTACCTTTCAATAGTGCCGAATCCACCGCTTCTTACAATCCAGCACAACCCCGCCTTATACGGGGTAAACGATTCTATAAAGCTTGAATCCAACATAACTGGGAATCCTGTAGCATTATACATAAACGGCACCGAAGTGGCAAACGCAATAGACAATTTGACATATATCGAGAACAGCCTCGCCATAGGCAATTATATAATAACAGTCAAAGACACAAGCCCAGAAAATCCCGCAAGCTTCAACACTACTCTGCATATACTCCCGAACGACCCTCTGCTCAAAATCCAGGGCAATCCTGCCATGCCAGGGCAGAACGACACCATAAGCGCCATAGCCAACAAGAGCGGCGATTCTGTCGAGCTCTTGATAAACGGCACAGAGGTAGCCTCTGGCATCGGAACCGTCAATTACGATACAAACAGGCTTGCTGTAGGGTACTATTCAATAGTCGCTGTCGACACTGTGCAGCCAGCATATTCCAAGAAGATTGTATTCGCAGTGGCCAACACCCCGATTGCACCTACAAACATAACCTCGCTTATACCAATACTCATAACCAACAACCAGAGCATAGCCACCCCATCAACGTTCCAGCAGCTCCTTCACATAAACAGCAGTGCCTACTCAACTGCCGAAAAGGCAAATCTCTCCAATGTCGAGTTCTTCTACGGCAACGGCACAGTGATACCAAGCTGGATAGAGCAGAACGCAACGTCATCATCAAAGCAGACTGCGTACTGGATAAAGCTGCTCTCAAGCATACCTGCAAAAGGCAGGCAGATAGTGTACATGGGCTTCTCAAATTCAAACATATTCTCGCAGCACATAAGCGGAGAAGCGCCGCAGCTTTCTTCAACATATGCGCAGTACGACAACGGCCAGAACGTGTTCAACTATTATACTGACTTTGCAGGCACAAGCGACAATACAAGCCAGTATACAATAAACGGCATAGCAACTATAGACAACGGGCTGATACTACCTCCAAGCAACAAGACCAGCTACGTTTCTAGCGTTAAGGAATACGGTACTGCCACAAACGAGTCGGACATATACTGGGATGCTACAACGCCTCTCAAGAACGCAATAACGCTAGGATACAATGCATCGCACGCTGTCACAGTAGTTAACGCGCTGTTCTGGGCTGTAAACAAAGACAACGACAGGCTTTTCACTGCGAAGAGCATATTCAACAACTTCGAGAACGGCCTGAACCTTTCCGGCAATTACGTGTTCTCCAACTACAACATAGGCAACAGGAGCTACGGCTCTTATTCCAAGCTTGCCCAGGAGCAAAACTACACATCTTACAACACATCAACCTATGCATTCGACAACAAGGCGTTCCTGCAGGTTGAGAACAACCCGAACAACAGGACTACAGGAGTTTCCGTCGACGTGTACTGGATGAGGACAAGGTCTACCCCTCCAAACGGCGTAATGCCGTTCGCTAGCTACGGGCTTCTTCATGCGCACTCGATAGGCAGCTGCAACATAACCGCTTCGACAAGCAAGATAAGCCTCGGCACACTGTTCGCGAATACAAGCGAAGCAACAAAAGCGCCTATAACACTCACGAACCACGGCAATTCAACCGCGTACATATATACATATGGCAGCAAATGGGTATCAAAGTTGCACTACTTCGGCCCAACGAATACCACTTATGCCAACCTTACTGGAGTTCCGTGGGCTCTGGCAGGAAAGATATTTGACATACAGAGAAACTGGATAGTGAGCATAGCTCCTGGATCAACCGCTACGGTGTACATAGGCGCAGACATACCTAATGCAACCTACGAAGGCAACTATTCACAGAGCATATACTTCGTGAGCGACTGCGCCTGATGCTAAAATGCTGCCCTATCCCTTTTCTATAAAAGCAGTGCATACAAGTTGTGATATGGCCACAATATAAATATACATTAATATAATTGCCATGCATTATAGAAAAGTGCCTACATTGCATTGCTGCAGTATGCCTGTGCATCGCACTGTATTTATGCATGATTTGCTATGTTAGAATACGGCTCTTATAGCGTGTCAAGTGCAAAGGCGCACACGCATGCTGGAAAATGCCAAAAAACTGGAAAATCTGCGTTTCGAGGTACAAATCCGTTGATAAAAGAAACCAACCCTGACAATCAACGTAGTTCGGTATTAAACGTATAAAACAAATTTTAAATAAGTCCAAAGCTTTAAATACTTTTCATAAAATGGTATTCACAAACAAACGTGTAAAGCGTTTAAGTGATAGAATGAAAAGTCTAAACCCAAAGAGGATAGCAGCTGTCGTAGGAGGCGCAGCTTTGTTAGCGACAGGCCTTGCGTTCGCAGGACCGATCTCCTTCCAGAACGTACCTATAATAAGCAATAGCGGACAACCACTAGTGCAGATAGTTGTAGGAACATTGGCAAAACCATCCGACGGAGTAGCAGCGGCAAACATTGCAGCAGCGATAGGAAACCTTGCATTCACAAGCGTTCCGGTAACCGCAAGCGTCAACACGACGCAGGCAGCGAAGGTTCTGCATGCAGTGATACCATCAAGTGCAAAGTACTCACTCACGAACCGGCAGGTCTACTTCAACGAGAGCACAACAGCCTACATAAGCGGAACCTATTCGTTCAGCGCATTGATTGGCTCAGTGTTCAACAGGGGAGTAAAGACTGACCAGTACGGAGCAACGAAAACGCTTCAGAGTTCGTCACAGTACACATACCCAGAAGCAAATACAATAACACCAAGCGACGTTTCAATGCCAAGCCCGTTCTATACATATGGCAGCGTACCGTTTGAGTACTCTGTGACAGCAAACACGAACGGCGGTGGAGTTTCATTCCCATCATTTACTACTAACAGCGTAAATGACAACATACTCAGGGTAACTCCATCAGAGCTTCCTGCATTGGCAAGCAACATGGGTGCGAACCTAGAAAGCGAGTACCTGTGGCTTACAGGCATGCCAGTATTTGATCAGGGAAGCAACAACAACATAAATCAGTTCAACCTGACGAACGTTGGCGGTGCATACCAGGCAGTATTCGGCAACCCAATAGAATTCAGGAGCTCATCCAACGGGGTAAACAACGCACAGATACAGCTCTTCGGCCAGAACTGGACAATAATAAACTACATGCTTCCAGGCACAACCGCATACAACAGCACATCTGGCGTCAAAACCACAACTTCACTTGACACAGTAGCTGGAGGAGGCCTTAGCCTTGCTTCATCGCTTGAGCCCGAAAAGACAGTTTATGTAGGCCAGAACTACTCTACCGGAGGAGCTGAAAACTTCACAGTACAAGTGGCAGACATTGGACAGCCTAACAGCAACGGCATAAGCCCTGCAGCATTGAAAGTATACCTTAACGGCGTGCTTTACAACACAAGTGCAGTAAGCCCAGGCACAACTGCAAAGTTCAATGACTCTGGACACAACCTATACGTGAAGGTATACCAGACATTCGCAGGATTGTACGCATACGAGAAGTACGCAAAGATACAGCTGTACTCCAACGTTGTAAACGTAACGAGCGGAAACGAGTTCAACAGCACATACGACAAGGGCTGGAACATCGACCTGCTTTGGACAAATACAACAAGCTCAACTACAGCAGGCAATGCAATAGCACTGCAGAGCATAGTGGTGTTCAACACAACTCCGACATACCTGACACCAGGACAGAGCTTCGACTTCATAGGAAATCCAAAAGCATACAAGCTAACGTTCGATCAGCCGAGCTTCGGAAGCGGAACATACACACCAGTAAAACTGTCAACGAGTGAGTCATCCAATGTGAAGTACGTAAACCCTGGCTCATTCAGCGAGAACATAACAGAACCAATGCAGATGCTTACTGTAGCAGCACCAAAAACATTGAGCAACGCGTTCACAGTCGGCGGAGTTCCTTCAAGCAGCGTAACTTACGACTTGATACCTCTGGCATTCAGCAGTAATGGAGTAGTATCTTCAACAGACACAACACCGGCAACTCTAACCGTAGATTCAAACTTTGCCAACCAGGTAAGCACTACGCATCCGTTGACTGTTAAGTTCCAGGGCTTAACTTCATCAAACACACTAGTAACAGCAACAAACACAATAACCAGTACTACAAGCGGCACTGCTTCATTCACTCCAACATTCCCGCAGAACGTAATAGAAGTAACAAACATAACAGTAAGCTACGTGCTCCCAGGAATGACAGTAGCGAGCCCCACCTACGCAACTTTGAGTCCGGAAAAACCTGCCGAGATGTATCTAAGGTCAGGGCAGTCCAACTACAACCTAATAAAGGCGTCAAGCGCACAGGTTCAGTTCAACCAGAACAACGGGCAGAGGCCAAGC
Organism: Microcaldota archaeon; assembly: GCA_021834865.1. The sequence continues at coordinate 574 of JAKBRD010000017.1, read as the reverse complement.
TTTGACATAAATCCAGCACTGGCATCAAATGGCGTTCTAGTAAGCAACTCTTACGAGCTGTTCAACTACTCAATGTCCGAATACCCAGTACCTGCAAACCAGAGTGCAATAGATAGCTTCACAGTAGGACTAGTCAACTCAAGCAGTGCAAATCCGTCAAGCCCGTTCATCTTGAACTACTCAGCACCAGTCGGACCATCTAATTCGATAGCGCACGACAACGTAACATACACAACAAATACACAAAACACAATATCCGGTGCAGCACCTAACATTCTGAACGCAGGGCAGGGCTTCTATTCCGAGAAGGGAAGCGAAGTTGCATCCATATCGCCAGGCTCGGTAACAATCAACTTCGCAAAGGGAGTTGACATGCTGAACTTCGTGGTAAGCCCATACAACGTGACTGCAGTGTCGAAACACTTCAAGACAGTTGGCCCAGTAGGCATAGGACAGCCAGTGCCGAACGTCCAGAACGTGACTGTAGCAAACGTAACAGCAAACATATCAGTCAGCGACGTAAGCGGTGCAACAGTGACTGGAATAAGCAACCTGACAGCCATACCATCAGTAT
>JAKBRD010000016.1 GCA_021834865.1 Microcaldota archaeon | reverse complement strand
AAAAAGCGGGCTCGGAGGGATTTGGACCCTCGACTTAGAGGTTAAAAGCCTCCCACTCTGGCCAAACTGAGTTACGAGCCCAAGAAACTAGATTATTTTGCCCTGAAATATATAAAAGCCTTAATACGTTTTATATCAAAACAAATAACAGCAAATAATAATATGATTTGATGGAAAAGGCATTGTTGATCGGCGGCTACGGTTTCTTTGGAAGCCATATGTACTCTGCGCTTGCGGAAAAATATTCTGTGGAAGTAATGTCAAGATACAAGCATGACACCGGCAACGTCCAAGGCAAGGATTGGATAGAAGGGGACATAACGTCAAGGGCCGACGTCGAAAGGACATTGGAACGGGGCTACGACTATATATTTGATTTTGTTGGCTTGATAAATGAAAAAGCGCAGAAGCATTCGGACGTGAACATAACCGGGACGCGGAATATAACCGGAGCGGCATTGTCTTCCGGCACCGAACCAAAAATAATTTATATATCGGCGATAAACGCCGAAAACGGGACTACAGAATATTTCAGGACAAAAAGGGAAGCAGAGAAAATAATCTCTGCATACAAAAATAGTCTGATAATAAGGCCTTCCATAATATACGGCAAATACGATTTTCTGACCTTGCAGTTCTACAAGCTTCTCAATCAGAATATCCCTATTTTTCCGAAATCAGGCCTCATATATCCAGTGTATGTCGACGATATAGTGGAAGTAGTGAAATCCAAGATGAACTTCACTGGGGTTTTCAACGTTTGCGGGAATGAAAACCTGAGGTTCGGGGACATGTTCAATATATTTAGGAAAAGGTTTGGAAAGAAACCCGTGCGCCAGGCGTCAATGCTGCTGTTTAAGGCAATGTCACCAATATTGGCGCATGCTGGCATAATAGAAAAAGAACAGATGGACATGCTGAGGTATGATTTTTACCGCCAAGACAGCATACTGAAAGAAGTTGTCAAGGAACCTACACTGTATTCGGAATTCGTCAAAGGATTGGAGGCACGCAACTAGGTCGATCAGATGATGAAAACTTCCGATGACATAATAGACGGCTTTGACGGGTTGCTGACCAAGGAACAGGCAGACAGGCTGTATTTGGAATCAAGGTCGCGCTCAGTGATAAACGGGGGATTCGTGACTGCAGGGTATATAAGCGATCTAATGGGTCCTGGCGCAACTGGCATACTCAAGGGGCTTGAAAAAGAAAGGCTAAACCTAGAAGATAAAATTTATCGTATTTTCAACCCCGTCAAAAAGAACTTCGGCAACTCCGATTCCGTATCGCGCATTTTGGTCCTGGGCTCAGAGGGCAGCACGGCAAATGTGCTGCTGGGCAAAAAACTATCAGATGCAATAGATTCTGGGTTGTTCTGCAGGGGAGACACAGTAGTAATTACAAACCTGACGATGGACATAAGGGCATCACTTCTCCGGCCGACGCAAAAAACCTCAATCAAAAAGATTGCCGTTGAAGATTCATGCATAAAAGATTTTTCCTTGCTAAGCCCAGGAATGAAGAATATAGATGTCGTAGGAGTTGCGATGGAAGCAGGCCCTGCCGTAACGCTGGTAAATTCTGCGTCAAGGAAATTTGTATCTACGTACATTATGCTAAGCGATGGCAAAACTTCCGTCCGTGTTGCGTGCACAGGCTCTTCGGCAGAACTGGCTTCGAAATTGCCTTTGAATTCAAAGGTAAGAATAGAATTCTGCGATGTGCGCGGAAACAATGGCACAACGGAAGTGCATGCAGGCAATCTCTCAAGAATTGTGGTTCTTTAAAAATGACGTGTTATCTCTGCCCGTATTTTGCATAAAATGACAGGTACTGGCTCATGACAACGTCGGGGGCTGATGGCTTTGTCAATTTAATTATGCTCTCCAGGTCTTCATTCGTGACTTTCGAATCCTCGCCGCTCTTTATTGTGCGCTGCATTGCCCTGGTTTTTGCCTCCCTGCAAATGCTCGCTATGTCCGCCCCGGTATAATTCTTGGTCATGCTCGCGAGCAGCTTGAAATCCAGATTCGCCGCTTTTGGAACCTTTTCCAAATATTCTTCGAATATCTTGGCCCGCGCTTCCTCGTCTGGAGGTTTTATGAATATGAGCTTGTCAAATCTTCCGGGCCTCAATATTGCAGGATCCATCACGTCAGGCCTGTTAGTTGCCCCTACTACTATCACGTTATTCATCTGCTTCAGCCCGTCCATGTCCTTAAGCATTTCTGTTGTTATCTGTGCGTTTATCTCGCTAGCATTTTGCCTGTTTATTATTATCCCGTCTATCTCGTCTATGAATATGATTGATGGCTTGTTCTCTATGGCCCTGTAAAAAATCGACTTCAGCTTGGCATTCGCGTTTTCTATGCCTTCGTTCTGCAGGGTGGGCGCGTCTATCTCCAGCATGGTCACTCCCTTCAACTCATTGGCCACTGCGCGCATCAGCATCGTCTTTCCCGTTCCGGGCGGCCCGAAAAGAAGCATGCCATTTATCGTCTTTATGTCATATTTTTCAAGAAGGTCAGGGTGCATCAGCGGTATCTGTATTGCTTCTACTATTGCCTTCTTTGCAGCATCAAGCCCTATGACTTTGTCGAGCGTGATTTCATCTTCCTTTTTGGACGTGGTATCGTTGCCCATGCGCCTTTCGAAATCTACCTTGAACGTATTGTATTTCTCAATCTGTGCGAGCGTCGTCGAAGGCTTTGTCGATTTTATGACGCTCAGCATGTCGTCCATTGTTATCTCAAGTATCCTGTGCTCGTTCGCTGCTTCCTGGGCCACCATTTGGGCTACGCTCTGGCATACTGCTTTTATGTCTGCACCGGTATACCTGGGCGTCTTTTCCGCTAGCAGATCAAGGTCCATGTTGCTGGAAACTGGCAATTTTTTAAGGTATATCTCAAATATTTTCTTCCTGCCGTTGAAGTCTGGGAGCTGCATGTATATCGCCCTGTCGATCCTTCCTGGCCTCAAAAGTGCAGGGTCGAGTTTATCCGGTGTGTTTGTGGCTCCAACCACTATAACATGCTCCAGCTTCTGGAATCCGTCAAGCTCCTGCAACAGCTGCGATAATATGTGCCTGTGAACTTCATCAGTCTCCAAGTCCCTGCTCATTGCTATTGAATCTATTTCGTCTATGAAAAGCACGCATGGAGTGTTCTTGTTTGCTATTCCGAATATGTTGCTGAGCATCTTCTCCGATTCGCCAGTGTACGCGGATACTATGTTCGTTCCTTTGATATAAAAGAAGTTCGCATGTATCTCGTTGGCAAGAGCCCTCATCATAAGTGTCTTTCCAGTTCCTGGAGGACCAAAAAATATTATGCCTTTGAGCGGCTTTATGTTGTATGCCCTTGAAATGCCCTTTTGCTCCAGAGGGGCTATTATGGCTTCCTTGAGCTCTGTCTTGGTATTTTCGTAGTTTCCTATGTCATCAAAGGTTTCGGTAACGTTGCCCTGCTGCAAATCTTCGAACGCTTCCCCGAACTTCATTCGCGTATCATACTTCTTAACGTCAAGTGCCTTTACAACCTTCACATTGTAAAGCTCCAATATCGCTAGGCCAACAGGTGCTATTGCAAAGCTTATGAAAGGGTAAATGTAGTTTATGTTTATCGGCTGCAGTATCCCAACTGCAAGGTATCCTATTGGGATTATCACCCCTGCTATTGCCGCTTTTCCTCCCTTTATCTTGGATCTGCTGTTTATTGCAATCCTTTCAATGGCAAACGCGGCAAGCAGGTATATCGGTATTACCAAAAGGTAATATATCTGTTTTGAAATGGCGCTCAGCATCATCGCAAACGTCACGTCTATGCTTTCTATGGCATTTTTGGAAACGAACTTGTTTGCCGCAATGCTTGCCCCTTTGGCGAAATTTATAATGTTAAGGGCGGGCAACCCTTCATAAGTATAGTTTAATTCGCTACCGAAATCTTTTGTACTGAATCCCTGATGTACCAAATGCCCATTCAACGGCACAAGCGCGCTGGATCCTATGCCCATCACTCCGGAAAATGCGGCAATGCTGAGCACGACAATTAGGAACATTATTACGGATCTTTTGAATCCCACCGTAAGCACTGCAAATATCGCTACCGGTATGGCAATGACTACTCCTACGAATGAAAACGCCGAAGCAATCAGTATGTAAGCGAACAGTATGGTCCTGTAATGCATGTAACCGTATATGAGCGAGAAGCTCAATATGAATAGGAATATCCATGCCAAAGCCGGTGTCTGGTACACCAATATCGGTACCATTATAAGCATCAGCAATATGAATCCAAGAAACGGGTGTATCTCAGTGGCGGCGAAGAGCCCTATGACTATGAGCAGAATTATAAGGTAAGGGTAAAAGGGAAACGCGTATGCAATCGATACGAAAGCAAGCGCCACTAGGACTGCATCAAGGAAGTTCTTGTTGGACCTTATGTTCATCAGCAGGTCCTTTATCCTATAATACCACAGCGGCCCTCGTTTTGCCTGCTTGAGTATATTGCGGACTCTTTCGCTTTTTATCTCCTCGTTACCTATTTTTGGCATCCGAAATACCTGCTGCGGCTCAGTGCAGCATATAATGCTATGCTGACACGTTACCTGCTACACTGCATTATCTCTTATATTTATTAAAATTTAAACCCTTTTGCAGGACAGCTACCAGGGGACTTCTTTTAGCTTAAGCCTGTATGCGCCCACGTTTGTCATCAGATGTGCTATTCCTGTCAGCAGAACCAGGAAAACAAGGCCGTAAACTCCCGGAATGCCTACGCGGTAAGCTGCGAAGACGAAAACAAGGGCGAAAATGAAGAACCCATACTGGTCCATTACTGGAAAGCTCTTGCCAGATCTTACTCCGAGCTGCCTTTTTATGAAGCTTCCGATAAGGTCGCCAAAGTTGGCCCCAAGCGTAAGCAGTACCGCAACTGGCAGCATATAATGCAGGAACGGGTATTCTATGAGCCCTACAGCTATTCCTGCTATTAAGCTGGATGCTGTACCTCTGAAGGTCTTATGGTCTCCAAATATCCTTTTCCCGTTTATCTTTCTGCCCAAATCCAAGGGCTTCCCGCCGCCAAAGAGCACCGGAGCGCCATTCGCAGCATACGCTGGGAAGATGTAGATTATTGGGTATATTACTATCGAATATATTGCGTAAAGAAGCGCGTCCATCGTAAACACTTTCCGAATGCATACACTCTTGGCAGAAAACCCTTATAAATTATGGAGCAAACCGTATGCCATGTAAATTGAAAAATCCCGGTCACAACACGCAAGGCATAAAATATCAACAGCGTAATAAATATGTTCGGATGCAACCGCATGCCGCAACGTAAATGGATACAGCTGGCGTTTGATTGACAGAAATAAAGCAGGCAATAATAATAAGGTCCGACCTGGAAATGAGCAAGGGCAAGACCGCAGCCCAGGCTGCGCACGCATCCCTGATGAGCTATTTCGAAGCAGAGAGGCAGGACAAACAGATCGCAAGGGAATGGTTGGATACTGGAGAAAAGAAGATAGTCCTCAAGGTCAGCGATGAAGACTCATTAATAAAACTATATAACGCGTTCAAGTTCAAGAAGGTACCATGTGCCCTGGTCACCGACGCAGGTCTCACCGAAATACCTCCGGGAAGCAAGACGGCCCTTGGCATAGGCCCGTGGAGAAGCGAAGAGATCGATCTGTTCACCAAGCAGCTCAAGCTGCTATGATGCGTTCACACCTGGGTAAGCCAGTCCTTGTATCTGGCGTTTTTTCCGCTAACTATGTCCCTGTACGTAGAAGCAATTTTTGAAGTTAGTGGCCCAACCATTCCGTTTCCTACCTGTATTCCGTCAACGTTTATTATCGGAGTTACCTCTGCTGCAGTTCCTGCGAAGAATACCTCGTCCGCAGTGTAAAGTTCCTCCCTGTGCACATTCGCTTCAACGACTTCTATTCCTTCATCTCTTGCAACCTTAATTATGCTGTCCCTGGTAATGCCTAAAAGTATGTCTGATTGCCCTCCAAGCGCGAGCAATCTTCCTTTCTTCACAAGAAATATATTCTCTCCCGGGCCTTCTGCTATGTAGCCGTTTAGCGAAAGCAGTATCGCCTCGTCATATCCCGAAGCGTGTGCTTCGTTCTCGGCAATTATGGAGTTTATGTAATTGCCACTTGCCTTGGCCCTTACGGGCAATATGTCGGAATTTATTCTGCGCCACGAAGAGACCTTGCACTTTATCCCTTTGTCGACGCCGCTTCCGAAATATGCCCCGAAAGGCACGGCAGCTATGAACACGCTCACGTGCTTTCCGGAAGTGGTCATACCTATTCCGTCATCCCTGTAAAATGCGAACGGGCGTATATAGCAGGAATCAAGCCCATTTAGCTTTATTACTTGCAGTATCGCCTTGCTTATGTCATCCTCGGAGAAGCCAAGATTCATGGAATATATCTTGGCAGTTTCAAAGAAACGCCTTACGTGGTCCCCAAGCCTGAAAACCGCCGTGCCCGAATCGTTCTTGTAAGCCCTTATTCCCTCAAAAATCCCGCTTCCGTACTGCAGCGAATGTGTAAGTATCGGAACCTTCGCATCTGCATAATCCATAATTTTTCCGTCAAGCCATACCTTCAAATTGCTGCCATCCATAAAAACACCCATAAAACTCCCGCATGAAAATATAATAAGCTAATAGCGTTTGTGTCTGTAATATGATCATGAATGTTTTGCTAAGGAGAAAGCTTAAGGAAATGGGAATGACGGACTTCCAGATTAGCGTCCTTGATGCCACATCTAATATACCCGCAGGCCAAGTCATGACCTATAAGGAAATAGCGATTGAAATAGGGCATCCGAACGCCTGCAGGGCAGTAGGCACAGCATTGCGCAAAAATCCGTTCCCAGTGACAATACCATGCCACAGGGTAATAAAAAGCTCAGGAGAGCCGGGAAAATATTCTGGCAAATCCGGGACTAGGAAAATAAAACTGCTTCAGATGGAAGGAGTGAAAATAAGCAACGGAATTGTCAACCAAAAAAGAAGTAGCCCGGCGGAATAGACCGCCGGGATTCTTATCCACCCAAGGCTTAAAACCTGTAAGCTCCAAAGCTCTCATTTTTCGCACTGTAAGCCAGAGACACGCTTTCGTACCTTGCCATGAGGTCCTTTCCTTTCGCATTTATGCCTTCAAGCGTGCTTCTGCCCAGCTGGGTCAGCCTTAGCGGCTTTCCCAACTCATCCTTGCTTGCGAAATCCAGCATTCCCTTCTCCTTTAGCCTGTTGAGAAGATACCACACCGAGCTTTTGGATATGCTATAAGTGTCGCTTATGTACCCAACGAAGCTGCTTGCGCTGTCTATGGCGTCGCTTCCTATCTCGAGAATCACGAGCTGCTCACGCTCAGTAAGCCTCAACAAACCCTTCTCTACACTAAATACCATTTGGCCCACATAAACACCTCAGAAATTTTTTAAAGGGGGTTTATGCAGCCAAATGGTTCAATGGTGTGTACTTAATCATTGAATTATTTGCAATGCAGTCGCTGCCTATAAAGGATGAGACAAAACTTCTCCACAGCACTGCGAATTGCATTTTTTTCACACCAGTTCCATTTGCTGCCTATTTACTAAAGCACATTGCGTTATGTTTAAACCAGAGCAACAATATTTAAACCTTATGTGCAGCAACGTCGGTGCGCGAATTGCATCAACCCAAAGAATAAATATTTCAAAAATTCATACGTCATCTGGTTTTCATGGAAATAAAGAAGGAAGCAGCTACGGCAGGCAAAGATATGCACGAAGGACTTGCGTCTTTATCTAGAAAGGAATATTCCCGATCTGCAAAGGCGGATTTTCTCTCATGGATGGAATCTGAAGGGTACGTAATCAGGGATGGCAACGGAAAGCTAAAGTTCAATACAAATTGGCGCAATAAAGAGGACAGGATAAAATCCGTTCGCAAGCTTGTCGAAGTGATGAATATATCTCCGCTGGACCTTAAAAATGGGGACTTTTTCGAAATGGGGCTTATAGAAATGCTAAAAATATACTCTTTAAAACGCGGCAGTTTTCCAGCAGTTTTCAACGCCCTAAAGGAAGCATATCCAGAGCTTGAGATAAATCTATGGGATATAAGGAGCCTGAACGGAACCATATCTAAAAACAGGGAAACTGCTGACGAAGCGATAAGATGGCTCGTCAAGAAGAAATCCGGAGTTGTTACAGAGGACGATTTCAAGAACAACGGAGTAAGCTTCGCACTTTCATTCTATAACAACGTGTTCGATGCAATCATATTCTCGAAGCCTGATTTCCTGGAAAGCAATTCTATAAAGGACCTAGCAGGAAAATATTTGGACAAAGCATTTGCAAACAATGTCAACAAAAGACGCGCCGCCATATCCATGATAATAAAATTATCGGGATCTCCAAAATCGGTAAACTACCAAAGTTTCGAACGGTACGGCATGGAAAGCCTATTGTCATGCTATTCGCAGAACCCCGTATTTTTGAACAACTTCATAAAGCCGGAGGACAAAAGCAAGCTTCTTACATGGCTTGCAATATCTGACGTTATAAAAGATTTTAAAGCATGGGAAATGGAAGATCCTCCGAAATCGCTTTTGCTAAATAGGAAAACCAGGATAGAATCGACTGTTTGGCTTTCTTCCGTATTGCACAAGAGTGTATACAGGCTCTCTTATGCGGATTGGGAAAGGTCCGGGATAGAATGGATCATAAACGAATTTTATGGCGGAAACCATTACGGTGCGATACACGACGTAATGGATTCAGTTTAAGGTATCCGCCTCAAATTAACATTGCGCAGCTTACGCTATTGACGCAATGCCTTTGAACGAAGCCAGCTGTTCTCCCGCCTCGTCCATAGAGTTGAAAATATCTATTTTTATGTGCATCAATTCGGCCTTTGCGAGTATCTTTTGCACATCCTGATTTCCAAGCATTGAGTCGTTGACTATCAGGCTGCCAACTGCATAGTCATCAATGGCAGCCGCAACGTTTTCTATTCCGTATTTTGATGTTCCAGAGGAAAGCCCCTTAAGAAATTCTTCCATGACTGCGAATTCGCTCCTTATGTGCTCGCTTCTCAAAAGGCTTTCGACTTCCGAGCTGCGTATTATCTCATACACTCCAGAGCGCTCGGTATTGCTTGCCTGCTGGTATATTATGCGCTTGTCTATCTTTTCCTGCTTGGATTCCATATAGGCACGAACATCATCCTTGGTGAATCCCGGCCCCGCAACTATTACTGTGTCTACATCCATGCTTTTTATCGTGCTTGTTATGGCTTCGTAGAACTTCCTTTGCTGTTCCTGGAAGTCTTTCTGCGTCATCCTTTTGCTCAGGTTGCTGTAAATCTCGTTCCTGAACTCCACGCCGTAGCCAAGAAGGTAAGCCGGAAGCGCCTTTTCGTCGTCGACCACTATTATACCAAGCCTGGGCTTTTTCGTGTCTCCAACCGCATTTTTTACTACATTGACCAGGTAATCCGGCCATGCTGCTTTTATTATATCTAGCGTATCCGACGGGGCTATGTTGAGCGTATGGTAGCTGTTAAGCCGTATATACTGCTCTGGTTTTCCTTCGACTATTTTGCCCATTATCCTTAGCCTCAGCGCATTCTTGTCAAGCTCTGTCTTCTCAACGCGCAGGGTTATGATGACCTCCTTCAGCTCTCCCACGTCCGTCTCGTTTGCCTTGAACTTCCTTAGGCTCTTCGATTTTACAAGATCGTTCGGAAGCACTATGCGTTGCACCGTCCACAAGTCTTCTAGGGTGTCAAGCTTGAGCCTCATGACGCCTTCTCCTTGGTAAAACTTTACTATGTGCATAAAACAAAACCTTACACTACATTACGCTCATTTATTATTTGCGCTTATAATAAATATTGTTTTGGAGGGTGGTATTATAAGCAGAAAAGCAGTTGGCAATGAGTACCTGCTTATTGCGGCCATAATGATCTTGTCCATCGCGCTTGTGGCTGAATCCTTTGCCATATACCTCGGAACACATCCTGGCAATCTCAGCAGCACATCCCTGACAAGCACAATAGCGCAAGCGCCTACCTCAAAGCTTAATCTAATACTGACTGCTCCGGCATATTCGGTTGTAAATTTTGAGGTTACTGTATCGGGCAACGGTTTTAACGAATCGCAGTATGCAAAGCTCGGCCCAAAACTCTACATGCTGAATTACAGCGAGGTAAAAGGCATAAGCGCAGCCTCCGGCCCAATAACGATAAGCTCAAACACGGAACTTAACAAAACTGTGGTGGTGCCGGACAATGAAACACGCATGCTTTTCACAGGGCTTGAGCCCTACTCAAACTATTCGGTTACCATAAAGGGCTCGGAAAGCCCATACTGCTTCCCAGGCCTTGCATGCCCGATGTTCATACTTGCAATTTCGAGATCCTACGAACTGCGTACTGGCCCGGAGAATTCTATAAGCAACTATTCTATATCTCTGTCATCTGTCCCTTACCGGAATTCAACCATTTCACAATATGCTTGCAGCACAGGCCTTCCAATGGCAATAAACCAAAGTGCCTATGTCCGTTGCAATGACGGTTCACGCCTGCTGAACTTCGTACTGTCGCAGGTTAACTTCAATGGCACAATAACCGGCCTGGTATACCCATACTATTACGTTATGGTAAACACAAGCATAAAGCCATTGAAGGAAGTATTCCGTGACGGACAGGAGGTAAGCTTCTCATGTTCAGGCTACATCGCATATCTGCAAAACTCCAGCTATGCCGGCCAATACGCGATATTCAAGGTCATAAGGACCCATCCTATACCATGCCCTGCCGAAGTTGGCTAATAAAGCAGATTTTTAAATTAAACCGCAAAAACAGTATGGATTCAAATGTTTGAACTGGTTTTGTTATCAATACTCTCAAACGCATACGGTACCATAAACACCCTGATGGCGCAATACGGGTACTTAGCAATATTCGGACTGATGCTTTTGGAGGGTTCGTCACTGCCTGTGCCTAGCGAAGTGGTTCTTCCTCTAGCTGGTGTATTGGTTGCGCAGCACACCCTTTCCTTCGTACCTGTTTACATAGCCGCGCTCCTGGGAAGCATAGGAGGTCTGGCAATAGACTACTACATAGGGTATTTCCTAGGCAAGGACGTAGTGTACAAGCATCTGAGGCTATTCCACATAAGCCAGGAGCAGCTTGATGCTTTCGACAGATGGTTCGACAAAAATGGCGTGGCTTCAGTCTTCTTTACCCGCTTCATACCTGTACTAAGGACCATAATGAGCCTTCCTGCAGGGTTCGCCAAAATGCCACAGAAAAAGTTCTATTCCTATTCCATACTCGGAACCGGGATATACGACATAGTGCTCATAATATTCGGCATGAAGGCCCTCACCACGCACAATGCGATAATAACCCTTACTGCAATAGGCGTTTTCGCCATAGTGCTTTACGCTCTATACAGGGTTGCGATGTCAAGAATGACAAGGCAAAAATAACTTCTGCAACCACAAAACTTATTTATAACCTATAATGCAATTCATAGCATATGATGAATGAGGTAATCGCTGAGCTAAGGCTATGAAGAGAGGTAGGCGGGCTGATTTATTGGATGCATTGCAAAGACTTGGCAAGAAAAGTATTCGCGCTACTGACATAGCAGCGCAATACTGGTGCGAGAAGCAAATGGAACTCAACTACCTCATAGGTCCGTCAATAACAAAGGAAATAATGAAAGGGAAGGAGATACACGAGGAGATGGAGAACGAGACCAACATTCCAATAGTTCTCCAGACGAAGAGTTATGCAGACTTTTTGTACAAAAGCCTGTACACCACGTGCGAAGCTCTCGAAACGTTGAAGAAAAACAAGAAGTCAAGGGAACTTCTCCTTTACGGAAATATGGGCAAATACAGGATTGTCGGGAAGATGGACGAACTTCTCATATCCAGCGGAAATGTCGTAATAGTCGAAGACAAGACCAGGGCAACAGACAAGCTTCCATCCGATGCGCAGCTAAAATCGCACAAGGCCCAAGTCATACTTTACAAGAAGCTTCTGGGAGACATAATATCTGGGGCGTACAACGAAGACGTTTTTTCAAAGGAATACGGGATACACAGGCTCAGCGTTACAAAGGAGTTTGAAAGGCAGCTTGACGCACTCAAAATCCCAAAGAACATGCAGACCCTGCCAGAAATAACTGGCAAGTTCTTCAAGTTATACAGGGGAATAGGCCATCTCAGCGAAACGTTGGTTATAAGGTACATAAACCAGTACACCGGCAAGAAAATAGACAACTACAAATTCAAAGTGCCAGAAGAAGAACTCGAAGGCACAATAAATTTCGCGCTTAAATATTGGAGCGGGGAAAGGGAGGCGCTCCCGGTTCCCTACGAAGAGAAATGGAAATGTGACTACTGTGCATTCTTCGGCAAGGAATGCAAGGTGTGGTTCGCGCAAAAAACCCTGTGAGTGATCGACATGCTTGACAAGGAATCCTTAAGGAAAGAATTTTCCGTAAAGCCGGATTTATACTACAAAACCAAGCTCTTCGAAAGCGAAGGCTTCGTGCGCAAACGCTGCATAGGCTGTGGGAAATTCTTCTGGACCGCAGACGAATCAAGGGAATATTGCGGCGATTCTGAGCACGAAGGGTACAGCTTCATGAAAAAGGACCCTGAAGACATATCGCTGGAACAATTCTGGTCAAAGTTCGCAAAATTCTTCGAGAACAACGGGCATGCTGTGATAGAGAGGTACCCTGTGGTCAGCAGGTGGCGGCAAGACCTTTATTTCACAATAGCCAGCATACAGGATTTTCAAAGGATAGAGAATGGAAACATGAGCTTCGAATACAGCTCCAATCCGCTTCTCGTGCCTCAAATGTGCCTGAGATTCAATGACATACCTAACACTGGAGTCACCGGAAGGCATTTCACCTCTTTCATAATGGCCGGCCAGACTGCTTTCAACTACCCAAAAGAAGGATACTGGAGGGACAGAACCATAGAGCTAAACTACGATGCCCTGACGAAAATAGTTGGAGTAAAAAAGAAGGACATAACATATGTAGAAGACGTATGGGCTATGGGCGATTTCTCGGAATTCGGGCCAAGCCTGGAAGCTTTTTCCGGCGGCCTCGAAATGGTAAACAATGTATTTACCCAGTTCGAATATGCAGACGGAGTAAGGCGTGAGCTGTCCGGTAAAGTGGTGGATGTGGGCTGGGGTCTGGAAAGGCTGGTCTGGTTCAAGAGCGGGGCCCAAACCGCATACGATCCAGTATTCAAAGACGCACTCGCTTATATATACAAGAAGAGCGGCATAACCCCTGACAGGGCACTCTATTCGAAGGTTGCAGGGCAGTTCGGAAGAATAGACCTGAGCGAAACCAAGTCCTTTGAAGATGTAGAGCTCAAGGCTGTAGAAGCGGCAGGCATAAGCACATCTGACTACAACAAAATAATAAAGCCTATGCAAGCCGCGTATGCGATAGCAGATCATGCAAAAACCCTGCTGTTCGCGATAACGGACGGCGCACTGCCAAGCAACGTTGGCGGAGGCTACAACCTCAGGATAATACTTAGGAGAATATTCAATTTCAGATCAAGGTACCGCATGGATTTTGACATGAGGGAGCTCATGGAGATAATTGCCAAATCAATGTCCCACATGTATCCAGAGCTATCCAGCAGCATAGACGAGCTAGAAGACATCATAAGAGTGGAGAAGGAGCGCTACGAGAATACCAGGGTATCGGCGATAAAGACAATAAGTAGCATAATAGAAAAGCACGAGAAGATAACTCCTGAAAAAATGAGGGTGCTCTACGAGAGCAACGGCATAACCCCTGACCTGATAAACAGCGTAGCGGCATCCAAGGGCGTTACCCTTGAGCTCCCAGAAAGCTCATACTCAAGCATAATCAAGGGAGACTTCACAGAAAAGGCCAAGAAGAAAGAGCATTTCGATTTGGACGTTTCTGGGATCAAGAAAACGGAGAAGCTTTTCTACGACTTCGCACTGGAATCCGATTCTAAGGTGCTTTTGTGCAGTTCCGATATGGTGGTTTTGGACAAGACGCCATTCTACGCCGAAAGCGGTGGCCAGGAAGCAGACCACGGTACCATAAATGGGATAAAAGTCAAGGACGTGCAGTCGCAGAACGGAGTGATAATACATCTGCTGGATGGAAAGCCAGATTTCAAGGCAGGTTCAAAAGTGCATTGTGTGGTCGACAGAAAAAGAAGGATGCAGCTCATAGCACACCATACAGCAACACACCTTATAAGTGCGGCATCAAGGAGCGTCCTGGGAAAGCACGCATGGCAGGAAGGCGCACATAAGGGCGTCACGAAAGCGCATATAGACATAGCGCATTACGAAAAGCTTAGCGACAAGCAGATAAAAGATATAGAGGCTACGGCAAATTCCTACTTGCAGAACGGGATAAGGGTAAAAATGCAGGAGATGGACAGGAGCGAAGCGGAATCAAAATTCGGGTTTTCGATATACCAGGGTCACGGAGTCCCGGTCGCCAAGCCGAGGATTGTGGAAATAACCGGCATTGACGGCAGCCTGATAGATGCGGAGGCATGCGGAGGCATACACGCCATGGGTATCGAATCAATAATAGGCACAATAAAAATAATAGGCTCGCAGAGGATACACGACGGGATAGACAGGCTAGAGTATGTGGCTGGCCTTGCATCGTACAAGTACATAAATTCAACGGAGGAAAAACTTTCAGAAGCCGCAAAAATTGCTGGCACGGACAGCGAGAAGCTAACCGTCGCATTATCACAGATGTCGAAGCAGCTCTCAGAATACAAAAGCATGATTGAATCCATGAAATCAACCGACGCGTCGCAAGCGGCAGAAAAGCTTTTGTCCTCAAAGGAAAAATCAATAATAAGCGAGCTGGATTACGAAATGGATATGCTTAGGCAGATAGCCACAAATGTTGTCGATGCGGACGCGTCAAGGATAATACTTCTCTATAACAAATCGGGAAACGT
This sequence comes from Microcaldota archaeon, assembly GCA_021834865.1. Next base: position 529 of record JAKBRD010000016.1, on the reverse strand, counting down.
CGTCTGCATAGCAGGAAACGATTCGGGAAAGGACGCAAGCGAGTTCCTCAAGTCAAGTCTCACTAAGCTTAAGGCCAAGGAGTTCAGGGGCGGAGGATCTAAGCGCATAGCCCAGGGGATGCTTATAAGATAAAGCAGCATCCCAATACAAAGCAATTCACAGGCACATGTTGGCGAATACCTTTGCATCGTTTACCATATCGTCTATCCTGCAATATTCATTCGGCTGGTGCGCCATATCTTCGGCTTCAGTGCCCCATGCCACTGCAGGAAATCCCCTGTGCCTGAAGAATGCAGCGCATGTTCCTCCACCTACGCCCATGGGCTTCGCATCCACATTCATAACCTCTTTTATGCTCTTGAGCAGCCTTTTTACCACATCCGAATCCATGTTTGTAGGCTCTGCCGGATCCTCCCTGCTGAATGTTTCTATCTCTATCTTAACTGCTTTGAAATCGTTAGAATTGCAGACGCTCTTTACGTCGTTAAGCACATCGTCCAGCTTGTACGTAGGAAGCACCCTGCAGTC
>JAKBRD010000063.1 GCA_021834865.1 Microcaldota archaeon | reverse complement strand
CATGTTTTACTAATAAGTCTTCTCCAAAAACCAATGGCTCACCAACAAGCAGCACTATACCTAGCTACGGGCAGTATTATATTTACACAGAAAGTAATAAATAGGTTACTAAAAAACCGCTGAGCATGGGCTCTAACCCATGGCATTTCACTTACCGTGCTTAGCGCCATGCTTTTATAATGGCTTAGCATGTTTATATACCTTTTTGTTGAAACCAATATGGCGGAATTTGCTGAGCCAAAATCGTTTAGGATGATATATAATGGTGGATGCCAAAGCCCAGTTTGACGCGGTGCTTGCGGAAGTCAGCAAGAAGGTGGCTGGCAATAACGAAATAATAAAGCTTATTTTTATAGCCATAGTGGCGAACGGCCACGTCCTCCTTGAGGGAGTCCCGGGAGTCGCAAAGACTACAATGTCAAAAGCGGTTTGCGACGCGATACAGGCCAATTTCGGAAGGATACAAGGAACTCCGGACCTGGAATTCAAGGACATAGTGGGATACGCTTATCTCGATGATAAGACAAAAAACGTCGAGCTTAAAAAAGGCCCCATATTCACGAACATATTGCTCATAGACGAGCTCAACAGGGCCCCGCCGAAGACAACCACTGCTTTGCTGGAAGCTCTGGAAGAAAGGCAGGTGACCCTTGGTAACGATACAATGCCGCTTGAAAAGCCGTTTATAGCGCTCGCAACACAGAACCCGCTCAACATAGAGGGCACTACTACGCTGCCCAAAGTGCTTGCAGACAGGTTCCTCATGCGCATAGCCGTCGATTACGCGCCCATAGAGGCGGAGCAGCAAATGCTCAGGATAAAGGAGTCTGAAGAAAACATAGTCGTAAAGAGGGTAATGGGAATAGAGGACATACTTGAGCTGCAGAAGCTCGCCAAAGGCGTAAAGGTCCCAGACAGCGTAATAAACTACATAACAAAAGTAGTCAATGCCACCAGGAAGGATATACACGTAGTCATGGGCGGAAGCCCAAGATCTGAGATAAGCTTCATGAGCTGCGGAAAGGCGAAGGCGCTCATAGAGGGAAGGAGCGAGGTATCGATAGAAGATATAAAATACCTGGCAAGGCCGGTGCTCAGCCACAGGATAGTAGTGAGGAGCAGCGGAGGCGTGGGAGTAAACGGAGTCATAGACGGAATAATAGCCACTACGAAGCCTGACTGAAAAGGAAAAGCTCGCGCTTATTCGTTAGAAATTGTATTCCGCTTATTGCTTGGGAATTTGTTATCAAAAAAAGAAGGAAAGAGGCTTCACTTCTTCTTTTTGCCCAAAAGCTTGTCCTTTATTGTGAGCTTCTCCTCTTTTATTTCTATTCCGTACTCCTTTGCCAGCTCCGGATGCTCCTTTAGGTACTGCATCTGGAAGTCGTGGAACTTCTCCTCAGCCTTGAGCTTGTATTCTGCCTTCTTTTTCTCCCACTCCGGCTTCATCTTCTTCCATTCCTGTATGGTGTAGCCGTATGGCGCGTGCTCCCTTATCGATGGCGAATTGAAAGCGTAGGAATAGAAATTCTTGTAATAATCGTAATCCTCGTTTACCATGTGTTCCTTGCTGACCTTGACGCCTTCGCTCTCAAGGTATTTTATTATTTCGTCTATGCTTATTTTCTCCTTCAGGTTGTCGGCACTTGGAGGATTGTATATTATTGTTATGTTGCCCCTTATGTAATGCACCCTGGCTTTCAGTATTGCGTCGTTGAGCATAAGCCTGTATTGCAGCCTTGCAGCGTGCTCCTGATCCTTAAAGTAAGCCTTGTCCACATTGCTGAAAACTACCTTGGCCACGATCCTGTAAGGCACCCTGTAGAGGTTGCCGTTTTCCTCTACATACTGCTTTTTAATCTTCTCGTCGTCTATGTTGGCGTTGTTTATGAGGTCCTGCTGATACTCGCTCATCTTCGGCTGCTTTTCTGACTTGTCCATTGTGCTGCACCATTTTTCATAAGGTTTTATGCGCCCGCATCATGCGGGCTGAAAACAAAAGATTAAACAAAAAAATAAGGCATTCAGCTGAATGCCTCGTTTGCGAAGTTTGCTACTGGCTTGCCTCCGTTGACAGGCAGGGCGAAATAGTCTATCATCTGCCCGTATGTCTTGCGGTACTCCGGAGTTGATTCAAGCTGCTTTATGTTCCTGACGTACTTGTCCTTCGAGTAGTTCCAGTCGCTGTGCGTCTGCTGCCATTCCTTTGAAGGTATGCTGTACTGCTTCTGCACCTTGTCCCTGTATACTTCAGGGAACACGTTGAACGTGCAGAAAGGCAGGACTTCTCCGTCAGGCATTGCATAATGTATGTCGCACTTTTCCACCCTGTGTATGTCGTAGGTGTACTCGTCCTGGAAGTGCATCATTCCTAGGAATATCGACTTCATCTGGAACTTGCCCATTGTGGCGAAATCGTGCTTCATGAGCACCGACATGAGCAGCTTTGAGAAGTTTATGCTCTTCGGCTGCTTGGATTTGTCAATGAACTTGTTGAAGCCAAGCAGTGCCTTGACGGCAATCATCTTGCGCTCCATCTTGCTCTTGCCACTCATTTCGTCCACAGTCCTCTGCAGGTGCTCGATAAGCCCGGCGGCATCGACGAACCTTGTTATAGGTATTATCTTATTGTCGCTGTCCAGAAACACGTATGTGCCTGCGCCGCATGCAAAGTGTATTGACATGTCGTACTTGTATTCTCCTGTCAATGCTTCTATGAACTTGTTTATTCCGCCTATGTATGGCACAGAGAACCAGTCCTCCTTTGATACGACTCCGTTTGTCTGCTGCTCTATCAGCTTTATCGCTCCAGGTATTGAAATGCGCTGCTTCTCCCTCAGCCTTGAAGGCATCCTTCCTACCAGCGAAACAGGCTGGAAGTTGACTGCCCTTATTATGTCTGAGTTGTTCAGTGCGAAGTTTATCATTGAGCCGAGCTCATGGTCGTTCACTGTCCTTATAACCGTTGGAACTAGCACAATGTTTATTCCTGCCTTTCTGGCCGCTTGCAGCGTTGCAGGTATCTCCCAGTGGTTCTTCGGATTGGCCCTCTTGCTTACTCCGTCGTAGCTCATATAGAGAGTGCTCACTCCTGCATGCCTAAGCTTAGGCCCCAGGTCAGGATTCAGAGCCAGGTTTATGCCAGTTGTGTTGAGCTGTATCTGGTCAAAGCCTGCCTTCTTTGCCATCTGTATTATTTCCACTATGTGAGGGTGCATCGTAGGCTCTCCCCCTGTTATCTGTATGGCGTTTGCAGGTATTGGCTTCTGGTTTCTCAAGTTGTTGAATATCTTTTCTATCTCCGGAAGGCTCGGCTCGTATATGGCCTCTCCCTCCTTCGCATAGAAGAAGCAGTACCAGCACGAAAGGTGGCACCTGTTAGTCACTACGACGTTTGCCAATCCAGTGTGAGACTTGTGCCTTTCGCACATTCCGCAGTCGAACGGGCAGTTTGCCCCCTTTGTTTCTGTTATGTAGTTAGGGTTGTCAAATCCCCT
>JAKBRD010000062.1 GCA_021834865.1 Microcaldota archaeon | reverse complement strand
AGATACCCAAACGCTTAAAAAGATTATTCCGCAGTTTTTAAAAACTGCAATTAAAAAGTTTACTATTATAAACATTTTTGCTTTTTACGTTAAAATCTGTCGCCGAAAATTCGCCAGCCCTGGAAAACTGCAGAATTACCGGCGTAAGCCAAAATCCAAAATCTGAAATTCTGTCGAGGAGCACAGTTTTTAAAAAGTTTCAAAAAGCGCCTGTCCGATTTTTGGCATGGCTGCAAATTTTGGCATTTCCGGAAAAACTCATGCCAAAAAGGCATATGTGGCCAATATTATGGAAGCATACAGCGCGAGCATTGCCAGGCAAATCTTTAATAATATTATAACCGCAATAAAAGGGTATTCTGAAGCACTGCCGGGTATCTCCTGAGTGCAAAGTGTTATATTTTTGCGGCAGACGCCGCTCATAAGATATATATCTGAAGGAAACAAAGAAAAGGAAAAATCAAGGTGTTATATAATGGGAAAATTTCCACTTGCAGACGCGGAACTGACTAAGATATGGATATGCAGAAGGTGCAAGGCCAGGAACAGGGCCGGGAGCAAGATGTGCCGCAAGTGCGGATACAAGGTGCTGAGGCCAAAGCGCAAGGACGCGAGGGTCAAAAAGTGAGCGATTAGCTTAAGGTGTTACAATGGCTGAGCTTACAACAATAGAACAAGCAATACTGAAGGCCCTGGAAGATCTGGGAGCCACAAACGAAAAGTCGATAAAGACAGCAGACGACATAATGAAAAAGGCCAACAGACCGAAGGGGCTGGTTACCAACACTCTGGTTGAGCTCGCAAAGAAGGGCTCAATAAAAAGGGTGGCAAGGGAAAAGGCCGCTGGATACTACGTACTGAAGCAATAATGATTGGTGGTTCGAGTGGAAGAGGATAAACCTGAAGAATTCGTAGACTTCTCCGCAAAGTACAAGGAGTGGGTTGCAGTAAAAAGGCTCAGGATAACGCCGCAGACAAAGCCTGAGGAGATTGCGTACCACCTTGCAGGAATAAGGTCTACGATAGATTCTAAGATGTTCAGGGTTCTTGGCATAGACGTAGATTCGATCGACGAAAGGATAAAGCAAGTGCCGAAATCAGGGAAGGGCGCTCCGGCAGTATCGCAAGCCCTTACGGAGCTGGAAAAGCCTGAATTCAAGAGAGCCATTGCCGATGCATGCTCAAGCCAGGTTCTGCTTCCGTTTGCCAAGACCTATGCGCTAAACAAGATGATAAACGAAAGTGGAACTGAAACTTCGCTGAGCCAGCTCGCACTTTCAAAGGTGTTCAAGGAGCTCAAGCCCCCGAAAGCACCGGGAAGGCTCTCAAAGGGGCTCAAGCCAAAGGCATAATTTCCATATTGGGCCTTTGGCCTTCTTTTCTTCTTTTATTGGATTTCGTGCCCAATGGCAAGCCAATTTGATGGATCATAGCCTTGGCCTAATCACACTCCTCTTTCCATTCTCTACGAATTCGGCTTCCCACGTGCCGTCTACATTGCGCCTCCTTATAAGGAATCCTTCCGGCAGCTTTCCCCTGAGCATCTCTGCATCCATGTCTATCAAGCTCTTTCCTTCCCCTATCATTGACCTTTTTGCGTCTCCCAATATGAGCTTTTCATGCAATGGCTCGTAGTCCTGCGCTTCCAGCGGCAGCTCCTCTTTTCTTTCCATTCCTATGACAAGATTCCTGGCTATGGATTCCTGAGTTGCGGTTATTTCCATCTGGTAAGCGAGCGCCACCATTCCGCTGCCGAAGAATGCGCATGCGCCAGTGTCTCCGGGATAAACCTTGCCATTCTTGAGCAGGCTCGCTATTGCGACAACCGTTGAGCCGGTATACGAGTTGCCGACCTGCGACGGCAGAGCGAGTGCATCCCTTATGTGCATCTCATCTAGGAACTTTTCGAACTCCGGCTGCTTCCTGAGCTTTCCAAGCCATTCCCAGTATGCGTTTATGTCCCTGTCGGATTCTATGTAAGCCACTATGTCGGTGTCGTGCTCGCCCCTGAATCCGGTGAGCTTCCCAGTGAAGAGCTCGGCCAGGCTTTTGTCGCCCAGCGGGCTCTTTCCAAGGGACTCCCTTTGCTGCATCGCGTTGAACGTGTCTCTTTCATAGTTTTTGAGATAGTGCTCGAAGAGGAAGCTCGCGAAATATATCGCTTGCTTGGGAAAAGGGACATGGCTGATGAAGAACTTCATGTTCTCCCTGTATTCGCTGCTGTCCATGATTTTGTTGAGCTTCCTGCTCCTGTACGTGTCGGCATCAGGATTCATGCCTGCATAATCCTCTTCGAAAACCATCCTCTTTTGCATGGCAAGCTTGCTCTCCATATTGCCGAGGGCCATAGCCACGGCATATACATAGCCCTTCTCGGAGAACTTGCCGTGAACGAAGGGCGTATCGACTCCGAATTTTGTGAAATCGGGGAAAGGAACGTTGAACCTTCCGTAAGAGCCTTTGTAGTTTATGCTCACCAGCTCCGGATCGGTAGTTATCCACATTAGCGTAGCTGCGCTGCCCTGCGTAGTCTCTGCGTCCGGTGCCCTTTTGCTGTCGTAGACTGCTGTGTCTGCTGAGATTATGACGGCAGAGCTGCCCATGCCAAAGCTTGCGTTTGAATATATCTCGCTAAGAGCGCTCGAAAGCGCCAGCCCTGCTCCTGCGCATGCGAAAGTGTTCTGCTGCAGCCCGGTATTTTTCAGCGCTTCTACGTAGGGCCTGTATCTCTTCTCGTCTTCCTTGAGGAGCCTGGAGTACACAAGGCCAAGGGCTATCTCTGCTTCCGGCCTGCTGAAGTCCGGATTGCTCTCCGTTGCGTAGTATATGCTCACGGGCTTTTCAGAGAAAAACTTTTCCCTGTCGTACGGATTTGAATCTATGTTTTTTATGAAAGCGTATATCGCGTTTGCAGCCATGGTGACATTTGACTGGGAGTATGTGGGGAGCCTGGCCTTCTCTATGCCAAGCCCGTCCTTTATCTTGCCAGGCTCAACCTTTCTGCCTTTGGTGTCCTTGGCGTTAAGCGCGTTTGCAAGCTCGACGTAGCTGAAATATGTCTGCGGCGCCTCCACTATGAGCTTGCTTATGCCTATCTTGGGGTCTATCCTTACGCGCATAGCTTCGCTTTCGCTTTCCAATTGTTCCAAAGTGCTCTTGTAAGCCATCATGCAAATCGTAGACGATTGCAAGTTGCATCTTAAAAAGACGAAGTTGAGGTTAGACAATAAGCAATCATGCCATGCTAGCGCTTTTTCTTGTTCTTATCCTTCATTTCAGGTATTGTGTGCTTGTTCCAGAAAATCTTGTAAAGCTTGAGCTTGTCCGGTATGTCACTGAGCCCTGGTATGAACGGGAAGAAGATAAGCAGCGCAAAGGCCGCAAGCGCAACAAGCCCGTTTTCCAGGTCGGTCCACCAAGGTATGCCTGCAGTGAGTATCTCCATGTAGTTGTAAGGGGCAGTCCAATAGCTGCCTATCTGCCACCATGCGCTGCCGGCCTTTAGCATGCCCCATTGCGAAGTCCTGAGCCCGTATTTAGTTCCATACGAATCCAGCGCCTTTGAATCTGCGAGGAACCTTATCT
>JAKBRD010000061.1 GCA_021834865.1 Microcaldota archaeon | reverse complement strand
GATCCCAAGCCGTAAAAGTTTCCTGGAACTAAATCCTCCTTGTTTATCTCTGAAAGCTCAATCTTTGCCGTTATCTTTTTGGATGGCAATATCTGTACTGCCGACAATATGCTCCCTTTTTCTACTATATCTGGCTCTATGTTCTTCATACCTATTCCTATTCTTGTACCAGGCCCTGCCGTTTTTACGTCTACGTCCTGGCTTTGAAGCGATCTTACAAGAACTTTTTTTCCTGAGCTGTGCCAGAGCTCGTCATGCACATTTATCGTACCTTTTATTACCACTCCAAGCGCCACCGCACCTATTCCTTTTACGTTAAAGGCCTTGTCTATATCTACTCTGCATGTTTGTGCGGGATTATCATTTTTTCCTATTGAAAGTATGGTCTCGAGAAGCGTATCCCTATCGCATACTTTGTAATTTGCCAATCCCGAATTTTTTATTATGTCGGAATCGGCGTTTTCAGATGTCAGTATTACATTTTTTCCAAGCAGCTTTGAAGCCACCAGCAACTCTCCGAAAAGCCTGTCCATGTTTTCTGTCGATAGCACTATTGTTTCCGAAATTGTCAGTATCTCAGAAATAGCATAAAATTTGTCTTCTGCTGAAGTAGGCGCAAGAGCCGTTATTACGTTGCCGTCAATGCTCCTGTTATAAAACGTTATGCTGTTCTCAGAGCCCTTCTTGCCTATGAACGAAGCAAGATCTACGCTGTTTGGCACTGCTATTATATGGTTTGACAATTAGACACCTCATCTGCGTACTTTTCTCTTTCTTGCCTTATTAACCTTATTGGGACTTTTTCTGTGACTGGTGCTTTTATTTATCCTTGCAGTTTTATGCCCCTTAGAAACTCTTTTCGGCTTCTTAACATTTTTCGCATTCTTGCCGTGCCCGAAGCTGAAAAAGCCAAACCATAAAAGCAGTATGCCTATGAATTCCGAATAGTACAAAAATTCAGGGACTGCAGCTATATAAAGGGTCCCTGCAACGCTTACTACTACGGTTCCAGCAATTATGCTAAGCATTTTTTTGTTTTTGGACCTGCGATAAGAAAGCGCAGCTACAACTATCAATATAAAAGCAGCTGGGAAAGTGCCGAGCGAAGAAATCGTCACTACCGAAAGCGGAAGAGGCCCGTAAACCACGTATGTTATTATCAAGTTTTTTATTGCAGAAGCCTGAAGCGCAATCACCATAGCGACGTCAATTACCAATATATAAGCAAGATATGTGACTTTTATCTTATTGCTTTTTATGAGGCACAAGGAGCCCATTGCAAGCGCCTCTACCAGAAATACCACAAGGAAAAGATATGCGTCCATCAAGACTTCATTATACAGGTTCAACGAAAAGACGCTCTCCAGAAGCACAGCTACAGTGAATATCCACAGCCCTAAAGACCAAAACCCAAAGCTTTTGACCTCAGTGTTGTTTTTCCACTTATAAGTCATGAAAGCAGCGAGCAATGCGCTCAGCACTGCTATTATGATTGTTGAAACGAATACTATAATTTCCAAACCCTGCATCAATAACTACCAGTTCCGCTTTGTGCCTTCTTTATATAACTAATGTAAATCATAAAAATTAATGATATTACTACTATGGCGCCTCCAATCAGCGTTACGAGATTAACGTAAAATGCCATTGAGCCTGAAGCCAAATAATTGTTTATGTCTGCTGTGCCTCCGAGCAGGTACGGACTTTGCATAAACCCAAAGAAATTGACTGCAAGAAGGAACCACAACACTGCCACATACTTCGCATATTTTTTACTGGAATAATAAAGATAAAGCCCTACTGCCAAAAGCACCAGCAATCCTATCAGGTAGGGCAGCCCGGGGCCCAATGCTGCGGAAAACAGGTATCCTGTTGCAGAATGTGTTGCTATGGCGATTGCAACTATTCCGAGTGCAGCGGCAAGCCCGGTAAACCACCTGTACTCGCGTACATCGAAAAATACAGCGGCAACGAAAACTGAAAGCAACGCTATGCCGACAAACATCAGTATATTGAACGAGTTTGCAAACATCCTAAGTATGTTTATTGAATATGCGGATGCGTTTATGCCTATCCCGCTTATCCCAGAGTCGAGGACCGAGATGGCGATGAAAGCTACTACTAACGTGGCTATTGCATATATGTGCAGATAACGTTTTTCTGAGCGTTTGTCTCCCATATATTCGCTATACGAAAGGAAGGCATTCCTAAGTATGAAAAATATCGCTGCAACAAGCAGCGGCACCACAAATATGGTGCCTACGAGCAATAGCAGCGAGGGCACTGTGGCCTCAAGATTCACCAGGTAAAATACTGCAAAAGTACCGGTAACTTCCCACAATGGCATAAGGAAGCTCTTCATCCTGTCCTTATGCTTGTCATATTCCAGCAGCATGGTAACTGCTATCCCAACTTCAAGCCCGAACAGCGTAAGGAAAACGGAAAATATAAGGTAATTTATTGAAAACATTATGCTCATTTTTACACCGGTTCTTTTGATACTGGCCTGTCCCTAAGCAGCCTTTTTATTACCAATACTGTGAATGGCAATACTACGAGATAAAACGCTACAAAAAATATGGCCAAAGGTATTATCGAAGTTGAAGTGTTAGCAGCTTGGGATACGAGGAGCACGTTGTAGACTATCCATGGCTGCCTGCCTATCTCGGCCGTAGCCCATCCCAGCTCCAGAAGGAATACTCCAACAACTGCAGCTATGATTAGTAGCATCAGTATCCATTTCCTGTCGAACGGATGCATTTTTAATATCAGCATTAGAAATACAGCCAGCATAAAGAGCCCGAATCCGAATCCGAGCCCAACAATGGTATCGAACATGAAATGCACTATCAGCGGAGGCCAGGTGCTTTTTGGATAAGAAGACAGCCCAGGTACTGACCCGTTAACGCTTCCGGTTGCAAGGAAGCTCTGCAGCCCAGGTATGCTTGCTATAACTCCGGTTATGGTGCCGTTGGAATAGAATCCTCCTAGCAGCTCTGGTGCGTGCGTGGTCGGATAAAGGTTAAGCTCCATCGCTGCATATTTCTCGGGCTGGAAGCTGTAAAGCCCCGATATTGATAATATTCCGGTTATGACTGCGAAGAAAGTCGCTATGAGCGTAAGGCTGAATGCTATGTTTAGGCCCTTTCTGTAATGCAATCTTTCGTCTCCCTCGCTTTTCAGCATCCTGTAAGCAAAATACAATATGAATATGAAGCCCCCGGCAAAGTATGATGTAGAAACTACGTGAGCAACTTCTATCAAGGTGGAAGGCGTTGCAAGCACTGCCAGAGGATGCACGTCTGCTATTATGCCGCTCTTCAAATATTCAGGTATGTTGAAGCCTACCGGCGTATTCATGAATGCATTCAGCATCGTTATGAATACTGCTGAAAGAACGGCACCCAAGGCTACAAGCACTCCAGTAAAGGCATGCGCATAGCGATTTTTGAATTTGTCCCATGAGTATACATAAACCCCAAGGAATATCGCTTCCAGGAAGAACGCAAAAACCTCTATGTAAAGCGTAAGTATTGCTACGTGCCCCACCAAAACCATAAATTTAGGCCATAAGAAAAGCAGCTCAAGAGCCACCAGGGTTCCAGATGCTGTGCCGACGGCGAAGAAGACTATCAGCATAGTCGTAAGCCTTTTCGCTATCCTGGTGTAATAAGGATCCTTTCGCTTTATCCCTACAACTTCTGCTGCAACTATTATTACCGGCAGTGCTATGCCTATCACGGCCAGTATTATGTGCACGCCTAGCGAGAATCCCATCAGGAATCTGTCAAAATCCAATACTGGTATCAAGCAACCACTGAAGTCTATACCTTATAAAAAATAAATAACTATAAGCTTTATTGGAACGGATGCTGCTGCAAGGGTAATTTGCCAAAAATTATAGA
>JAKBRD010000015.1 GCA_021834865.1 Microcaldota archaeon | reverse complement strand
ATGCAATAGCAAAGGAAGGCATCGCTTCAAAAATCATAAACCAGGAGGACGTGGAAACGCTGGGCAAAGCGCTTTCGGTTTACGAAGACGCTGTCAACAAAGAAATTGATAACGAGGCATTCTTTAGGAATGGGTTGGCTGAAAAACAGCAGCTGATAAGGGGATATATAGAGAACTACTTGGAAAATCTTAAGCTTATGCTAAGGGAGTAATAATCCCTAAGCAAGCCAAAGAATAGCCCCTGCGGCTCATTTAGGGGGCTTCCACTCCTCTGACGCTTTCGTATACCTCTCCATGGTGTCTATGGGATACCATATCCTGTCAGATATGTAAGCGCAGAGCCTTCCAGTTCCGGAAATCTTTGCAAAAAAGTCCCTTTCCATCGAAAATGAAGCAGCATCCGGCAGCATGGCCATAGCACCGGAATTGAATAAATATATTCCAAGGTTTATTAAGCGGCTCTCCGCCTCTTTGGGATTCGGTTTCTCGACGAATTTACTTATTACTCCATCTTCTGCGTTTATGACTCCGTAGCCAGTTACATCATCTACTTCTTTTACAGCAAGCGTTGCTATTGCATTCTTGGAACGATGCAGATCGTGCATCTTCTTTAAATCTATCTCGAATATGTTGTCCCCGTTCACAATTAGCACGTCCTCGCCAATTTCAGGGCGGGTTTTTTCCTCGAGAGCTTTCTTTATCGCTCCTCCGGTGCCAAGCAATTTTTCTTCAACGCTGTAATCTATTTGCAGGCCGATTTTAGACCCGTCGCCGAAATGGTCCATAAACATTTCCTTCTTGTAGCTAACGGCCATCGTTATTCTTTCTATCCCATTTAGCTTCAGTTCCCTGAAGACATTGTCTATCACAGGAACCCCGTTTACCTTCACGAGCGGCTTTGGAGTATCATACGTCATAGGCCTAAGCCTCGTTCCTTCTCCTCCACATATGACTACCGCTTTTGTAACATGCTGGCTCATGCAAACGCCATAATCTATTTCCCTGTAATTTTGCTTAAGTGCTCCTTGTCCATAGAGTAAGATCCGAGAGCTAAAATCTTGGGCTCTTTTCCTTTCTCAATTTCAACAATTGTAACAGATCCGTTGCCTACCTTTATACCTTTTCCAGTGAACTCGTCGAATCCAATTATCCTGCATGCAAGCATGGATACCGGGCTTTCATGAGTGGCTATAAGGACATTGCCTTCGCCATCAAGATCCTTTACGAAAGAATATATCCTTTCTGATATGCTATCGAAGCTCTCAACTCCCATAGAATACTCCCGCTTTCTAAGCATAGGTATTATCCAATCGCCATTATGGGCAGGCTTTCCTTCCATGTCTCCCATTCCCCGCTCTCTCAGCCTTTCGTCTATCCTAATTTCAAGCTTTCTTTCGCCTCTGAGTATCTCAGCGGTTTGCCTCGCCCTCAGCAAAGGGCTTGAATATATGCAAGAAAATTCTATGCCCTCAAGCTGCTTGGCGGTTTCGGCTATCTGCTCCCTTCCGTGGTCCGTAAGCGGATATCCGTCGTATTTTGAAGACAATACGCCGTTCTTGTTCGTTTCAGCCTGCCCATGCCTGACGAAATATGCGACTACCATGCTTGCACCTATTATTTATCATCATCCTTCTGCCGGAAAAACACTGGCTTGGTTGCTAAATTTGGACAATTCTACTGCCTCTACCTATTGTTATAATTCCTTCCAATGTTCTAGCTTCCTTTTATAGCATAACTACTGCCATTTTGTAAGAAAAATATAAAAATGGTCATTTGCTCTTTGGCTTTAAGAGAACTTTATACAAAGCTCCGCTTATGAGCTGCAGCACCCCTCCTACCTCAAGAGGAAGCGGCAGCGCGTAATAGAGAAGGTATCCGCTGGCTCCTGAGCTCAGCTGCGAGACCCTTGTGGCTATGCCCTGTAAGCTTGTAGCCGTGCCGTAGTCCTCGTTGCCTATTCCCTTTACTGTAACAGTGGACCTGTTCGGGCTTCCGGAGCCGGCTACAAAAGCCCTTATTATGTATACTGCTCCTGCTATCGGAAATGCGGGCGAGAGCGCAAGCGCTACAAGAAGTATCCCATTGAGTGACCTGGTGCCTGCAACCATGTTTAATATGCCTGCCTTACCTGCAAGGCGAGATGCATAATACGCCCCGAGGGCCGTAGCGATATACGAAATCCCAAACACTGCGCTTATTTCTATGTTGGTAGCCTTGAATACAAGGTTGAACCACAGCGGCAGAAGGGGTATTGCTATGCCTACTCCTGCGCCGCCAACGACATTAGCCGCTATCACTCTCATTATATACTTCATGCTTTCGTTCTTCATGATGCGCGTTGACTTCTTTGGCCTTGCGGGCTCGGTGAGCAGCATCACAAAAACAAGCGAGCCGAGCATCATGAATGCGGCTACAAGGAATAGGTACCTGTATGCGTGCAGCACGCCTGTGTAAACGCTCACCAATCCGACCATTCCAAACATAACGCTACCTACTATGGAAAATACTGCAGCAATGATATTTATGGAAGAAAACCTCTTGACGCGCTCCTTTTCCTCCCCATATATGCTGGCTATATAAGCGCTTGAGCCTGGGGAAAAAGCTCCTCTCATTCCTCCTGCGCCGGTGCTTATGCCGGCAATTATCATCCCGGCCATTATTGGAATGACGTTTGAGCTTGCTGCTATCAGGAACGCTCCGGCCATTGTGAAAAACTCGGATATGACAAGCTCATATCTGTAGCCCTTCCTGTCTCCGAGCATTCCAAGCCAGAGCGTAAGAAACAGCGCGAAAAGCATTGTCAGGGCAGCCACTATTCCTATATCTATTATGCTTACCTTAAGCGCATGGAGGTATAATGAAAAAGAGAGCGTCATGTATATGAGAGCAGCGCTCCTCAGTGCCCTAGAATAAAGCAGGAACCTGAAGCTCCTAGCCTTTAGCTTTTCTATGTTATCCGTTTAGGCACCCTTGCAAACACAATGAACATTATAACATATTCCTTAAGCGCTGCGGTATTTAATGCTGTGCAGGTTGCCTCATCATATCTTGCAGATTCATTTCTTCTCCACTGCTGAATTATGGCTATCGGCAGGAAGCTTTCCGGACCTGTCTTCCTTTCCGCGCACGAAGGAAAATATTCCAGCTATTATTAGCATTGCCATAAGGGCCACGAACGCTACGTGCATACCTGCTACGAAGCCCTTGCCTATGCCTCCTATAACTTTTGAGGTTCCGGCGAATATTTCGAAAGCCAGATATCTGGGCACTGCCGACGCTGCTGCAACGAATGCGATTATGAAGCTGCCTATCAAGCCAAGGCTGCTGAAAAGCCTCAGCGTGCCCGATGCTGCGCCCCTTAGTTCTCCAGTAACGTTGGCCATGACTGCGCTGTTGTTGGAAGGCCAGAACATTGCTCCTCCGAATCCTGTTATTATGGTTCCTACGACTACATAGTATATCGGAGTCGAAACTCCAAGGAACGAAAGATAGAACAAAACTCCTCCAACCATGAACAAGATTCCAATAGTGGCAATAAGCCTGGCTCCGAATTTGTCCGAGTATCTTCCCATATAAGGCGCAAGCACTCCGCTTACCACATAACCAGGAAACAGGACAAGCGACGCGTCAAGCGGCGAATAGCCGCGGACTCCCTGAAGGTACATTATGAGAAGGAACGTCACGCCCATGAATCCGAGCCCCTGGAAAAGCGACGCCATAAGCGAATTCCTGAATATCTTGTTCTTGAACATTGTGAAGTTTATCGTAGGCATTTTAACTTTCCTGTCTATGAGTACGAAGATTATTGCCGCAATGACTCCAAGGATGAAAAGCGCAACGTTGAGCGAGCTTAAGCCTATGGAAGCGTAGTTTATGCCTGCATAAGCTATTAGCGCTATTGCGACTGCCAGCGATGCCATGCCGGGCAAGTCTAGCTTGTCGTTGCTCCTGTTGTTGTCCTTTACGTAGCGAAGGCCCAATATTACTGCCACAATGCCTATTGGCACGTTTATGAAGAATATGTACCTGTAGCCTATGTAAGTTGTTATTACTCCGCCTAGAAGTATGCCAAGAAGCGCCCCTATATTCCAGCTCATTCCGGTAAATCCGTATGCCCTTCCTATCCTGTGCCTTTCGAAAGTGTCTGCTATTATCGCGCTGCTGTTGGCAGCTATCAGGGCTCCGCCTATAGCTTGCACTGCCCTGAATGCGATAAGGCTTACGTCTGTTGGCGCAATCCCGCACAGGAAAGAAGCGATTGTAAATATTATGAAGCCGAGGTTGAACATCCTGCTTCTGCCGTATATGTCGCCTATCCTGCCAAACTGCGTCGAGAAGACTGCAACGACTATCATGTAAATTAATATGACCCATATTATGGTTGCTATAGTAGAGTGCAGAGCCTGGGTCATCGCGGGAAAAGCGAGCAGCACTATTGTCGAGTCAATGGAAGCCATTAGCGTTCCTATTACTATTACCGCCAATATTGTGTTCTCTTTCGAAATCTCCATGCGCACACTTGTTAAGCAAATAAAATTTCAGAATCCGAATTTAACCTTGTTCCCGCATCTCTGCAATCCAGCGTTTTGTTTATGTAAAACTACATTTTTAGCTTTTTCTTGCTCCATTTTCCATTTCAGTTCCTGTTTTTATTTCCTTTCCTGTAAAGCAGCGGCAGCATCAATATCGAAATGAACATGAATATTGACATATACCACATTGCAGCCGTTACGCTTATATAATTCAGAAGCAGCGTCATCACCCCTACTCCTACAGCGCCTCCGAGTATCTGGCCTACGCCCCACGTAAAAGCGTTGGAGCTGTTGGCTACCTTGTCCGGAACCAGCTGGTTAACGTACCCCAATATTACGGCAAAGCCGTTGAAAGTGGCAAAGATGAAAATTGAAAGCATAGCCAATGCAAAATAAATGTTATTATTTGCATACAAGAAAAGAACGAAGCTTATGGCTGACATAAACGCAGTCGCAGTTATCGTATACTTGCCGCCTTTTTTGGAAGTCATATAGCCGAACAAGACCTGCCCGAATATTGCAAACACGAAGCTTACGCTGAGTATGGTTCCTACCAATACTTCGGAATGCGTCACCACCTTTAGGTATTCCGGCACAAAAGTGACTGTGCCGGTCATGAACATGGATCTCACGAATATGACTGCAACAAGCGGAAGCAGAACTTCGGCATAGCCTGATTTGAATATGCTGACCTTTTCCTTTGCTGTTTTCTTCTTGTGGCTCGATACATGCAAACTACTGAATCCTGCCTTTATGCTCTTATTGAAAGACATAAGGCCTACGTATACGATGCCCGAAGCTATCAAAAGCTCTATCCCGACAAGCCCAAGAGCGAAGGAGGCGCCAAGAGCAGTTATCAGGAAAACCAGTATTATTGGCATCACGGACCTTCCGAGGCTTCCGGCGCTTCCGTTTATGCCCATCATCGACGCTGCTCTTTTTTTATAAGTGCTTTTCAGTATCGATGCGCCTATTGGATGGTAGAACGCGGTTCCAGCGCCTAAAAGCAATACTCCCGCTACTATCAACGGCAGGCGCAGAGCGGCGAAGGCGAACGAGCCCGCGAATGCAAGCATAGATATTCCAAGTGTAGCTATCCCGACTGCAATCATGAAGCCCTCATTTTTGCTCCTGTCCGTAATCATCCCTATCGGGGTGCTCACGGCTCCGTATATGAGCTGATACACTATTGCGAGCGCACCAAGGAGCACGAGGTTAAGCCCAGGCATCAGCGTGTAGTATGTTATGAGCAGAGGATAAATCAGGAACACACTGTCATTAGAAAAATGCGCAAAGGTTGTGAATACAAGCGACTTGAGCTTTTTGTCCAATCTACCACACCAGAAACGTACAATAGTAAGATATTTTGGCAGAATATAATAAATACTATTCTTGAATCTGCATGAAGCAAGCCAGAAGGATGCACAGCGTGAAAAGCTTAAATAAGTAGGATGGCGTTTATAAGCGGTTTCAATGTCCCTTTACGTTGCAGTTTTTGATGCCAATGGGGTACTAATAGATACGAAAAGGATGCTTGGGCGCTTTCAGAAAGGCATAGGAGCTCTATTCAAAAGCGAGAAAATACCCGTAAATGCTCAAGCCCTAAATAAAGAGTGGAAGTCCATAGCCGCAAATATCGATTTTTCTAGCGGGTCGCTCCAATCTGCAAGGGAGGAGCTTTTTCAGAGGCTCGACATACCGATGCGCCTTTTAGCAAGGTACTCGGAAGTGGATAAGGATTCCCTGGCCTACTGCGATCCGTCAGAGCCAGGGTTGAAGGATAGCATCCAAAAGATAAAGAGGCTTGGGTTTTACACTGTAGTGCTGAGCGATACGCTGCATTCAAAATCCGAGATGGAGCTTATGCTGAGTTCGGCAGGCATAGGCGGCCTATTCGACGAGGTTGTGGTGCCTGCAGACACCGGCTACGCCAAGCCAAGCAAAGAAGCGTACATGGCAGCGCTAGAGCCCTTCAAGGCCGATCCGGAAAGCGCAATATTCGTGGGCCACGATGCTGAAGAGATAAGGGGTGCGAAACTCTTTGGAATGCTAACATTTTCGTATAAGGAAAAGATAAAGGAAGCGGATTATTATATAAAGAATTTCAACGAGCTATTCGCAACGCTAAGGAAGATGAAAAAGCAAGGGCTCTAAACTGGGGTCTGGTTATTATATCTTGCATGATATTAAGTTATATCAAAAGCTCCTGCACAGCTCTATCAAGCCAAGGCTTAAGGAGCGATGCATGGCAGGTAAAAAATGAAGCGTTACGTTTAAGGTGATAAAAATGGCTGCACAACTATATTCTTACAAAAGCACGCAGGGCATGCATGGCAACTCTGCATTGGCAATACTGATAGGCATAATATTGGCGGCCATATTTTTCGCAATAGGCTACTACTCTTCAAGCCTGGTCGCAGGCGCAGCGCTATTTGCTGTTGTCCTGATAATATACCTGCTGATAAGCGTAAAAGTGCTTCAGGAGTGGAAGCGCGCGCCGATACTCACGCTTGGAAAATACAAGGGCACATACGGCCCAGGCCTTTTCTTCATAATCCCGCTCATACAAAGCATGCCGTACAAGTTTGACCTAAGGACTTTCTCCACCGTTTTCTCCGCGGAAAAAACGCTAACGCAGGACAACGTCGGAGTTGACGTCGAGGCCATAATGTTTACAAGGATAGAAAACCCTGAAAACACTGCATTGCAGGTCAACGATGTTGACCAGTCGGTTTCGCTTGCAGCACAGACTGCACTCAGGGACGTCATAGGAAAGGTTAACCTTAGCCAAATGATAGTCGGAAGGAACGAAATAGCTTCAAGCGTCAAAACGTTGATAGACCAAAGAGTCACCCCATGGGGAGTAAACGTAATATCAGTAGAAATAAGGGACGTCAAAATACCTGACGACCTTCAGGACGCAATGGCAAAGGTTGCAATAGCATCCAGGGAGCGCGATGCCAGGGTTATACTGGCAGAATCGGAGAAGCTTGCAGCAACCAACATGGTCGCAGCTGCAAAGACATACAATTCCAACGTATATGCAATGCAGCTTAGGGCCCTTAACATGCTTTACGAAATAGGGATAAGCGGAAGGAACCACCTAATCTTCATACCTACCGAATCTAGGGGATTGGGCATACCTACTCCGATAGGCGTCCTAGGCATAGACAAGCTTGTCGGGCTGGGAGATACCGGCAATATCGACGGAAAGAAAAAGGATGGCAATTCCGCAGATTCCGCCGCTGCTATGCAGAAGCCAGAAGCCCAGCAGCCGCAGCAGGCATCAGCCCAGCAGAAAAATCAGCAGAGCGCACCACAGTCAAAGCAGAAGAAAAAACAGCAGGATGCTCAAACCGGAAACAGCGCAGGAAGCACGGAAATCCCTGACGAAACTCAGGGAGATCCTCTGCAGGAATGAGCATTACCAGATGAAGCCCTTGTCGGAGCAGTCCATCTCGGCGCCGCAGTTTGGGCACTTGAGGTGGCACGCCTGCATCTTGAACATCGCATGCCCGCAGACTAGGCATATGTAAGCCTGCTCATCGTTCGGGTTTTTTACCTGCATATAAGCACTATCCAGAAATTAATAAAATACTAAAATAGATAAATAGGCTGGCTTGCTTCTTGTAATTAAATAAATAATGCAAAGCATCAAGCTTCAAAATTGGCAAATAGGTGCAAGTGATGGAAAACAACGAAAAAATAAAGATATTGGCGTTCGCTGGCAGCCTCAGGAAAGATTCGTATAACAAGGCCCTCATAAAAGCGGCAAAGGAGCTGTCTCCGGATAATATGGAGGTTGAGATATTCGATCTCGAGGGCATACCGCTGTACAATCAGGACAATGAGCCTGAAATGCCGGAGCAGGTCAAGCTTTTCAAAAATAAAATAAAGGGGGCAGACGGAGTGCTCATAGCGACTCCGGAATACAACAGGTCCATTCCAGGAGTGCTCAAGAATGCAATAGACTGGGCATCAAGGCCCTACGGCGACAACTCGTTTGACGACAAGCCTGTTGCGGCTTTAGGCGCTACTGGAGGGTCGATTGTAGGGACGTCTGCCGCGCAGATACACCTAAGGCAGATATTCTCCTTCCTCAACATGCATCCTCTAGAAAGGCCCCTTCTCTTTATCGGAGGCGCTTCTGAAAAAATAGAAGGCGGGAATGTTGTGGACGAAGAGCTCCGTGACTTGATAAAAAGCATGATGCAGGCCCTGGAAGCATGGATAATAAGAGTCAGGCCAAAATCTTGAAGGCAAAATCTGCGCATTCGGGGCAGCTTTTTTGCCTTTAAGCCTTGTATGCAAAGGGCCTTCCCTTATTTTGGGCCCTGGCGCTTTCTATTTCTTTTTGCCTTTCCATTCTTGCATAAAACGAACTCCTTTTATGTTTCATCCTGAAAGTGCCCATATCAAAATTCAATATTACCCTTTTGTAATGCTTCATAGCTATAAGCGTCAGGAAAAGAACAGCAGCGATAAATATCTCTGCAGTTATGGCGTAGTTGCTCACCTCTATTATGAATTTCGCATAGCCGACCCTGTGCAAAAGCAGGAATGAGCCGACGGCAACCATAAAGTCCAGGGCAACAGAGCCGTAGGCTAGCTTTTCCAGATAGCTTTCTATCTTCTTGAAACGCTCAACTTCGCTGTAGTACATGCCGGTGCCCATTCTAATGCTAAGCTTATGCTTAAAAACAAACTGTGCAATCCGCGTTTAGCGGAACTGCATGCCAAGCATACATTTGCAAAGGCGCAATTGCTTCAATGCACGCGGATTCGTTTCAGGATATCGCTATTCCAAAAGCTATCCTTACAACAAGGCCTATTATGGCTGTCACGGCAGCGGCGCCTAGCGAAACCGTAAGCATTTCTATTATCCTCCTCTTAATGCTGGTATCGCTTATTATAGCTATTAGCGTCGAAGCTATGGAAAGCACTACGGCTACCGAAATTACGGATTCCAATACTCCAATGTAGCCTACAGCCCCCAGTATGAACGGGTATGTGGCTACCACCGCCCCGAGGAAATAAAATATCCCGGTATAATACGCTTCCTTTGACGGCTTTGTCTGCATGGAAACCTTCTCGTTCAGCGACGTTTCTACGACCTTCTCGGATTTTGAAGAAATATATGCCCCTGCGGCCATGGACAGCGTGCCGGAAACTCCGACTATTATGCCGCTTATTGCAACTATTACGCTTGATGTGGCTACCATGGCAAGCCCGGCTATGACTGCAAGTATTTCTACCAGTCCGTCGTTCATGCCGAAGACTATGGATTTTGTATAATTGAGCCTTGCCTCGTGTTTCTGCGTCTGCTCGAGGAGGAGCTTCTCGTGGTGCTCCTCGTCGCCTATTATGCTCCTTACCTTGCCCAGTTCAACGCTGCCCAATTCTCTTCCGGACAAAAGCTCCTTGTATTCTTCAAGCCCATTGGCTTCGTTCCTTTCAAGCAGCTTCGTTACGAACGCAATTCCGAGCAGCTTTCTGACTATCGGGTATGTCACAAGCCTGAGCCTAGCCTTGAAAGGTATCTCTACCCCTTCTATGCTCTTCTTGCCCAAGAGCGAGCCCCATATCTTTGCATGCTTCAACTCGGTATCTTTAAGCTTGGCCACCAGGCTCTTGAGGCTCTTGTCTTTTTCGTCTGCTTCTATTGCCTTATAAAGCCTGTAATCCGAAAGCTCGTCCTTGAGGAATCTTTCTTCTATCTCTTTTTTTCCCGGCAATTGCACACCTATGTGATTATGAAAGCAGAAACGCAAACGAATGCCTTTTAACGTATAATATTTCCATACAAAATTAATAAATAGTGCATTTCAGAAATTAGAATGGTGCTTTCGTGGATATAGAAACAAAGATCGACGTAATAAAGAGCTTCGCCGCAGAAATACTTACAGAACAGGAGCTGAGGGAGCTCCTGCAGTCCAACGAGCATCCGCTTGCATATGACGGCTTCGAGCCCTCGGGCCTTGCGCATATACCGTTCGGGCTGTACAGGGCCAAGAACATAAAGAAGCTGCTCGGCATAGGCATTAAATTCAACATTTATATTGCTGATTACTTCGCGTATGTCAACAAGAAAATGGGTGGGGACATTGACCGCATAAGGGACGTTGGAAACTACTTCATAGAAGTGTGGAAAGCCGCAGGCGTAGACGAAAGCAAGGTCAACATAATCTGGGCCAAGGACCTAATGAAAGATTTTAGCTACTGGGAGACGTTCATGAAGGTGGGCAAGATGATGTCCCTTGACAGGGTAAAGCGCGCGATAACGATAATGGGCAGGAAGGAGGGCGATTCGCTTGAAGCGGCGCAGCTCTTCTACCCTCCAATGCAGGTTACGGACGTCATAATGATGGGCATAGACATATGTCAGCTTGGCATGGACCAGCGCAAGGCCAACGTCCTGGCAAGGGAAGTTACAAAGAGGATGGGGCTCAAAGTTCCTGTGGCAGTGCACCATCCGTACATACTTGGCTTGCAGGGTGCGCCTGAAGATCTCAAGAGCATGGATCCTGACAAGGGATTTGAATACAAAATGTCAAAGTCAAACCCTAAGAGCACCATACTAGTGCATGATTCAGAAGAGGAAATAAGGAAAAAGATAAATTCGGCCTACTGCCCGGAGCGGGTAGTAAACGGAAACCCAATATTTGATTTCCTCGAAAAGATAATAATAGACGACCCAAAGGCTCAGATAACAATCGACAGGCCTGAGAAGTTCGGCGGAGCAATAGAAGCAAGCAGCTACCGCGAGCTGGTGTCGCTGTATACTGAGGGCAAAATACATCCTGTTGACATGAAAGCATATGTGGCAAAGGAGCTTGAGATCCGCATACGCCCAATACGCGAGCATTTTGAGAAGGACAAAAGCGCCCGTGAACTTTACGAAAAGGTAAGGTCTTATCAGATAACCAGATAGTGAGTTGCGATGATAGTAGCAGTCGGGACAACCAACAGGGTAAAGATAAACGCTGCAAGAAAAGCGCTGGAAATTTCAAAGATAGAAGCCGAAATAGTGCCTATAAGCGTTGATTCCGGGGTAAAGCCCCAGCCAATGAGCAATGACGAAGGCATAACCGGGGCCATAAACAGGGCAAAAAATTCGATGTCAAAAGCAAATGCGGACATGGGCATAGGCATGGAAGGTACAGTTGACGAAAACCCCAATGGGATGTTTCTCACAGGCTGGGTAGCTGTTGTCGACAATACTGGCAATGTCGGGATAGGCTCAAGCGGCTCAATAATGCTCCCGGAAAAGATCGCTTCAAGGCTTAGAGAGGGTGAAGAGCTTGGCAACGTTATAGACGAAATGGAGAACGATCAGGGAATAAAGGCCAAGCAGGGCACAATAGGCGTTCTTACCAACGGGACAGTAAAAAGAGAAGATGAATTCGTAACCGCTACGCTTTTGGCCCTGGCAAGGTTTCTGAGCCGCGAATATTATGAGAACGGCCACTAATCATATTTTTTTATCTGCTCATTGGCAATCTCAATTAGTTTTATCGCGTAGTTTCTTTCAACCGATTCTATTGCGCTTTCTATTACTCCATTTCTTGGATTTTGCTTTAGCACTCTCTTCAGTCTGTCGAGCATTTCAAATCTTTGCTTGATTCCTTCAACATTTACTTTAAGCTCCTTAAGGTCCTCCTCCATTTCTTTGGTGAAGTTGATTATATCCAATATGCTGGAATTTTCATTAAGCTTGCTGATTCGTATCCTCATTCTTTCCGCTATGCTGCGCATATCGTCGGTTCTTAGGAGTACTAAGTCGTCAAAAGTCCTCTGGTTATAAGGAATTTTCATTTTAGCTCCTTTATGATTTTTCATTTCTTTTCCCCTCTGATGAGCACGATGAGCTTGCCCAGCGGATTGGTTTCTGGCACGAAATCCGACTTGTTTAATTCAAAATTTATTTCTTTAACTATCCTTTCTGCCGCTTCTACTGCTTCTGGAGTCATTCCATCAATTTTCATTTCCACTTTTCCAGATTTTATTCTGTTGATGCTTTCGAACATAATTTCCTCGAAATATTTCTCTTTCAGCATTTTTACCTTTGCGTTTTCCCAAAGCCTTAAGGTATTTTCTTCAACAGATTCGCATATATCCGTACGTCCCTTCTTCAGCTTGTAATCATAAATTGATTCGTTTAATAACTTGAGGCTGTTATCTATTACCTCTTGGCTAAAGACGCATATTTTGTAAAGTAAACTCCCGCTAATTGGCTCTTGCAAATCTTCATTGCTTGCACATTTTTCCGCATACGCCCTTATTGCCGTAGGAACTACTTTGTCTGTAAGATATGGCTTTACGTCTCTAAAGCTAATCCTAGGAACTACCAGATTTACAGTCAAGTACTCTATATCCTTGGCATTGTCCTTGTATACCATGCATACACCATTTATTGGTATTAAACCCTTCCAATAATATTTATACCTTACACTCGAATTTAATAATGTAAAACTGAGTGTTTTTTTGGCCAGAGAATATTTATCCGAAGTGCTGTCATTTGCCTATTCTAAAAGCTGGTGGTCCATAAAAAAAGAAGCGAGGGCATCAAAGCTTGCCGAGCTGTCATCAAAACTCAAATCGTGGCGCGACTCATCCAATGCTGCAAAGGCAGAGCTATACAGTTCTCTACGGGCAGACTCTGACGTGCTAATATGGCTGATGTGCGAAAATCCAAAAGATATTGCAGCAGCAAAACTGATATTAAAAGAATCTTTATCCAAATATGCGGTATGGAGCACAGGTTTTCTTTCTGCCTATGCTTCAGCAAAGGAAAAGGACGAGCCCGAGGGCAAGGATTACTTTGTCGCATATCCGATGAGCAAAAAGCCGGACTGGTACCTTCTTGGGAAAGAAGAATCAAAGCGCATAGTTGCGGATCACGTAAAGATAGCAGTGGAAAGCAGCCACAACAAAGGGATAACCTCATACACCACTAAGTCATTTGGCATAGCCGATTACGAATTTGTGGTAATATACGAAATACCGAATATTTTCGAATGGGTTGCCGTTACCGAGGAGCTTAGGTCTGCGGAAGCGAGAAAATGGATAACAAATGAAGCACCGATTCTTACCGGCATAAGGATGGACGTGTGAGCAAATGGATGGAATACTTTTAATGGCTTATGGAACCCCGAAGAATCTTGATGACGTTGAAAGATACTATACAGAGATACTGCGCGGAGCTAGCCCGTCGACAGCCCAGCTCGAAAAACTTAAAAAAAGGTATGCAGCCATAGGCGGAAGCTCCCCTTTGCTCGGGATAACAAAGAGCCAAGCGGAAAAGCTTCAAAAGCTGCTCGACAAAGAAAAGAAAAGCGTATCGGTCTATTTTGGCATGAAGTATTCAGAACCACATATTTCAGATGCGCTCAAAAAGGCGAAAGCAGATTCCGTATCTAGGCTTTTTTGCATTCCTGTTGCTCCTTTCTACAGCCGCATAGGCACTGGAAGCTATTTCGACCGCGTAAGAGCGGCAGCCGAAGAATGCGGCTATGCCGGCGAAATAAAATTCATAAATTCATGGCACGATGAGCCAGCCATGGCAGACGCGTGGGTCGAAAAGCTGAAAGAAACAGGGATAGACAAAAGCTGGACGATGCTTTTCACTGCCCACAGCCTTCCCTTAAGCGATGCAGATGACCTGAGCGTTTACAGGAGAGAGCTAATATACTCGTCAAATTCCGTAGAAAAAAAGTTTGGCTGCAAATGGTCCCTAAGCTTCCAGAGCGCGGCCGATGTTCCCGGGAAATGGATAGGCCCGGATGCGGCATGGCAGATAAATGGCCTTGCAAAGAACGGTGTGAAGAAGATAGTAATAATACCTATAGGCTTTGTGTCAGACAACCTTGAAACAATGTACGACGCAGGTATCGAATACATTGGGCTGTGCAAAGGGCTTGGAATCGAAGCAAAAATGCCAAAGATGCCAAACGACTCTGACGGCATAATAAAAGCATTATACGACGCTTATGCCAAAGCCGCAAAAAAATAATGCATTCAAAGCCTGCGTTCCTTCACCATGCTTACTATCCTTTTAAGATTCTCAGGCGGCGTGTCTTTCAATACTCCATGGCCTAGATTGAATATGAATTTATCTATTCCTGACGCATCGTCCAGGATTCCCAATGCTGCTTTTTCCATGCTTGCCCCTCCAACCCTGGCGAGTTCCGGATCAAGATTTCCCTGTATGCCAAACTTTCCGCCTAGCTCGTAATAACTTTGGCGTATCGGAGTGGACGGATCCACGCTTATGAAATCCGGATTCGATTTTGCGAATAAGCCAAGCATTCCATCGGTCTTGGCGGAAAAATATATCGTCGGAACGCCTTTTGGCAATTCTGAAAATATGCGCTTGGTTGGCCCCAATACAAACCTTTCATATTCCTCTTTCTCCAGAAGGCCTGCCCAGCTGTCGAATATCTGGACAACCGACACTCCAGCCTTTATCTGCGCCTTGACATAATTGGTTATAAGCGCCGAAGCAGCATCCATTGCCCTTTCGAAGCTTTTGGGATCATTATTCATCGCTTCCCTAGAATGCTCGAACGTCCTTGAAGGTTTTCCCTCTATTATATAGCTGAAAAGCGTGAATGGCCCGCCAGAAAAGCCTATGAGCGGAACTCCGTCGAGCTTTTCGAGCGAAAGCCTTATGTTCTCAAGCACATACTGTGCGTCCCTTTCGCAGTCAAACCTTTTGATGAGGTCAATCGCACCATGGTCACCTAAGTCAAGAAGCTTGTCTGCTATGGGGCCTATGTTTTCCTCTATATGCAGTTCATATCCAACAGCTTTTAGCGGAACCATTATATCCGAATAAAGCACTGCCGCATCTACTCCGAGCTTTCTTACCGG
This sequence comes from Microcaldota archaeon, assembly GCA_021834865.1. The sequence goes on along the minus strand of JAKBRD010000015.1, from coordinate 1,483 downwards.
AAGCACAGTTATCTCAGAGGAAGTCTCCGGATCCGACTGCACATCTAGGACGTTGCGGCCATTTTTGAGCTGTGCGTATTCTTTTAAGTACCTACCTGCCTGTCTCATAAACCAGACAGGATGCCTTTCTACATGCTCACCCTTCATAGCCCTGACTAAAAGGCTATCTCTATAATTATCCATTCTTTGCGCCTGCTGCCTTTATTGCGGATTCCAGCGTGTTTATCTCGGCTTCTTTGGCATTTTTAAAAGCCATTTTTGCTTTTGCAAGGGCCTTTCTGCCTATGCATATTGCTCTTAACCCCTGAAATCCGCTGAAATCATAATCTACGCTTTTGAAAAGGGATTCTACCTCAAGGCTGCTTGGGAAAACCACTGCGGAATACTTATTTGGATCGAATTGCAGTTTGCAATCTTCAACGGAATAAGCCCTTATCTTCATGTGCATAAATCCAGGCGCTAGCTCCCATTTATCCGTTTTGCCGGCGCTGGAGCCAGATATCTCCATTACCGGGCCATGCTCCATTCCAGATATCCTGGAATAAACTTCGTAAAGGCCTCCGCGGTCCGGGGCGTATGCCACTTCTACTCCGAACTTCTTAAGCTCCATAGCAGTTGCATGCCCCGCTGCAAATACTGCAGCATTTTTCAGAGGGTTTTTTATCTTCAAATCTTTTGCCTTTTCGAAAAACAGGTCAACAGAATGCTTGGATCCGAATACTACGTATGCGGCTAGCTCAGCCATCCTTACTGCGTTGGCAATTGCATCACTGTCGTCGGAAAATTCTATTGCAGGTATAAATTCAACGTTCTTCAAGCCCTTGAACCTTGCCCTTAACGCTTCTGCCTCCTCCTTCGGGCAGAATACCGCGATTTTATCCTTTGATGTTCCCGGCAATTATATCCTCCCCTCCGTTTTCCATTATCTGTTTTCCCAATTCCCTCCCGAGCCCTTCGGGATCGCCTAAGCTTCCCTCGATGCTTTTTCTTATCTGTTTTTTGCCTTCGATATCGGAAAGGAACCCGGTAATCTCTATGCTCATTTTCTTTTCATCCGCAAGCGCCAGCGCTCCTATTGGCACATCGCACCCGATGCCAAATACCCTTCCAAATGCTCTTTCCGCAAATGTCTCCGCTTCGGCTTTTTTGTCGCCTATGCCTTCCATCATTTTTATTATTTTGCCGTCGTTGGCACGAGCGGTAATGGCTAATGCGCCCTGGCCTATTGCTGGCACCATTATGTCGGCTCCGAGCGCTTCCAGCTCCATCCCGTAGCCAAGCCTGCGGATTCCTGCTTCGGCAAGGATAAGGGCGTCTACCGAGCCATTGTCCAAGGCTTTTAGGCGCGTATCTACATTGCCGTGTATGCCCTTTACAACTGCGTTTTTAACTATTCCAGGGACCTGCACCTTCCTGCGTATGCTGCTCGTTCCTACTATGGGGCTGCTCTTGGATTCGAAGCCCTTTCCTTTTATTATGCAGT
>JAKBRD010000060.1 GCA_021834865.1 Microcaldota archaeon | reverse complement strand
GCGGAAAATAGTCATACAGGTCGAAAGCCCAGTCGGCAGAATTGAAATGGGTTACAACCACATTGGAATCCTTTACGTATTCCTGCGATGTTTCAAAACTCCCACTGGGAGTTATCTTGAAATACCCTCCTTTTTCCTCGTCCAGTATCCTTGCGAAAATTGATGGGGAATCGAACCTTGGGAAGCACAGCCAGTCTATAGAGGAATCGCTGTGCACCAGCGCCGCTGTCGCGCAGTTGCCTATTATTCCGTATTCCAGATCCTGCATTTCATCAGTCCATTATTATTACGTTCTTTATCTGCTCCCTGTCGTTAAGCATTTCGTAGCTGAAGTCTTCAAGCTTTATTTTTCTTGTTATCATGGTTTTTAGAAGCCCTGGATGCTGCGACTCTATGGCTGCCATGTCCTGTGCCCCTTTTATGAAATGGGATATGTTGGAATTCACGCTCCCAAGTATGAGCTTGTTCCCCAGCACCATGTTGTAGTTGAGCCTTCCTATGTCTACGCTTTCGGAATAGCTCTCTCCCGTCACACTCAGCAGGCACAGCACGCCGTTTATTGAGGGAACATTTAGCGAGCTCGCCACGGCTTTTGGGCTCCCCGTGAGCTCAACGACAAGGTCTACCCTTTTGCCGAGCTTGTCCGGAAGCTTTTCTATGGGCACATCGTTGGAGTTTATGTGCTCTATTCCCATTTCTTTGTATATCCTGTCTTTTATTGCGTTTGTTGCAGTCCTGTCTACCGATACGACATCCATGCCGTTAAGCCTTAGTATCATTGCGGCGAACAGCCCAACCGTTCCTGTGCCTAGGACTATAGCGCTCTTTGGCTGCCACACCATTCTTTTCTGGGCTTCTAGGACCTGCTTGGCTGCCTTCTCCGCTATGCTGAAAGGCTCAAGCATTACAGCCACTTCGGATATTTCCTTTGGTATCTTTACTAGGTATTCCTGCTTCTCTTTGTAGTATTCAGCCATGTAGCCGTGCTCGCCTTTTATGCCGCGCTCAAGGTAGTCGCCCTTTATGCACATGTCGGATTCTCCGCTCTTGCAGTTTATGCAGTCGTCAGGCCTTCTCACTGTTGCGACTACGATGTCGCCTACGCTTATGCCGTTGACTGCGGCGCCGACTTTTTCAACGGTTCCTATGGATTCGTGCCCCGGTATGAGGTATTCGCTGCCTGACGGAGCCTCTCCGTAAAGCCCTTCTCCAAGCTCCTTGTCGGTCCCGTCAAGGCCAAGCATGTCCACTTTTACGAGTACTTCGTTCTCGCTTATTTCAGGAGCTTCGACTTCCATTATCTTGAAGCTGCCTTTTTGCTTTGGTATTATCGTTCCTGCCTTCATGATTATTGCCCCTTTTCCAAACTTTATGCTTTATTTTTTAATCAAAACAGCCCTGGCCGGCGAAGCGTCTCCATCGTATTTCAGGGGGAATCCAGCAAAGCTGTACCTTCCCGGCTTTGTGCCCTTAAGCATCAGGCCTTCGTATATCAATATTCCTGAGCCAAGAAGCTTTCTGTGCACTGACATGTCGCTGTGAAAGCGCTCTATGCTTAGGTAATCTATCCCAACCGCTTTTATGTGCAACGAAACCAGGTATTCCGCGCCGTCCATGGAAAGGCTGGCATAATCCCTCCTGAATTTTGAATATCCCATTTTAGAATTCTCCGACTTTAGGAGCACTATGCCGTTGCGCTTTATTCCCTTGCCCTGCAATGCGCTTTTGCCTATCAGCTTTCCGGAATCCGATACGTCTACAACTATTGCATCGCCAGCAAAATCAGACATTTCCCTGCTTCCAATCTTCCAGCCTTTTCCCATTGCATGGTATGCCGCGTCTATGTGCGTGCCGGCATGGCTCTCGAGGCAGAGATAGGACTGGTTTGCCCCGTCCTTTTTTATTGATTTTGACTTTGATATTTTTATCCTGTTGTTGCTTGGATATGTAAGCATGCCGTTTGCCAGCTCCATGCTTATGTCTATTATCTTCATCGGCTCTTATTCTCACCCAACCAATAAAATAGTTATCAACATTTTTGGTGGCTTTCGCTGCTCAGAATATTCTGGATTTCTCCCTGCTGTGTTCCCTGGCGCCTCGGATTTCCACTGAATTCAAAGCTATGCCATCCTCAACCGCTGCCTTTAGCGGATAAGCTTCGTACTCCTTGTAGAAATGCTTGCCGAAAAGCATCAGCGAGGTAACTTCGGAAGCCAGCCTGGCTCCGTTTATGCCTATGTGCGGATATGGCTCTGGAGGTATCCCAAGCTTTATTGCGGTGTTGCTCAGCCCCGGCTTGGATTTGCCTGCTATCGCCTTTGATACGTTCTTGAGGTTCAGGTATTCGCCTGGGAGCTTCATGATCTCGCCATAATGCGAATATGCGGCATTAAGCATCTTAATGTCGTAGTCTCCCCATGCGGCTATGATCCTTGAATTGTGGGCTGCGCAGAATTGCTCGAATTTTTTTACGAGCTCTAGTGCGCTCTGTTTTCCGGTGTCGAATATCTGCTCCTTAGAGAAGCCGTTTATCTTAAGCGCATAGTCGTCATAAGACCTTCCTTCCATTACCCTGCATTCCTCATAGAATTCGCCTTTCGTATTGAAATCCACAGCGCCCAACGAAACTATTGACCCGGACTCGTAAGGAGTGCTGCCCGGGACGCTGCCGGATCCCTCTATGTCGAAGACTACAAGATTCATCTTTTCCAGGTCTTCCGGCTTTATCTTAGCCATTTCAGTGCCTCTCAAGATTTCTGGGGTCTGCATAAATTTCGCTGTATAGCCTGGCGAATTCTGCCCCTGCAGTTGAGATGTCGCCCGCATAAACTATCTCTTCCCTCATTTTTTCTTTTACCACTATGCAGTTTGTCTCAACGCTTCCGCTTTTTGCGCCGCATAGGTAAATGCAGCAGCCTTTATTTGCCTGCTGGGCTTCCTTCTTTTTCAGCCTAAGCCTTTTCGCCGTGGCGACAGCCGCTGTTGCGGCCAGCTTCGCTTCCATCCTTACCGAAGTTATGTAATACTCCTCGCCGCCGAATGAAAATTTTCGGCCCACTAGTCCATTTCTGAATTCTGCATTGTTTTCCTTTTTTATTTTGTTTTCCATAAAAACACTTAAGTGCGATATTTTTCAAAGCTCCATTGGTTCTGCGCAAAGCCATTCATTTATTGTTTCGTCCATCAATGCTTTGCGCGCATTCTTGATATGATTGGCTACTGATTACCTTCGTATTTTGATCCGAGTGGCAAAGATCTACGCAGCTTTACTGAAGAATATGCCTCTTTTATTGCTGCTGCCAGATTCTCCGTGCCTTCTTCGACGCTTGAATTGTTTTCTATTACGCACATATTTGGCATATAGCCTCTAAGCATTTTTATGTGCCTGGAATCGTCGGCTTCTATCATTTGCGCGTGGATCCTGTCCCTCCCGTCAGGCCTGTGCTTGAACCTATCCCTCAGCGTTTCCACGTCTGCGGTCAGATATATCAGCAATCCTGGCTTTACGAACCCCGCCCACGCCTTTATTATGCCGTAAAGCAGATTGGACTGCTTATAGCTTGGCTCATTGCCAAAGGCGCTCTTTGCGGCTTCTATCATGAATGAAAATGCATAGGGAGAGCGTTGAAGAATAACAATATCGTATTTGCGGCCGTTTTTCCAGGCGCTTTCCTCCAATGCGGCGTAGCTTAGGACGTGGTATGTTGCCGAATAAGCCAGCGAACGGTACGAGTCTATTTCCCCTTCCGTGAATTTTTTAAGGAATCCCGACATAAAGCCGCTTTCAATGGCATACGACTTTGCATCTATTGTGGGAATTCCTTCGGAAGTTAGCTTTTTTTCCACTGCGGTTGAAAGCGTGGTCTTGCCAGAGCAGGGCTTGCCGTCTATGATTACTTTGAATGCCATATTTTGGCTTGGACTCGGAAATATTTATTTCTTTTGCAGGAAAAAATAATCAAGTGCCGTTTGCCATGAAGAAATCCCCTATTTCCTTC
>JAKBRD010000059.1 GCA_021834865.1 Microcaldota archaeon | reverse complement strand
CCGCAGCACCTGCTCTCGCCCCCGTGATTCGGCCTGCCTTTTTGGCAGCCTGGGGCCGAGCATAAAGAATTACTGCATGTCTGTGCTAGGCCCTTTTAATTTACAGGAAGCAGAAGCAGCATAGCTTAGTTTCAATTTGCGTCAGCGTTTCTTCGTTATTCTTAAGTCAATGAAATCCTTCACCATTTGAGCCTGGCCTATGTATGTAATGGCGTACTGCAGCGTCTTTCTCACGCTGTTGCCACTCTTGGAATAAAGCAGCAATATCATATCGTTTCCAGAAATAAACTTTCCAGCAGGCGGGCTATATTTTTTGGAGTGCAGATATCTAACGATGCTTGCTGTCCTTCTGGAGCCCTTGGTTTTTCTTGTCAAATATGCAACCGCGAAGAACATCGCCGAGCTCTCAAAGATGTTGTTGACAAGATCCTGCACGTCATCTTGCTTTAAGTCATATAGCTTAAGCATGTCCCACAGCTTGCCAGGGTCGTAGAACTTGAACTTGGTGTGCTGCACATGGTGGAAGAAGCCGTGTGCTATCAGAGCGCTCAGGCTTATTCTCTCACTGCCTTTCAGATAGCTAGGATTTAGGGTTATCAATCCGTTTTCATATTCTTCGGCATCATTGATTTTGTTTGAGATGCGCACCTGCGGCATAGCATGCTTCACATTAACCAAAGAGCGCAAGAACCTGTCTATATTTTGCATCTCATTAATAAGGTGCTTTTCATCAACCAAATAAATCCCATATGTCAATTGTAAATACTCTACAGAAGGTTATAAACTTTATTTTTATAAAGCCAAATGACGTACGATAATGATCGGGCTACAAAATAATGGCGGATTACGATATCTTTATTTCACAGCACATTCCCTTTTTTGCAGTTTCTATACAATTCTATGTTGGCGTTGAAGCTTTCTAACGCTTTTAGTTGCGGAATAATATAAAATGTGAAAGACTTTGATTTGTATGGAGTTTTATAATAACATAACTCTATAATTTACTGTAAAGCTTTTCGGTATTGCTATGGTTTTTAATGGTGCATAAATTGGAAACTATCGATTTAGAAACAAGATTCAAAATCATCAGTAAAACATTTTCTATGCTTGAGCAATATTTCGCGCATTGGAACTACGTTCCAAATGTATCCATAAATAAACTCCATAAAAAGTATGTAAAAGATTTACTTACTACCGAAAATAGATATAAATTCGGATTATTGATGTGCAAGCTGCTAGCGGAATTAAGAAACGGGCACACATTCTATTACGATAGGCAATTGCACAACAAGACAGGAGGTAGCCTGGGCTTCTATGCTTTTTATCACGAGAAAGAAAAGAAATGGGCCGTATTAAGCAGCTCAATCAATAAATTAAAGATTGGGGATGTAATATTGAAAATAAACGGGGAACCTACAGAAAAATTTTTCATTGCTGCTTCGAAATATATATCCGGTTCCAGCGAACTAGAGATAAGGAACAAGTTATTCAAAACATCATTTTTGTTTCCTAAGGGATTAAAGATAACGACAGACAGGGGAACTTTTGCAATAAATAAGATGCCTCTAAAGTTTAGTGCCATTAAGCCAGAGCCGGTTTTCGAATTAATAGATAAAAAAACCTGCTATGTAAAGCTCCCAAGTTTTGCAAAAAGCGAATATGCAAAATCTGCAGTCAAATTCTTGAAGAAACATCGTGACTGCGAATCCATTATAATGGATTTAAGAAACAATGAAGGCGGCAACACTCCAGCAAACTTGATCAGTGCCTTGATGAATAGGAAGTATAGAAGATTTGCATACAAAGAAGTAATACAAGAACAGATTTCATACATCTTGGATTCAACCTATGTCAAACGCAATAAAATAAAGACAAGGTATAAGCTGCAAAAATCCAAGTGTACGACACCATTAAAAAGCGCTTACAATGGCAAGGTGTTCATTCTTGTGAATCAATTCACCTTATCTGCAGGAGAAGACTTTTCCTTCCCGTTCAAAGACAATGGTCGCGCCACGCTTATAGGAATTAAAACTGCCGGAACAAACGGGAGCGCATTAATCAAGGATTTCGGAGATGGCATATATTTGGGCATGGGGGTAGTGCAGGTTATCTATCCCAATGGAACAAGGTTCGAAGGAATTGGGATAAAGCCAGATATAGAAGTCTATCCAGCAATAAGCGATATAAAACAAGGCAAAGACCACATACTGGAAAGAGCCATATCTCTAGCCCGGAAAAGCTAAACCCGTGATTTACTTATTCTCTTAAAGCATAAGTGCGATCGCCGGGATTTGGACTGACATTTGCATATTTATAATTGGCTAAAAGCTGAGCAAAGTCCTGCAGTTGTGCCTGCATCTCAGTTATTGAGCTACTAATGCTGTCACTCAACTAAAACAAGTTTTCTAAAATAAAGTTCAGGTTGCTCTGAAAAATTTCATCGCTGCCTGCTCTTGCGTATAAGCTTGGCTCTCAACTTAACTATTTCAAAATTTCACTGCGGTTCACTTGAACTAGAGGCTATTCTATTTACGGCATCCAGCAGGATCTTGGCCATATCCTGGTATCTTTTATCTTCAAGCCCGACAATCCCGTGTTCGGTCAATAAATATTTAATTGCTTTTGCTGCCTCTTCTGTAAGGTTTGCACCAGGCTTCAGTACACTATTCCCGAATGAAACAATCTCTGGCTTTCCGGACTTGTAATCTTCAATCAGTTCATTCAGCAGCGATTCTATTTTAGATTCATCAACGGCTGGTAATTTGCTTTCCTTCCTCATTATAAATTTGTATTTTTCAGACCCATGTGCTTGCTTATTCTTGGTTGACATTTTATCATCCAATTATCGTTAGTTTAATAAATTATTAAATGTTTCAGATAGCCTCTTTATCAATGAAAGTCATTGGCAACACTACAGCAAACTTGATCAGTGCCCTGATGGATGGGAAGTATAGAAGATTTATATGCAAAGAAGCAATACAAAGCAGATATCTTCAGCCAAGAAAAGCTACCTGTGATTTACTTATTCTCTTAAAGCATAAGTGCGATCGCCGGGATTTGAACCCGGGTTTTTGCCTTGGAGGGGCAAAGTCCTACCAGGCTAGACTACTATAATCCAATACCTACATCTTGATAGCTCCCCAATTTAAAATAATCCTTTGCCAATTCGGAGGAAGCATTTTATATTTGTAATGCCATATACCTATAGATAAGTATGAAAATGGATATATACGGGTTTAAGGCCGATGTAAAGAGAAGCGGCAAGCTGTTCGTAGGTACCATAGACGAGCTTCACATTCAAGATCAGGCCGAGAGCCTGCGCGAATTGGAAAGCGAGCTGAAAGACGCAGTAGATACGGCCGTAAAGTTCCTGCTGGAGAAGCATAAGGGTGTAAAGTCGCCAATGCTTAGAAGCCTAATTACAAGAGAATGAGGCGAGTTTATAGGTGCGTTAAAGCCTGTAAAACCTCAGAAACTGCTCAAGGTACTGCAAGAGCAATACGGTTATTCCGCAAGACAAGGAAACGGTGACCATGTTGTATTATTTGACCAGAAAGGGCACTATACAGTAATACAAGTCGGCCAGAAGGAATTAAGACAGCAAATAATAAGCAGAATACTTAAACAAACAGGGCTTAAGTGGGGAGATATTGAAAAATATCTTTAAATCCTGCAAGGAAAAACATTTTCAAAGTATTTTTTCTCTATGCGCTTATTTTTATGCCATAAGTGCGATGAGCCTAAGCATAATCCTTCAACAGAAGCAAAAGATGGGCGCTACAATAAACCTTTAACGATATACGGGCTACGAAAGCCTACAGATGGATGCGGACGATGCCGCTTAATAAGACTAAATGCCTTGCTCATAGAAGCATAAGTGCGATCGCCGGGATTTGAACCCGGGTTTTTGCCTTGGAGGGGCAAAGTCCTACCAGGCTAGACTACGATCGCCTATTTACAATAAGGCATTCAAGAATAAGTTTTATTGATAAGCTTAAAATGGCTTTCTGTAAAACGCAAAGAAAGAGAAAACAAGAAATAATAAACAAAGCCGAAATAATGAGGGTAAATGGTGCCGCAATCGCGGCACCGTATTTGCTAGCTCAGATTCATTCCTTTGCAGCTATTACGACTGCGGCTGGGCCGAATCTAATCTGCTTTTTCTTCCTTATCGCGTTCGCCTTTTTCACCATGCGTATTGTGCTCTGCGCTATCGCGTTGGATATCGCTGCTTTTGTATTCTGGTCCGGTTCCTC
>JAKBRD010000058.1 GCA_021834865.1 Microcaldota archaeon | reverse complement strand
TGGCAAGTTTGACGGCAATCTGAGGCTGCACTGGAAGACAATGGAAAACATAAAGCAGACAAAGATAACTAATTTTTTCAGCAACTAAGCCATTGATAAGGAAGCTTGTGAATAACTTCGTTTATTCGGACAGCGCGGATGATGCATTGGGCTTCGCCAGAAGGGAATATAGATTCAAAGTTGCGCATGCTATGGGCAACCGTTAGAGCCATTCCCAATGCAACATCATATGCCTGCAGAGGGCTCCATGCGATAATTGCGCTTGCGAAGTAGCAGTATTACAAGTATTATTATTGCTGCTGTTTCTGCGGCTATTAATGCGTACAGCGTTTGTTCGTTGTTCTGCTGGACCGTAACTGGTTTTGGAGGTACGGTCGTCGGAACAGTAGTTGAAGGTATTGTAGTGTGTGATGAATTCTGCAGTATTGTGGTAGGGATTATTGAAGTGGTAAGCGATGTGCTTGGGGTTCCCTTATTTTTTATTACTAGAACCTGCAACTTAGCATTCGTCAAGTTTGTGTATATGTAGCTCGAATTATAGGTAAGCCATTTTTGAGGTTTTACGTAGCTTCCCCCATAGTAATTTAAGTTTTGTAGCACGCCACCAGACCACGACCATGTAGAAAGAGTTATTGCTTGGCCACCGGTTATCAGTTTTATGGGCTGGTAAGTACCTGAAGAGCTGACAAACTTTACAGAAGGCCCTGTGCTCCCATCAACTGCTATGGCTATTGCATCGCTTATGCCACTAATGGTTGAATTGCCTGGAGGCACATTGACATTGAAAGGAGTGAGCAGGATTAGGGAAAGATTATATGAAGAGTATGTTTTATTGTTGACGACCGCGTATGTGCCTGGGCTTACAACAAGACGGGTAGAGGAGATGCCAACCGAACCGCCTATGGCGCCGTTTATTGTGCTATAGTTGCCTAAAGAGAAAGTAAAGTATGGCTTGCTTATTGATGCGAACGACAACTGCGAAGCGTGTGCCATTGCAAAAACCATAAGGAAAACCAAGACCGCGTATATTGTTATATTCATGCAATCACTTAATACAAACTAATTTATCTCGTTTATTCCAGGCCCACATGAACCGCCGCCACCGCCAGTCCCTATATGCATATGATACCAGCCGCCACTCATCGACTGTCTGGTATCCAGACCAGGACACCAATTTGTATTGGCCGTAGAGTATGAATTTGGACCATCGACATATATGCCACCATATCCTGAATTGCCTCCGCCCGAGCTTATATTCATTGTTCCTCCGGGCCAGTAACAGAAGCCATAGTTGTTTGAATGGTCGTTATATGCTTGAACAGTACATTCAGGGGGTCCAGAAGTTATCTGTGCTGCAGCGTATACAAAGGCAGCAATCGATATGCCACCTGAGCTTGAAGAGGTTGCAGAGACAGTATATGAACCAGAATTTTGGTTGCATATGGCTGCATAGCCTGTTTCGAAACTGTCATTGCCATGCGTATATTCTATCTGGCTGCAGCCGGATGGAAGAGACACGCTGCTGCATTCAAACCAACCGCAACCAACCATTATTACAACTGCGGATGGAGAGGTGGAAACGGAATATGACAGCGAATGCGAGCTTGAATCCCCTGTTGTGGATGAAGAGAAAGTTGAATAGCCAGGGCCGCCTTTAACGCCGAATATGGCCACAGCCAAATCAGGGCTGCCTGTTGTTATAGTGCATACGCCAGAAGTCGTAACGCCAACATCTGCATAATTGCTATTAGATTCAGTAATGCTTGACCATGATATCCCGATTCCTCCGTTTCCTGCCCCGCCAGCGCAGAAATACGTGCTGTAACCTGACATTGTTGCATTGGCTTTTCCGCCTATCGAATCGCCAGTGTTGCCCTGTGAAGACATGTAGTATATGGTGCTTGTTGTGGTGGATGTAGAGGTTGTAGTTGAGGTTGTAGTGGATGTTGTGGTTGAGGTGGATGTAGTGGTCGAGGTTGAGGTTGTGGTTGATGTTGAGGTTGTGGTTGATGTTGAGGTCGTAGAGGTTGAGGTTGAGGTTGTGGATGTTGTTGTGGATGTTGAGGTTGTCGATGTGGAAGTGGTTGTTGATGTTGAGGTTGTGGTTGATGTAGAGGTTGTTGAGGTGGAAGTAGAGGTAGTGCTTGTACTTGTGGATGTAGTAGAGGTTGAAGTTGTAGTGGAAGTTGAAGTTGTGGTTGATGTTGAGGTCGTAGAGGTTGAGGTTGAGGTTGTGGATGTTGTGGTTGAGGTGGATGTAGTGGTGGAAGTCGTAGTTGATGTTGAAGTTGTCGAGGTGCTTGTGCTAGTATATATTGTGCTTGTTGTGGCAGAAACCTTGAAGTTTGCAGTTATAGAAACATTTGAACGCAATATTAAAGTAGTTGGTTCTGCAGCAAGCGTACTTAAACTTGATGCTCCGGAACTTATAGCCCAAGAACCGAATGCGTAGCCCGCAGGTGACACTGCATACAGCGTATAGGTTCCTGAAGCCAACGGCACTGTTATATTGTTGTGGTATATAACTCCATTTATTACTATTTCTCCACTGGTTGGACTTGTATAAAGAGTAACATTATAGAAAGGGACGTATGCAGGGCTCATCGATTGCGTAGACGCACCTGCAGTTACATATGGTCCTGTGCATACACCTGATTTGCACGTATAATAATGAAGGTCGAAAGTGGCCGTTGTAGTACTGCCGAGCGGCGGCTCTACGCTTCCAGGTATGGAAACAGCACATATTACCCTAGTGCCTGAACTAACATTTTTGGGCAGACATGTCCCGTTATAGACATTCGTGCCGGTACTTCCAATATTGGTAAGAGTTACACTTATGGCGTTTGCAGGAAGGTGCATGCCTACTCCCAGACTGTCAAGGAAAACTACGGTGTATTTTATTGGTATGCTGTGCGCAGTGTTTACACTTGTAAGCGTGCTCTGAACGCAAGGAAGAAGAGGCTCTATGTTGCATACGGGTGGAAGATAACTGATCGGGGCTTTTGGGCCTGAAATCACGAATATGAAGGCAACGAATATGGCGATTATGAGAAGCGCCCAAGCGTATACGCTAAGCATTTCTATTGCGGACTGGGCGTTATCTCTAATAAATAGGTGTTTGAGCTGCTCTTTCATCGTTTAGATTGATGTAGTAGTATTTAAATCTGTTTTTATTGCACGTATGAGGTGCAGTTTTAGGCACATTGTCGAAAGCAATTGGATCGGCAAGTATAACACCTTTTAAAACCATGTTAATTAAGCCAGAGATAGAACGCATATCATCTTCCTTTAAGGCAGAAGAATGTAGAATTTCCTTGGCAACTAAGCTATTTATAAGAAAGCTCGCAAATAAACCTGTGGATCTGTAGCGTAGTTTGGATAGCGCACCCGGCTTCGGACCGGGCGGTCGCGGGTTCAAAATGGCGCATGCAGTGCATCCCCATGGAAATCCCGCCAGATCCGCCATATCTTTTATGTAGCATTTAAAGTTGGATTTGAGCGCTTGGATTTCCGTTTTTAGTTTATACCCATGAAGTAGCATTTAAAATCATTTACCACCGAATACTCCTAGCTTAAATTGCAGGCGCATCGAATGGGCAAGCAGCGTGGAAGCGAAAATATTATTTCAGCGTTCGTTAGGCTGACCCGTGCAGAGCACAGCGTAATGCTTGCGCTTGCAGTCATAGCGGCTGAGATAATAGCAATTGGCAGGGTTCCAGGCTATGGGCTTTTGGTTCTTTCAATAATACCGCCCATACTCATTAGCATGGGAGCGTTCGCGATAAACGATTATTTTGACATAAGCATAGACAGGGCCAATGGAAAGAAAAGGCCTCTGGTCACAGGCGTTATAAAGCCCAAGGGCGCGCTCAGGATAACCGCAATAGTCTTCTTTTTGGGAATAGCGGTTTCGGCATTCGTCAATTGGGCTGCATTCGTTATAGCGGTTATATTCGCTGCGCTGGCATACCTTTACAGCTACAGGCTTAAGCACATACCCCTGCTTGGAAACGTGTACATAGCTTTCACAATGGTGATTCCTTTCATATACGGCAATTACGCAGTGAGCTACGCCCTTTCGGCAACAATAGTCTTCATATCCTTTGTTGTCTTCCTCAGCGGGCTTGCCAGGGAGATACACGGAATGGTGAGGGATTACGATGGCGACGTGCATGCGGGAAGGATAAGGAATGTGGTTTTCTACATAGGCAAGCCGCGCAGCTCGCAGCTTGCATTCATACTCTACATAGAAGCCATACTTATAAGCGTGTTCATGTTCTTCTTCAGCGTTCCTTTCAGGCTGA
>JAKBRD010000057.1 GCA_021834865.1 Microcaldota archaeon | reverse complement strand
TAAAAGTTTCCTGGAACTAAATCCTCCTTGTTTATCTCTGAAAGCTCAATCTTTGCCGTTATCTTTTTGGATGGCAATATCTGTACTGCCGACAATATGCTCCCTTTTTCTACTGCATCTGGCTCTACGTTCTTCATGCCTATTCCTATTCTCGTACCAGGCCCTGCCGTTTTTACGTCTACGTCCTGGCTTTGAAGCGATCTTACAAGAACTTTCTTTCCTGAGCTGTGCCAGAGCTCGTCATGAACATTTATCGTTCCTCTTATTACAACTCCAAGCGCCACTGCACCTATCCCTTTTACGTTAAAAGCTTTGTCTATATCTACTCTGCACGTTTGCGCGGGATTATCATTCTCCATTGAAAGTATGGTTTCTAGAAGCGTATCCCTGTCGCATACCTTGTAATTTGCCAATCCCGAATTTTTTATTATGTCGGAATCGGCGTTTTCAGATGTCAGTATTACATTTTTTCCAAGCAGCTTTGAAGCTACTAGCAATTCTCCAAAAAGCCTGTCCATATTTTCCGTTGATAGCACTATCGTTTCCGAAATTGTCAGTATCTCAGAAATAGCATAAAATTTGTCTTCTGTTGAAGTAGGCGCAAGAGCCGTTATTACGTTGCCGTCAATGCTCCTGTTATAAAACGTTATGCTATTCTCAGAGCCCTTCTTGCCTATGAACGAAGCAAGATCTACGCTGTTTGGCACTGCTATTATATGGTTTGACAATTAGACACCTCATCTGCGTACTTTTCTCTTTCTTGCCTTATTAACCTTATTGGGACTTTTTCTGTGACTGGTGCTTTTATTTATCCTTGCAGTTTTATGCCCCTTAGAAACTCTTTTCGGCTTCTTAACATTTTTCGCATTCTTGCCGTGCCCGAAGCTGAAAAAGCCAAACCATAAAAGCAGTATGCCTATGAATTCCGAATAGTACAAAAATTCAGGGACTGCAGCTATATAAAGGGTCCCTGCAACGCTTACTACTACGGTTCCAGCAATTATGCTAAGCATTTTTTTGTTTTTGGACCTGCGATAAGAAAGCGCAGCTACAACTATCAATATAAAAGCAGCTGGGAAAGTGCCGAGCGAAGAAATCGTCACTACCGAAAGCGGAAGAGGCCCGTAAACCACGTATGTTATTATCAAGTTTTTTATTGCAGAAGCCTGAAGCGCAATCACCATAGCGACGTCAATTACC
Source organism: Microcaldota archaeon (assembly GCA_021834865.1). The sequence goes on along the minus strand of JAKBRD010000057.1, from coordinate 3,114 downwards.
AATATATAAGCAAGATATGTGACTTTTATCTTATTGCTTTTTATGAGGCACAAGGAGCCCATTGCAAGCGCCTCTACCAGAAATACCACAAGGAAAAGATATGCGTCCATCAAGACTTCATTATACAGGTTCAACGAAAAGACGCTCTCCAGAAGCACAGCTACAGTGAATATCCACAGCCCTAAAGACCAAAACCCAAAGCTTTTGACCTCAGTGTTGTTTTTCCACTTATAAGTCATGAAAGCAGCGAGCAATGCGCTCAGCACTGCTATTATGATTGTTGAAACGAATACTATAATTTCCAAACCCTGCATCAATAACTACCAGTTCCGCTTTGTGCCTTCTTTATATAACTAATGTAAATCATAAAAATTAATGATATTACTACTATGGCGCCTCCAATCAGCGTTACGAGATTAACGTAAAATGCCATTGAGCCTGAAGCCAAATAATTGTTTATGTCTGCTGTGCCTCCGAGCAGGTACGGACTTTGCATAAACCCAAAGAAATTGACTGCAAGAAGGAACCACAACACTGCCACATACTTCGCATATTTTTTACTGGAATAATAAAGATAAAGCCCTACTGCCAAAAGCACCAGCAATCCTATCAGGTAGGGCAGCCCGGGGCCCAATGCTGCGGAAAACAGGTATCCTGTTGCAGAATGTGTTGCTATGGCGATTGCAACTATTCCGAGTGCAGCGGCAAGCCCGGTAAACCACCTGTACTCGCGTACATCGAAAAATACAGCGGCAACGAAAACTGAAAGCAACGCTATGCCGACAAACATCAGTATATTGAACGAGTTTGCAAACATCCTAAGTATGTTTATTGAATATGCGGATGCGTTTATGCCTATCCCGCTTATCCCAGAGTCGAGGACCGAGATGGCGATGAAAGCTACTACTAACGTGGCTATTGCATATATGTGCAGATAACGTTTTTCTGAGCGTTTGTCTCCCATATATTCGCTATACGAAAGGAAGGCATTCCTAAGTATGAAAAATATCGCTGCAACAAGCAGCGGCACCACAAATATGGTGCCTACGAGCAATAGCAGCGAGGGCACTGTGGCCTCAAGATTCACCAGGTAAAATACTGCAAAAGTACCGGTAACTTCCCACAATGGCATAAGGAAGCTCTTCATCCTGTCCTTATGCTTGTCATATTCCAGCAGCATGGTAACTGCTATCCCAACTTCAAGCCCGAACAGCGTAAGGAAAACGGAAAATATAAGGTAATTTATTGAAAACATTATGCTCATTTTTACACCGGTTCTTTTGATACTGGCCTGTCCCTAAGCAGCCTTTTTATTACCAATACTGTGAATGGCAATACTACGAGATAAAACGCTACAAAAAATATGGCCAAAGGTATTATCGAAGGCGAAGTGTTGGCAGCTTGGGATACGAGGAGCACGTTGTAGACTATCCATGGCTGCCTGCCTATCTCGGCCGTAGCCCATCCCAGCTCTAGAAGGAATACTCCAACAACTGCAGCTATGATTAGTAGCATCAGTATCCATTTCCTGTCGAACGGATGCATTTTCAATATCAGCATTAGGAATACGACCAGCATGAAGAGCCCAAATCCGAATCCGAGCCCAACCATGGTATCGAACATGAAGTGCACTATCAGCGGAGGCCAGGTGCTTTTTGGGTAAGAAGACAGCCCCGGCACTGACCCGTTAACGCTTCCGGTTGCAAGGAAGCTCTGCAGTCCAGGTATGCTTGCTATAACCCCGGTTATGGTGCCATTGGAATAGAATCCTCCGAGCAGCTCTGGTGCGTGCGTAGTCGGATAAAGGTTAAGCTCCATTGCCGCATATTTCTCAGGCTGGAAGCTGTAAAGCCCCGATATTGATAATATTCCGGTTATGACTGCGAAGAAAGTTGCTATGAGCGTAAGGCTGAATGCTATGTTTAGGCCCTTTCTGTAATGCAATCTTTCGTCTCCCTCGCTTTTCAGCATCCTGTAAGCAAAATACAATATGAATATGAAGCCCCCGGCAAAGTATGATGTAGAAACTACGTGAGCAACTTCTATCAAGGTGGAAGGCGTTGCAAGCACAGCCAGGGGATGCACGTCTGCTATTATGCCGCTCTTTAAATATTCAGGTATGTTGAAGCCTACCGGCGTATTCATGAATGCATTCAGCATCGTTATGAATACTGCTGAAAGAACAGCACCCAAAGCTACAAGCACTCCAGAAAATGCATGCGCGTAGCGATTTTTGAATTTGTCCCATGAGTATACGTAAACCCCAAGGAATATCGCTTCCAGGAAGAACGCAAAAACCTCTATATAAAGCGAAAGTATTGCTACATGCCCCACCAAAACCATAAATTTAGGCCATAAGAAAAGCAGCTCAAGAGCCACCAGGGTTCCAGATGCTGTGCCTACGGCGAAGAAGACTATCAGCATAGTCGTAAGCCTTTTCGCTATCCTGGTGTAATAAGGATCCTTTCGCTTTATCCCTACAACTTCTGCGGCAACTATTATTACTGGCAGTGCTATGCCTATTACAGCAAGTATTATGTGCACGCCTAGCGAGAATCCCATCAGGAATCTGTCAAAATCCAATACTGGTATCAAGCAACCACTGAAGTTTATACCTTATAAAAAATAAATAACTATAAGCTTTATTGGAACGGATGCTGCTGCAAGGGTAATTTGCCAAAAATTATAGAGAAGGCTTAAATTGGTTGGGCACGCACAAATGCCCTGCGATACAATGCAAAAGAAAATAGCAAGCGATTCAAAGTGCAGCCTTGAAGCAAAGCCCCATCTTCACGAGCTTGAGCTTACCAAAATTGCAGTAAGAGCTTCGGCAGGAACGGAAATGCTGCTGGATGGCGGCTCAGGCAAAAAGGTGCTTATACCAGAAAAGCTTTCAAACTACCTAAGCCCTTCAATAGACATAGACGTAATAATGCCGGATGCTGATGCGCGCAAGGCTTTTCCAGGCATGAAAAAGGGCAAGATGGTTGACAAGGTAAAAGCGGTAACGATAGAAGGCAAGCTCGGCTATGAAAACGTAGTTGACTATTCGCCATTCCCGGTATACCGCGACATCGCGTATAAAGATACAGATATATTCATTCCTTCGGGCGG
>JAKBRD010000056.1 GCA_021834865.1 Microcaldota archaeon | reverse complement strand
AATATTATTACTACGAGCAAACAAAGTCACAGCTAAGGAAATAAAAAATCAAAGCTTTACTTAAAGGTTATTTTTATTTCTTGCAAGTAAACCTACCCAAGCGTAAGTATTTAATTGCATCATTTCAATTAGAAGGGTAATTTGATGGGTAGGGTTGAAAAGAGTATAAAAGCTGAAATTGAAAATGAAAATGTTTTGAAAGGGAAAGAAAGGGAATCTAGTTCTTTTATGGATAGGGATTTAAAGCCAGATAATTATGACCATAAAATACTTGTCGTCGGAGAGGTTTGCGGGGGAACAAGATATTTTAATGAAAATGCAATGCGTGGCTTATATCGCATGCTTAAGGAGAAGCCGCCTGAAGAATTTCCGAATTATATAATATTCAACGGCGGCATTATACCGGAAATACCGAAGTACGCCACAAAAGGTCCCGCAGACAAGCTTCACGTAATAGAGCGTGGGATAAACAACGTAGATGATGCGGTCATATTCATAAAACCAAGCCTAGACAGGCTGGTGGAGCTCATAGAGCAAAAAGGCACTTCTACAGAGGTTATTTATGCATTGGGTGCCGAAGACAAGGCCAACATAAAGAACAGGAACTACGACAGGATAATAAGCTCTTACAACAACAATTTTCAAAACTTAATAAATTTGAGGGAAGCGTACATAGAGAAGGTAGAAACCAACACAGTACTAGTAGAAGCAATGAAAAAGAGCCTGAAGCAGTACGAAGAAGAGCCTGATGCTAAAAAAGCCAATGGCGAAGAGCTAGCTAAAAAAATAAAGCGCCTGAAATTGAAAATAGCACAGGCAAAGGACCAGATAGACGACTACAAAACCATAGTCAGACTTTACGAGAAGCTGCAGCTTACATGGATGAAAGAAAACCCGACAAAAGTGATTCAGTCCGCAAACAAAGTCTATGAGATGCTTGGAGAGGAAAGCAAATGGAATGAAACGCTTTATGAAGAGCATAAAAATTCCATAAATAGGGCCTATCAGCTTTTGAGTCAAGAATTTAACAATTTAGACAAAGACAGGTATCCAGAAAAATACAAGAGCATAGAAAAAAAGCTCAAGAAGCTTTCCAACTTAATGGAAGCTTTTGGCTACAAGAACATACAAAACGTTAAAAAAGAAGCAGATTTGGCATCTTCAGGCAATATAGTCCAGGAAAAAGGCGAGCTTTTTACCAGAAACCTAAGAGCTAGCCATGAAGTTGAAGAGATAGCGCGAAAGATAGCGAGCTTAGAAATGATATCGCATATAAAGGACTCTTTCGGCAGGAAATATAATATAAAAATAATACAGGACAGCGATGGAACCGAAGAGTGGCAATACCCTTCCGTTTACGGGATCGTTAAAAAAAATGACCTTGGGATGCTCATAACAAACAACCCAACCAATTCTTCTGGCCTGTTCAACAGGAATATAAAAGGTATGATGGAAAAAACGCTGAATATATCGGGCCCAGATTCTGCTTCCGGAATAAACTTGGTTATAGGAAGCCACACCACTGTTGCAAGAGTCTCTGCGGTTCCGCTTGTAGATGGGGGCAATGGCACATTTATAATTTCGGCCCCTCCTCTTGCAGATGTTAAAGCAATTGCCAGATTATGGAAGTCTGGAACAAAGACGCCATATACAATGGCGTATGAAAACGCTGGTTATAAGATGAGCTCTGGCATATGGGAAATAAGCTTATCAAATAACAAGAATAATTTCATATTCCATTTTTCGAACGAGCTCCTAATGCTTTCAGAGAGAGAATCAAAGGAGCAAAGACAGATTCTTGCATCAAAGCTGCAGAATTTTGATCCAGTTAAGATACCTTTATCCCGGCCGGTAAAAATGTTCGAAAAAGAGGTAGAGGAGTTAAGCAATAACGCATGGCTTAAGCACAAGCTCCCTTCTGAATGGAATGACGATACGACAAACGCATTCCTTATAAAGAACGAAATAAACCCAAGAGATAAAGAAATAATAGCCAAATTGCAGCAAGCACTCTCTGGAGAGCCAGTAAAATCCAAGAAAGTCAAAAATGCAATGGACTTTGTAGATAAAATACTTCCAATATCATCAGGGAACGGAGAAGGAATCGAAAGCGTAAAAATAAACGCCATATCGGATACCCATATTGGCGGCAAAGGCCGAGGTGTTGTTGCGCCGCAGGAGCTTCTTAAGTCTTTTATAAGAAAAACAGTCGACGATATTCCTAATATCGTTTTATTTTTAGGGGATATAATAGATCCAAATTACAATCATTACGCCAATGAACTTGACCAAGAAACGGACTACTATTCCAACATAGCTGAATTTACTGATTTTGCAATAAAACGACTCCCAAATGCCCAGCTTCCTGCTGCCCTTGAAAGATATTTTGTCAGAGCCAAAAAGCAAGTATATAATCAAAGCGACCAGTTAAGGATATTCATGGAATCGACAAGGGAGTTAAACGAGATATCAGACGAGTCAAAGCCTGAAATAGGTATTGCCGCAGGAAACCATTTCAACAAAAGCCACCCTGAGCGTGATGACGACGAAGCGAAAAAGCTTTCTTTGGCGTTCGATACTTTTTACAAGCTTACTATTGCCTCAGGCGGAGATTACGGTATCGGGGTGCTTAATTACAATTCCCACAAATTTGTAATAAGGCACGAAATGAACACAAAAATATTCAATTCGCTTAGGCTCAATAAAGGCGTATCTGGTGCATTCGTCGGGCATATACATACCCTTATGACTGAAATAATTGGGGACCAGTTCCTTGCAACAGTGCCGCAGAGCGCATATACAAACAGCTATCCGACGCAAATTGGCATACCTACGAGCGACGAGCTCAGGGGTTTCTCGAAGTATGAATTGCTCTTGAGAAAAGACAAGCCCCTTAGCTTGTCTACCAAGTTCGTTTCCCAGAAGCAGCTGGAGGATGAAGGATACCTAAATGTAGAAGAGTTGGACAAGCTTATAGCTGAATTCAACAAGAGATATAATCCTTCAAAACAGGCATATGCAGAAATGATAAGGGGATAGAATGAAAAAAGAAAGCCAAAAAAGCTTTATGGGCGAGATAGGTATTGAGCTAAAGAGTAGTGCTATTAATATTCGAGAATGTTAGAAACTCTAAAAAGATATTGTGTGGAAGGCATCAGGCTTCTTTATACCGAAAATGGTAAATATTATACAATATCAATAAAAACTCGAAAGAAGGATAAATAAATCTGGTTTCGGTGCTGAATTGACTATGCCAAAAAACAAAACAGAAAAGACAAAAAACGTATTTAATGGAAATATGGGCTCTGGCATTAGCGAATTGAAGGATAGCCTAAAAGAATTGAAATATTACCGCATAAACTACAGCACAAAAAAGACAGAATACGCCCAGTTTGACGAAAAAGCCTACCAGAGCATGGTGGATAAATACCTAGAAGATATTGCAACAAATGCAAACGGTAAACTGAAGGCGATAAATTCTGAGATAAAGTCTCCAGAAGACGCAAAACTTTTCATCTCGCATTTTATCGCCCAAAGCTATATAGTTGCGCTCGGCGACACTATAGAAAATTTTAGATGGTCAGAAGACCATAAATTTTTTTATGCCACGATGCAAATGGCGCTCACAGGCATAAACAACAGCTTAGATTACAATACGGACAAGGAGGATGTTGACGCCAGAATAAAAAAACTCTGGGAATACATATTCATAGTGGAAAACGGAATGCAATGCAGGGACTTAGTAACCGGCTTATCCTACATATCCGTAGCGTTTAAAGATTTGGACGCTGGAGTTTCGATGCATTCTGCTAAATATTTAGAGTCCATTTTAGAAGGGATGGAATGGCTTGTCAGCCCGATTGAGATAATGAACCTTGAAAGAAAGGAAGAAAAGCCTAAAAGCAAGAAAAAAAGCGATGAGAGCAAAAACAATGACATGTACTATTGATTCTTATGCTTAGAATGCACAATATCAGCGGGCTTGCTCCGGCTTAGCTGCAAAAAGGCATTGTAGCAAGCAGCGCCTGGATTTTAACAAAGGTGCAGCATAACTCGAACGCCTGCCCTGCTACAGATTTTGGCGATAAAATGGATGCGATATCAAAAAAGCCAGAAAATATACTGATAGTTGCCAACCCTGGCACAGGAAAAACAACTGCTCTTGCCAGGATGGTTGTTGAGTTGCTTGGTAGAGGTGTCAAAGAGCCAGATATACTTTGCATAACCTTCACCAACAAGGCTGCGCGAGAGATGAGGAGCAGGATAGATGAAGAGATAAGGGCTGCTGGGATAGACGCAAAACCATACCTGATAGACGTGCATA
>JAKBRD010000055.1 GCA_021834865.1 Microcaldota archaeon | reverse complement strand
CTACTTTCAATTCCGCCACGTTGGCAAGCTCCGGCACCTCGTAGAGCAGCTCTTCGGGCTTGAGAAGCATGTAGACCCCGCCGGTTTTGTAGTCGAGCTTGCTGCCTATCGTGCCTCCTGTGTATATAAGCGTAACCTTTGGCAGGGAGCTTTTCTGGGTTATTTTTGAATGCGGAAATTCGTGGACCGGCACGCCTTTCCTTATTTTTGTTATCTTTGCGCCATCGAACCTGAGCCCTGCGTTGTAGCCATTTTTCATCTTTAAGATTATGATCTCTTCGGAATTCGCTTCCGTGCTTGGCATCAGCTCTCCTTCTTCGCTTATGCCTTCGGCTTCCACCTTTATTATGTCCCCGAACTCTATGCCGTTAGACTCAAGGAACTCTGTTATTTTCTTTCCGTACATTCTCTTTTTGCACCAGTTCAAACTTTAACAGGCTCAGCATACAATGCATTGGATGTTGCATTATAAATCCTTGCCTTAATCCTTGAGCCAATGAGAGGGCTCACAGCGCCTGAGACCCTAGGAATCACTATCTGCCTGTAGCTGTCGTCTCTTCCATTAACCGAAGAAGCATTGCTTTCCGTAAGAAGCACGCTTTCTTCTGCTCCTATTGTGCCTGCGTTCTTGGACGCCTGCATGGCCCTGACTTCCCTGGAAAGCTCCGCGCTTCTCTCTTTTATAACATTGTCTTCAAGCTGCTTCATTCTTGATGCGGCAGCATGCGGCCTTTTTGTGAACTTTGATATGTTGGTGACTTCAGGCTTGAATTCCTTGAGGGCTTCAAGCGTTGCGTCAAAGTCGGCTTCGGTTTCCCCTGGGAAGCCCACTATTATATCTGTCTCTATTGTTATGTTCTTCACTTTTTGCCTTATCTCTTTTACAATTTCGAGGTACTTTTCGACAGTATAGCCCCTGCGCATCGATTCCAGGACGGAATTGCTTCCTGACTGCAGCGGGAGATGCAGGAACTTGTATACGTGCTCGTTTTGCATTGCATCTATCAGCTCGGTATAATACCTGTGCAGATGCTCTGGATTCAGCATTCCGACCCTTATCCTGAAATCGCCTTCGAAAGAGCAGGCCTTTCCGACAAGCTCGGCTATGTTGGTGCCCTTGTCTATGCCGTAAGCCCCGGTATCCTGCGCCGTGAGCTCGAGCTCCTTTGCCCCGTTCCTTATGCTGTATGATATTGCATTGAGTATTCCGGACTCGGAGAAGCTGTTGAGCCTGCCCCTTGCGAATTTCGTCTCGCAGAACGAGCACGAGCTCAGGCATCCGTCGCTCAGCGGTATCTTGGCTATTATCGATTTGCCAGGCACGTAGAGCCCTATCCTGTCGTACCTGCTCTCGCCCATCAGCATGACTCTTTTCCCCGAAGCCGTATCCATTACTGCTTGGGGCATTCCAGTTATGTTCTGTATCTTGGCTATGCTTGCACTTGGAGCATACCTGCTTATTATGTCGCTGTTGGCACCTGCCATGCATCCAGTGACGAGAATCTTCTTGCCGCTTTCCTCAAGCTTTGAGAGCCTGTACGTTATCCTGTTCTGAGTTGCACCTTTCACTGTGCACGTATTGAGCAAAACTACGTCCGCATCTGCCTCGCTGGAGCATGTCTCTATGCCTGCGCCACCCATTGCGCTGGCTATGAGCTCGCTGTCGGCCTGGTTGAAAGTGCATCCGTACGTCTCTATGTATACCTTCAAAAAACGCACCACAGATATTGGTTGTTATTTATTATTAATATCCGTAAAAAGCTAAAACACTTGTGAAAGGAAACATTCTTCTGATTAGTAGTTTGACCCGCAATTTAGGCTTTTACAGTGTTATGCACAAAACGCAGAAATGTATTTAAAGACTGCTATTCCATTTTGCTTTGAAATATAGGATATTGGGTGAAAAAATGATGGGAGGAACAAACGGCGGATGAGGATAATTATAAATTTAAAACAATAATCAGGGTGTAAATATAGTAGGTAGTGGAGGTCAATAAAAATATACTTATTTCTATTTCTGGTCTCGTAATTTTATATAACGTTGTAAATAGCCTTGAAAATCTGGTGGAAGCTAGATAAATTTTATCCAAATATAAAATTTAAACTTCGTTTTTATCTTTGGTATTTAAAAAGTGGATTTGATCAAATTTCAAAGATTTAAATACTTTTTATTATGATGAAATATAGATAAAATGGTTTTAGTAAAGATTATTGGCGTTTTATTGATTATTGCCATAATAGCATTGGCAGCATTATATTACTTCAATCCGTTCGGCGTTAAAAACACATTAGGTTTAATTAATCCCATCAAATCAACAGTCCCAGTTTCTCAAATAATAAATAGTTCTCTTGGAAATAATGCAAATGCAAATTATAGTTATATGAACAAGCTTTCATTAAAAACATCAAATAAATACAATGAATCTGTTAGCTATATTATTTTGTTTACAGGAAATTCATCAAATGTAGCTCAAGAAAAGCTTTTTGAAGAGTTATTTCTATCACAGCAAGGTAGTCCTTATTACATTAAATATAATGGATTGTATGTTCCAATTGCACAAAATATTTCTGGAATAGCTACAAATAAAACAAATGCCACAAAGAGCATAAATTATATTCCATCATTAATAGGAGAAAGAGTTTATATTTATTTTGTTGCAGTATATAACAATAATTTGACAATTCAAGTTCCTTATATAGTTCAATCAGAGAAAATAACGAATGGTTCAATTGGCAAATTTGTTTATTGGCATTTAACTCAAGACACAGGAATTTCAAATTCAACTGCAATAAATGTAAATAATGAAAGTTTGGCTCAATCTAATATTACAGTTAATTTTCCAATAGAAATTTATTATAAAGGAATAAAAATTTTATTTCCAAGTGGAAAATAAAATAATTTAAAATTAAAAAAAAGCCTTATCCACTATTAACTTCATATAGAATATATCCATTATCTACAGACCATGATGATGAGGAATATCCATTTATGAAATACTCATTGTTTTTTGTATAATAAAGATATAACCGCTTGACCCTTCATCAGCTATAAGTGGAGATGCTTGGGTAAAGCTCGATGGTGTGTTCTGAAGATTGTAATAATTATAATAGTCCCATAAGTACGTTTTATGGTACTTGAAATTACTTTTTTTGGTTTACGCTTCTACACAAAGCAAGAGAAAAAGGTATTTAAAGACTGCTGTTCCATTTTGCTTTGAAATATAGAATATTGGGTGAAAAAATGAAGGGAGGACCAAACGGCGGAGGATGATAATCTAAATAGTTCTTTTACTTTTTCTAGTATATATTTTTTTCTAGTATATATTTTTATTGTTAGTTCTATTTGTATAATGTTCTTTTCTGTGGTTGTATGGATTTTCTTTTTACTAGGCTAATGTACTGATTGCTGTAAAGGTTGTCGAACTTTCTGTAGCAAATGTTGCCTATTATTGTGCTTTCTATGATTAAAGAATCGGATTTTACGCCTTTTATTACCTTAAAAAGATCGTTTTCTATAGTTTCGCTACCACTTTCTTTTAGTATAGGAAACAAGTATAATATACTGTCAGGGGTTTCAATGTCACAGATATAAGAAAATCTGCTGATAAATCCGTCTTGTTCATTAATTATATATTTGTGGTGATTGTCCCTTGATTCTATAAATTTTGCTTTGTTTGTTATATTTGCAAGTATTATCCCATCATACTTCTTGTTTATGCTCTTCGCTAAGAGCGTAGGCCTTAATATTGCATTCTTGCCTTCTTCGTTCATTAAATCTTCGTAAGCCCTTTTTGCGCTGCCCATTGGAAGATCATATTTTCTGTCTATCGATGCGAAACTTTTGGTACTGTCTTCGTTCAATTCACAGAGAATGGCATATTCTCTATACATAAGGCTAGATCCACCGGGCTTTTCTCCGTGCTTCTTCCTGCGCCAGACCTTCTCTTTTAAAACATCGAAAAACTCCTGTCGCAATGGCACAAACCCATAATCCGTCGCAATTGGAGTTATGTACCATTCTGACTCTATGCCTTTAAGCTCCGCTGCTGTCCTTATGTTATCTAAGACTTCAGCAACCACGTTGTTGTTTTCCGCAACACAGAAAATTACAAGATCGTATGTACCCTTGGCAGCAAGGGCAAGCTGCACCCTTGGGTTCTTTTCCAATGCTGCTCGTACCGCTTCGTGGCTTGGCTTGTCGCTTATGAATTTTGCAAGAATCATGTACTCAGAAAAGCCGAGGTTGTTCATGTTAAGCTCGAGCGTGTACTTTATCCCCAGGATTCTTTCCAGCCTTTTTATCCTGTATTCCAGCGCATGCAGCGGTATTCCCGTAATTGAGGAAATCCTTG
>JAKBRD010000014.1 GCA_021834865.1 Microcaldota archaeon | reverse complement strand
GGAGTGCCTCTTTGTTTTTCTTCTTTATCTCCTTTTTGTAGGATTCGCAGGCAAGGCACGTATGTCTCTTCTTGCCAGGTTCGGTCATCAAGCTTATTACTATCTTGTCTTCCAACAACCCACCCTTAATATAAATAAGATAATGCACGATACCTATATTTATAGTTTTGTTTTTGGGGCACAGTCTAACAAAACATATAAATATATCTGTCTTTTTAGTTAGGTTTAAAGGTGTTAAAATGGTGGAAAAAATGCAAGATAAGGGTACAACAGACAAGCAGGCAAGCACCGCAGCGAAACAAGCAGATACTACTGTGCAGCAGAACGATTCAAGTGCATATAAAAGCACAAATAATACTGGGCGTAAATATGGCTGGTTACTCAATGGGGAAGAGATTATAACCGTTCTACCTGTTAAATATGCATTGACATTGTCTACGGTAAAAAGCGGGCATTCTAGCAAGTTGAAGTCATCTAAACTAAAAGTAAGGAGCATTGTAGCTACAAACTACCGCATAGCTTACTTGGGCATTCAAGGAGATCTTTTTTTCGACAAGAAAAAGGAGAAAAAAGGCCATAATGGAAGGCAATTCTTTTTCTATGATAAAGATGCCCTCGAAAGCTATCTGTCCTTTGCTGTAAAGCATAACGCAGAAGTTGTTGAGAATTATAAAAAACAAAACCAGAAATTTGCAGCATATTATGACAAAACGCATACGCTCGGAAAGTTTGGAAAGAAGCTTTTTCAGGAAGGCTACATTACCTCAATATACGTTCTTAACGATGTTGCTGAAACTAAAGAATCTACATTCAAGAAAGGCCATACAAACAAAAGCCTAGCTGGAAGATGGGTTGTAAACCATTCAATCGGTGGCAGTGCAAACCTGCTTGACATGTTCAAGCATGGCTTTGCCCTAAATGGTTACGAATTGTATCTTCCTGGATTCGAAACCAATATGGTGCTTAAAGATTCTGGCACCCAAAAAGGTTTCATGAACAAGCTCCAGCTTTTCGGAAGCCGCAGCAAAATGTTGAAAAAAAGCGACTTTTATGTGAGGTACAAAAAGGATTCAGCAGAAGACCTAAGGAAATTCATAGACGGAATAATGGATAAAATAGTGGATATGCGTGCCTATGAAGACAAGTCTTTTGCGGAAGAAACATACAAAAATCTGGCAAGGAAGGACAATCCGTAATTTCCTTCCTATTCTTTTTCTTTTTGCTTTTGTTTCGTGCTTGATTATCCTTTAGCTACGCCAATGGGCAGCAGCTGTGCAACTATCTTGGTTATTCCTGCGCCTGCTACGCTTGCAACGACATCGTCTACGTTCTTGTATGCGAGCTCGGATTCCTCGCTTACGAGCTTCCTGTCCCTCACTCTGAGCTCTATGTGCTTGTCGCGCATGCTTCCGAGCGTCTTTGCCGCAGGTATCTCGCGTATGGCCTGGTGCCTAGACATTAGCCTTCCAGAACCATGGCACGAAGAGCCGAAGCTCTGCTTCATCGCTCCTTCAAGGCCTGCAAGAACGTAGCTTGAGGTTCCCATGCTTCCTGGTATAAGGACAGGCTGCCCGTGCTCGCGGTATATCTTTGGTATCTCTGCCCTCCCTGGGGCAAAGGCCCTGGTGGCTCCCTTCCTGTGAACTATGAGCTTCATCCTTTTCCCGTCCACATCGTGCTCTTCCTCCTTGGCTATATTATGGGCTACGTCGTATACAAGGTGCATGCCAAGCTCGTCCCAGCTCTTCAAGAAAACCTTTTCAAAGCTCTTGCGTATAGAGTCCATCATGACCTGCCTGTTTGCAAATGCGAAGTTGACCGCGCACTTCATGGCTTTTAGGTAATCTTCGGCTTCCTTCGATTCCGTATGCGCATAGCTAAGCTCAGGGTCTACAAGCTTTATGTTGTTCTTGGCATTGTAGTCGTTGAGCACTTTGAGGTAGTCGCTGCAAACCTGGTGGCCGTATCCCCTTGAGCCGCTATGCACCATCACCACTACTTGATCTTCATAAAGCCCGAAGGCCTTGGATGTTTTCTCGTCGAGCACTTTTCCTACGCGCTGGACTTCAAGAAAATGATTTCCTGCTCCCAGAGTGCCAAGCTGCGGCACGCCCCTTTTTTTTGCCAGATCGCTTACCCTGTCAGGGTCTGCACCTTTCATGCATCCGTTCTCCTCCGTTCTTTCCAGGTCTTCTTCCACACCGAAGCCCTGCTTTATGGCCTGTGCGGCTCCTTCTGCAGCAACCTTCTCCAGATCGCTTCTCGTAAAGCCCTTGGCTGCCTTGCTGCCGACTCCGCTCGGCACCATATTGAAGAGCGTGTCCATCAAGCTGTCAAGTTTTGGTTTTACCTCTTCAAAACTGAGATTGGTCCTTATGAGCCTGACCCCGCAGTTTATGTCAAAACCTATGGCTCCCGGAGAGACTATGCCGTTGCTTGCAGGGAATGCTGCAACGCCTCCTACCGGGAAGCCGTAGCCCTCGTGCCCATCCGGCATTACAAGCATGTTTTTTACCATAGTTGGCAGCCCGGCGGCGTTTATCGCCTGCTTCAGCGTCCTGTCGCGCTGCATGTTTTCGATTATATAGTCGTTGGCAAATATCTTCACAGGGACGTTCATCGATTTTTCCTGAGATGCATCAATCTGCCATTCGAAATCATTTATCTTATTTATCTTAATCTCTTTTACTTCCATTATGACCACTTAAAAATATCTATGCCAGCGACTAGTGCCTTCTTGTGCACTTTATGGAGCCTTTATAAATCTATTCGTTGCAAAATTAATTGTTTGTATTCATTAGCACGAGATTAGTTATCTATGCTTGTTAATTTATTTATATTGCTACGTTAAAGCTTAATGATTTGGTGAAAAACATGGTAGTAGCGGTAAGTCCGTTATATGCTGTTGCTGCATCCATAGCAATAGCCGGAGGATTGATAGGAACTGGAATGGCGCAGCAGGGAATCGGAGCTGCAGGAATGGGAATAATAGCCGAAAAGCCTGAAAAATTTGGACAGGTGCTATTCTTCTTCGTGATACCAGAAACGCTTTGGATAATAGGATTCGTGCTCGGCCTCATACTGCTGCTGCAGATACTCTGAAGTTAGCCAGTGGTGCAAATGGGCCTCGAAGAGATCGTGGCAGGCATAGAAAAGCGCAGGGAGCAGGAAACATCCAAGCTCCTCAGCGAAGCCAGGGCCGAAGCGGATAAAATAATAAACGATGCAAAGGCACGGGCGGCTTCGGAATCAAAGGAAACGATTTCCCGGGCCGAGTTCGAGGCTTCGCAGATAAAGGCAAGGGAGCAGTCCAAGGCAAATATAGAGGCCAAAAGGATACTCTACAGCTCGATGGCTGAAAAGCTCTCAGCAGCGGAAGCCGAACTCAGGGCTTCGATATCGGAATACAAAAATACGGACGATTACAAGGCCCTGATACTCAAGCTGTGCTCCAACGCTCTTGATGCGCTAGGGGCCGACTGCGAGGTACATGCTGCCAAGGACGACATGCAGCTAATAAAAAAGAAATTCCCAAAGGCCAAGCTTTCAGAAGCTCCCGAAGGCTTCGCGTTCGGCCTGTACGCAAACTCTTCAGACGGAAAAATGGCAATAGACTATGGCCTTGACAGCATGCTCTCAAAGGTAAGGGATGGATTCTATTCAAGGCTTATCAAGGTTATAAATGGTAAAAATGACTGATTCAACGTATACTGGGAAGTACGGCAGCATAAGGGCGATGGCAACCTCGCTTCTCAGCACTGGCTTCTACGAGCAGGCTTCTGGGAAATCTCCGGAAGAGATACTGAAAATGCTCTCGGAGACCAGATACAGGAAGCAGATAGACGAGCTTTCGCAGCTGTACCAGATGCCAGACCTTTTCGAGGCTGTAATAAACGCCACAATGGCAAAATCGCTGCAGGAAGCCTATATCGCAATGCCGCCGCTGGCTCAGCCGTTCGTAATGGCCTACATAAGCAAGTGGGATATAGAAAACATAAAGGTTGTGCTCTCTTCGAAGGCAATGGGCTACGAGCTTACAGATACATCGCATTTCATGCTGGCCGTTAAGAATCCAGTCGGCATACTTGCGGGCAGCATAAGCAAGCCGGACTATGCCAACCTGTTGGCGCAGAAGGACGTAGTTTCGGTAGTCAATTATCTTGCAAAGTTCGGCTACGGGACAGTGCTGATGTCGCACATAGACGACTATGCAAAGAACGGATCGCTGGCACCCATGCTCACCGAGCTCGGCTTCTACTACTATACGCATCTTGCAGAGTCGCTGCGCTTCTACAAGGGCGACGAGGGCCCGGTGTACGAATATGTCATAGCGATGATAGACGCCGAAAACGTGCTAAACGCCGCCAAGGCCGCATATTCTGGCGTGCAGGACATCCAGCAATACGTAATAAAAGGAGGCAGCATAAGTGCCTCGCAGATCGCCGAGGCGGTCAATGGAAAAGCTTCCGAAGCCCTGTCTAAGCTGCTGGGAGACGGCGCGCAGGACTCGCTTTCCAGGTACATTACTGCAGGAAAGCTCTCAGAGCTGGAAGCGGTGCTGAAAAGGTCGCTGTATAAAAGGTTCATGCCGACTTTCTCCGCATCCTCGCAATCATTGTCTTATATAATGAGCTACATACTCAGGCTCGAAGCCGAAAGGGACGCGCTCAGGGCGTTGCTGTTGCAGGGCTATTACGGGATAAAGGCTGACTTTGCGCTATACGCGCACAACGAAGCGGTGAAGCAGAATGGAAGCTAAATTCGGAAAGATAGCAGTCATAGGCGAGCGCGAGATAGCCCTTGGGTTCAAGCTTTCAGGGATAAAGGACGTTTTCATCAGCGAGGGCAAGGAGGCTTCGTCGACGCTCCTGAGGCTCATGGCCTCTAAGGAATACGATTTAGTAATAGCTTCATATTCGATAAAACTGTCGCTCAGCCCAAATGCGCTCAGGGCCACGGAAACGGCAATGAAGCCCTTGGTGATATTCATACCTTCGGAGAAGGAGCTATCCGAGCAGTCGGAATCGGTAGAGGCGCTGGCCAAGAGGGTCCTGGGCGTCGACATATACAAAAATTGATATGACACTTGATTGAACTTTGAATTGCAAGTTGATTTGAATGAGCGGATTTATATATAGAATTTCGGGCCCGGTCGTAATAGCAGGAGGTCTGGAAAACCCCAACATGTACGACGTGGTAAGGGTTGGCAAGGAGGAGCTTATCGGAGAGATAATAAAGCTGGAAAAAGGCATGGCCACCGTGCAGGTGTACGAAGATACAAGCGGGCTCAGGCCAGGAGACATAATAAAGAGCACAGGAATGCAGCTCTCCGTTATGCTTGCACCAGGCATCGTCGGTTCCATATTCGACGGAATACAGAGGCCGCTGGACAAGATAAGGGCCGAGAGCGGCGACTTCATAGCCAGGGGCATAAACGTAGAGTCTATTGACACCAAGAAGAAATGGGCGCTTAAAGCCGTGCAGAAGAAGGGTGCGCACGTAAGCGCAGGCGACATTATAGCAGAAGTCGACGAGACGAGCCTTATAAAGCACAAGGTAATGGTCCCGCATGGTGTGTCGGGCACTATAAGCTCAATAAGCGACGGCGAGTTTACAATAGAAGAGCCGTTTGCGACTATAAAAACGGAAACTGGAAAGGATGTCAAAGTGGCAATGCTGCAGAGATGGCCAGTGAGGATGCCAAGGCCGGTAAAGGACAAGCTCCCCATGGAAGTTCCGCTTATAACCGGGCAGCGAGTCGTAGACACGATGTTTCCAGTCGCAAAGGGCGGAACCGCAGCGGTTCCAGGCCCGTTCGGAAGCGGCAAGACCGTAATACAGCACCAGCTAGCCAAATGGTCGGACGCAGACCTGATTGTATACGTAGGCTGCGGAGAGCGCGGCAACGAGATGACAGAAATACTCACCACATTCCCAGAGCTCAAGGACCCAAAGACTGGCCAGCCCCTAATGGACAGGACAATACTCATAGCCAACACTTCGAACATGCCCGTGGCTGCCAGGGAGGCGAGCATATACACCGCCATAACTCTTGCAGAATATTACAGGGACATGGGATATGACGTGGCGCTCATGGCAGACTCGACAAGCAGATGGGCCGAGGCGCTAAGGGAAATATCCGGAAGGCTCGAGGAGATGCCTGGAGAAGAAGGCTATCCTGCATATCTCGGAAGAAAGGTCGCCGAATTCTACGAAAGGGCAGGCAGGGTTCACGTCCTCAACGGAGGCATAGGCTCCATAACTGCAATAGGTGCAGTATCCCCGCCAGGAGGAGACATATCAGAGCCGGTGTCGCAGAACACGCTCAGGGTCACAAGGGTCTTCTGGGCTCTTGATGCTGCACTTGCCAACGCCAGGCATTTTCCTTCGATAAACTGGCTAAACAG
This sequence comes from Microcaldota archaeon, assembly GCA_021834865.1. The sequence continues at coordinate 11,815 of JAKBRD010000014.1, read as the reverse complement.
CTATTCACTTTATGCTGACGACCTCGCCAAATGGTACGAGGTCAACATAAGCCCCGAATGGTCTGGCCTGTACAAGAAGGCAATGGCCATACTGCAGAAGGAATCCGAGATAAACGAGATAGTGCAGCTCGTAGGCTACGATGCGCTTCCGGAGCAGGACAAGGTCACTCTGGATACGGCGAAAAGCCTTAGGGAGGACTTCCTGCAGCAGAACGCCTTCGACGAGGTTGATACATATTCGTCGATGCGCAAGCAGTACCTTATGCTGAAATCGATACTTCAGGTCGGCGACGAGGAATCCATGGCTGTAGACCATGGCGTGCCAGCCGAGAAGATGTCAAAGCTTGAAGTCAAGCAGAAAATCGCAAAGATGAAGTTCATTCCCGAGGAGCAGATAGAGGAGTATTCCAAGGAGATTTCCAAGCTTGCCATGGACATGCGCAACATAAAGGCTTCTGAAGAATGATATAACGGTGTAAAAATGGGAGATATTTACTACAAAACAATAAGCCAGATAACAAATGTGCTTCTTTTTGTTGACGGCATAAAGGATGCGGCGTACAACGAGCTCGTAGAAATAAAGCTCGAAGACGGAAGGACTGTCACTGGGCAGGTTCTCGATACTAGGGACGGAACAGCCATAGTGCAGTCGTTCGGCGAAACGAGGGGAATGAACACCGGCAACACTGCGGTAAGGCTTACCGGCACAACCGCCAAGCTCAAGGTCAGCACCGACATGCTCGGAAGGATATTCAACGGCATGGGCAAACCAAGGGACGGAGGCCCGGAGATAGTGCAGGGTGAAGAGATAGACATAAACGGCAGCGCCATAAACCCATATTCAAGGGAGGAGCCATCGGAGTTCATAGAAACGGGCATATCTACAATAGACGGAATGAACACTTTGGTCAGGGGGCAGAAGCTCCCGATATTCTCAGCTTCCGGACTGCCGCACAACAGGCTTGCGGCGCAGATAGCCAGGCAGGCAAAGATACTCAACAAATCCGAGGGCTTCAGCGTGGTTTTCGGCGGCATAGGAATAAACAGCGAAGAGGCAAACTTCTTCAAGACCGAATTCGAGGAAACCGGGGCCATTGACAGGGCAGTAATGTTCATGAACCTCTCATCGGATCCATCCATGGAAAGGATAATACTGCCTAGGTTAGCGCTGACTACCGCAGAATATCTGGCTTACAAGGAAGACATGCACGTGCTGGTAATACTTACTGACATGACAAACTACTGCGAAGCGCTCAGGGAGATATCGGCCGCAAGGCAGGAAGTCCCTGGAAGAAGGGGCTTCCCCGGATACATGTATACCGACTTGTCGACGATATACGAAAGGGCCGGAAAAATAAGGGGCAGAAAGGGCTCGATAACGCAGGTGCCGATACTGACCATGCCTGGAGACGACATAACGCATCCAATACCCGACCTCACGGGCTACATAACTGAGGGCCAGATAGTGCTGAGCAGGGAGCTCTACAGGAAGGGAATATACCCGAACGTAGACGTGCTGCTGTCCCTTTCCAGGCTGATGAACCAGGGAATAGGCAAGAACAGCACGAGGGAGGACCACAGGGGAGTTGTGGATCAGCTTTATGCCGCATACGCAAAGGGCAAGGACCTCAGAAGCCTAACCGAAATAGTGGGAGAAGAGGCGCTCAGCCAGGGCGACAAGGCATACCTTAAATTCGCCGACCTGTTCGAAAGCAAATTCGTCAACCAGGACTATTACGAGGACAGGAGCATAGAGAAGACCCTGGAGCTTAGCTGGGAGCTTCTGTCGAACATAGACAGGAACGACGTCAAGAGGGTCAAGGAGGAATACATAAAGAAATACGGAAAGTGGGAAGAGAAGAATGGCCCAAAGTAATATAAGGACTACAAGGCTGGAGCTCATAAAGACAAGGGCACGCATAAAGGTGGCAGCCAAGGGGCTCAACCTGCTCAAGATGAAAAGGTCAAGCCTGGTTCTGGCATTCTTCGACATGGCAAGGCAGATACGGCTGATGAGGGGCAACATGCTCGAGAGCGTGCGCCTGGCTGCGGATTCCGTAAAGATCGCAGATATTATGTCAGGTAGGATAACCATGGAGCGCATTGCTGCGGAAAACGCCGAGGCCTCTGCAAGAGCTTCATCAAAAAACATAATGGGGGTGAAGATACCGGATCTTGAGATAAAGTCCAACGGAACGGAAGATGCAGTTTACTCAGTAATATCGATGCCGGCATCCGTGTTCGACGCGAAGAGGAGCTACGAGAACCTGTTCAAGCTGCTCATAGAAGTGGCGGAAAAGGAGAACGCGCTGCGCCTCCTGCTTTACGAAATAGAGAAGCTCAACAGAAGGAGCAATGCAATAGAAAACGTTGCAATACCAAAGCTTAAGGAAAAGGCATCATACATAAAGCAAAGGCTTGACGACATGGAAAGGGACCAGATAGTTTCAATAAAATACATAAAGGGCAAGCTGGAGAGCGAAGGTGAGGCCTGATGCAAAGCAATTACACTATGGACAAGATAATGCATAAGCAGCACAGGCTCAAGATGACCGAAGAGAGCGCCCGTGCGATAATGAAATTTCAGAGGATAATGTACGCAGTAATGGCGATAAACATAGCAGTGGCGGTATTCGCCGTGCTTATGCTAATGCTGCTGTCAGGGGTAGTAAAATGAGCGATATTTCTACATTGGAAAAAATAAAGGAAAGCGAGGATTCATACTCGAAGGCCATAGAAAAGGCAAAATCCGAAGCCGAAGCCATAATGAAAAACGCGCACACGCAGGCGGAGATAATACTTCACGATGCAAGGGAGCGTTCGGAAGAGCAGGCCGATTCGATAAAGGTGGAGGCACTTAAGGATGCAAAAAAAAGCGCGGAGGCGCTGATAGAAGCGCAGCAGTCAAAGGTCTCTTCGCTTAAAGAAGTATCGAAGGACGAAGCGCTTGAGGCGTTTGCCGAGGCTGTTTCGGAATATTTCGGAATCCAAGGCAAGAAGTAAAACGGTGCGATAATGTTGTTGAAACCTGCAAGGATGTCAAGGGAGCGCATAATCATATCGAAGGAGCACCGCCAGCCGGTAATCACGGCCCTTCATGACCTTGGCGTCATGCAAATAGAGCAGCTTCCGGAGAACGTTGCCGAGATGCTTAACAAGAGCGACGACCTTGATTACAGGCAGATAAGCGATTACGACCAAAAGTTCAGGAGCCTCGAATCCATGCTCTACAAATACGAGCCCAAGGATAAATACTCCATGGAAGACACTGCAGAGCTGATAAAGAAGGCCGATTCGGTAACGATAACGGAAAGGGTCGCCCAGATAACAAGGGAAATGGCATCCGCGGAAGCCGAGCTCAAGGAGCTCAGGGACACCATGAACCTTTTGAAGCGCATGCCACATACAAGGCACGATCTGGCGATATTCGGGACCGACAAGATTGCATCATTCTTGGTGGAGGGCAGGGACTTGCAGAAATTCAATTCGGAAGCGCACAAAGAGATAAAGGAGTGCGTGATCCTGAAGGGAGAATATTCAACAATAGCGAGCATAAGCAGGGATTCGGAAAAGGAGTTTGGCAACTATGTAAGAAGCATGAAACTTTCAGTGGAAGCCATACCGAAAATGTCCGGGCCCGTGTCTGCAAACGAAAAGCTCATAGAATCCAAAATATCGGCATCGGAATCCAAGTATGAAGCCCTCAAATCAGAGCTTACCAACATATCGGAAATACACTATCCTCTTGTAAGCGCCATTCGCGAGCAATTAGACTTAGAGATGGAAAAGCTTGACGTAGTGTCCAAGTTCGGCTTTGGAATCAACGTCATAGCAATCGAGGGCTGGGTGCCTGAGGAAGACCTTCACAGGCTGAGGTCTGCGCTTAAGCGCATAACCAACGACGGCTTCATAATGGAGAAGATACACACCAAGGAGCTTCCTCCAACAAAGCTTTCAAATCCAGTTACGACGAGGCTATTCGAGTTTTTCATAAGGTTCTATTCGCTGCCCAAAAGCGACGAGTTCGACCCAACGCTCATATTTGCGGTAGTATTCCCAATATTCTTCGGCTTCATGATAGGCGACGTAGGATACGGTGCCGTTATGCTTCTCGGCTCAATATGGCTTCTTCACAGAATAAGACACCCGCCGAAGAAAAGCCACATACCGAAGCCGATAAGCAAATTTGTCAACACGATAATAAGCAACAACGGCCTTACGGTGTTGGCAAAATCCATAATGCCGGGAGCGGTGATAGCCATATTTCTCGGCGTAATATTCAATGAATACTTCGGTTTCCAGCTTCCCTATACTGCAATCTTCAACGTTGAGACTGGATTGCCTACCCTGCTGCTCGTATCCGGCTGGATAGGCGTTGCAATGGTATCTTTCGGGTTCGTGCTGGGATTCCTGAACAATCTTGCAATAGGGCACAAAAAGCATGCAGTCGGAAGGATAGGCTGGCTCATGGCTGCATGGGGCATAGTCATATTCGGCCTTGCGGTTCTCCACAAGCAGCCGCTATGGTTCCCTAATTATTCCGTGGTGCTTGCATACTTCCTGCTTATCGGCGGAATAATAATGTTTCTTGTTACCGAAGGCTTTGAATCGCTCATGGAACTGCCATCTCTCATAAGCCACATACTTTCATATACTAGGCTCATAGGCATATTGCTGGCTTCGGTCATACTCGCGCAGGTTATAGACTTCATATTCATGCATTCACTGACGCATTCAATACCTCTTGCCATACTGGGCATAGTGATACTCATAGTGGGCCAGCTCTTCAATATAGCCATAGCGCTATTCGAGCCAGGAATACAAGGCGCAAGGCTTATATACGTGGAATTCTTCTCCAAGTTCTTCTCTGGAAACGGCAGGGAGTTCAGGCCGTTTGCGAGCAGGAGGCAGCGCACCGTAAGCACGGTAAAAGACGAACAGCTCATACAGCGCTGAAGTTTCTCTCTGTCAAAGCTGTGGCTTGGCGTGCATAAAATAAGCATGCACAAAATTTGTTTTCAGGTAACTTTTTCCAGCACGGTTCCTGATATGGTATGCGGAAATCCTGTTTGTATGTCGGTGTAGTTTATAACTACATATCCTTTGAAAAGAGCCCCGGGATTGCCGGTGAACACCGTATTGTTGCTCCAGCACTGCAGTGCTGCCGTGCTGTTTCCCGTTATTGTGACGTTGGATCCTATCTGCACATCTATGCCGTTGGGGAAATAAACCATGTGGCTGAGCGAATCGTTTGAATTGCAGCCTATTGCGGTTATGTTTATCGGAGAGCTTGTTGACTGCTGCATGTTTACTGTAAGCATCCCGTTGCTGCTGAGAGTGCTGAATATGCAGCTGAAATCTGCAGGGAATATGCAGCTGGTGCTGACGAATGAGCTTGGGTTGAACAGGCCGAGCTCAAATAGCACTCCGAGAGCAATTGCGATTATGAGTATGGCCCACCCGTATGTTATGAGGTATTCCATGGCGCTTTGGCCTTTGGCCCCTCTGCCGTTTTCCATAGCGTTTGCAGGTTCCATAAACACACGCACAAAATTCTCAGCAAAAAGCTAAATTACTTAAGCAGTGCAGTGATCATTCCAAGCGCAGAGCACGCAGCAGTATAATGCCCTTAATACTTTATTTTTGAGAGTATTATCTCGCACCCTACAACAGGTTCCTCTATCCCGAATCCGTTCAGTATTTTCGGATGCACCTCTCCGATTATCCCTATATCCTCGCCTTTAGAAATTATCCTTGCGCACCTTCCAGGTATAAATTCAGTCCCGGAGCCCTCCTCAAATCCCACTTCAATTCCTAGAGAGGACATTGCGGATATTATTACGGATTTTGCCTCTGCGAAATCAGCCTTTGAGTGCTCAGATACGAAGGCAAATGACTTCCTTTCTTCTGCCTTGCCCTCTGAAACGCTAAAGGTATCCCCTATTTCAAACATCCTGTAAGGCATCTGCTCCGATGCAGAATCCTTCAGGTTGTTGATAAGCGATGGCAGTATGCTGCTGCGCATTATGCTTATGTTTTCGGTTTTGGAATATTTTATGCTTACGACTTTTTCCATTTCGGGCTCCCTGCCCATCATCTCGAATTCTGATTTCTCGTTTGCCAGGTAGTTGTTGTACGCTTCGGTATATCCGAGCCCTAGCATAATCTCTGTAAGCTTGTCGGAAAAGATAGTAAATGCAGTTTCGCTTCCCGCATTTACGCTTGGCACGGGCCTGGATTTTACGGAATCGTATCCGTATGCGAAAACCAGATCCTCGTAAACATCCTGTTCATTGAAAACGTCGTAGCGGTATGGCGGCACTGCCACGGACAGATATCCCTTTGCTTCCTCGGAAATGACATAGCCGCTTCTTACTGCAAGCTTTTTTATGTCGGCATCATTCGCCTTGTAGCCCAGCACTTCGCTGAACCCGGAAGCCTTGATCTTTATGCTGAACGAATTGAGCTTTGGATATTCGACATCTTTGCCATTTTCAGAAATTACTTTAACCGAATAGACCTTTGCGCCAGCATCGATGAACCTGCATGCGAACATATCGGCTACTTTCGATACCGTATTTGGATCTGTCCCTGTAAAATCTATGAAAAGCGATTTTGTTTTTGCAGTTACCCTGGTTTTTTCGGAATTTGTTATCGGTATAAGCGAAATGGTCTTCGAAGAGTCCCTAAGGAACGGATACAGCTGCCTGCTTCCTTTTCTCGGTGCAATCGTATTTGCGTAGGCTATTCCCTTCTGATTTTTCTCCATTACTTCGTCGAATCCGGCTTCCGCATTTTCCCCCAAAGGAGTTATGCTTCCTTCATAAGAGGCGTCATAAATAAGATTTCCCCCTATTGCAGAAAGGTCATGGATCCCCATTGCAAGCTTCTTCCTGTTCCTGCCCAGGGTGCTGCCGAGCTTCTCCGAGAAGTTTATCAGGTACTTCAAAGAGGCTTCAGTGAAAGAAACGTCTTTTACAACAATCCCTGCAATATTGGGCCTGACCCTGCTTACAAGTTTACCAGCCTTTATGGAAATTCCACTGCTGCCGCTTGCTTCATACCTTCTGGGTTTTCGCAAGCCTTCGTAAAGGGCCAGCTGCCTTCCCAGGCCTATTATATCTAGCATGTCCGACCTGTTTGGAGTTATGTCGACAGTTATCTCACCTTCGGCATCGCGTTCAACCTCCATGCCAATTTTAGGTATGGTGTTTTCCGGCTTTTCGATGCCTGACTCCTCGACAAGGTCCTTTTTAGCGAATGTTACGGTTGCCATTGCATCACAGCTTGATCGGCTTGCGTTTTCTGAGCCATCCTATGTCGTTCTTGTAAAGTTCGCTCAGCGAGTTTATGCCTAAATATTTGAACATCAGCCTGTCCAGGCCCGCGCCCCACGCTATAACGCGCATGTCGGTCCCCAGGGCCTTGGTTATCTCCTTCCTTATAATGCCGCCTCCGCAGAGCTCTATCCAGTCTCCGTGCTCCTCGTCGTAATAGCTGGCTTCGAGCCCAGGCTCGACGAACGGGAAGTACGAGGGCTTGAACTTGACCTTGAAGCCCAGCCCTTTGTAAAACTGCTCAAGCGTACCTTTCAGGTCAGCCACACCAAGACCTCTGCCTATGACTATGCCGTCCAGCTGGTGAAGTTCGGCCAGGTGCTTGTAGTCTATGCTCTCGTTCCTGAAGACCTTCCCTATCGAGAAAAGCTTTATCGGATATTCGAGCACGCTGGAATTGCCGTATTCTTTTATGTTGTGGGCCGAAACGCTTGTTGTATGCGTCCTGAGCACTGGCTGAAACGAGATATCTTCGTTCCAGCTATTCCATCCCTTCTTGTGCATCCTTGCTACCCTTTTCAGCAGCTCCTTTTCTGCGATTCCGAGTATTTCAGGATTTGACAGGAAGAACGTGTCCTGCATCTCGCGCGTAGGATGGTCCTGCGGCGAAAAAAGCGCATCGAAATTCCAGAAAGACGATTCTATCATGGGACCTGCAGTTTCAATGAAGCCCTGGCTTACCCACATGCGCCTTACGAGCTCCATGAATTCTTTCATCGGATGCCTCCTAGCGGGATACGCTTCGGCTACCGGCGCCTCAACATCATATGGCCTGAATCCTGACTCGGTCCATGCTCTGGATTTTATTATGTCCCTGGTGAGCTGCCCTATTCCGCTTGCCGTCTTTTCTCTGGAAAGCATCTCCATGCCAATGTCGGTTATTGATATCGAGGCTATCCTTGATTTAGGCTTAATCTGCAGCAGCTTCCTATGCTCAAGTTCCTTGAGTGTCTTCTCTATTCCTGCCATTTCTTCATCACTGACATAGGCAACGTTGTTCCCATTGCTTCCGATTTTGGAAAGAAGCAGCTTTAGCACGCTCTCCTGTTCATATCGGCTTCCTAGGGCCTTCCTGCCTTTCTCTGTAATGTGGAGCTTTCCGTCACTGATGTCAGCCCAGCCGTTCCTCTTAACCCATGCCAGCGCTATGCCATTTATGCTTCCATCCAGCCTCTTTGGGCCTTTTCCAATTTCCGCAAGCAGAGCCTGCTCAGGAAACCCTTCGGCGTAGCCAAGTGCCTCTGGTCCGAGCTCTACCTCGGCTCCGCTGTCGATCTTGATCTCAACCGCACCCTTGGATTTTAGGCTTTCGGAAGCCCAAAGGACTGCGTCACGCCCAAGGCTGGTGCCGCTCCATATACTTTCCACATCTGCGCTCTTTTTATCTTTGAGGAACGATAGCAGCTTAAATTCGTACTCATGCAATGCAAGCACCATCTTATCTGGATTTCGCATAGGCGTATGCTATGAGTCCAGCTATTATCGCGGCTATTATAATATAAGAGAAAATTCCAAGGGCGTTATAAGCGCCAGTGAAAAAACCGGTGACCTCGGCCGTGAGGCTCTCGCGCATTATGAAAACTAACGTGAACTTTGAAAGCGGCTCACCATCGAACCAGGAAAACTGCGTCGTATTGGAATAGCCATTAGTGAAATTGGCAACAGGGGCATCCGGTATCGGATAAATTGCTGATACCTGTGACCCGGAAGGCAGAATTATGGTGAGCGTAGTGTTTGACGGAAGGACCTCTCCGCTAGTTGCATGCTCGAAATTAAAGACGTTCCTGCTGAACGAGTATACAAACTCTCTCGGCGCGGTCTGCTTGACGCTTGTAACGTTGTTTATATCGTAGCTCATTATGAGCTTAGCCACTCCTCCATTGTACTGCGGCACCAGCGGCCCTGGCAGATATTTGAAGTTGTAGACCCCGCTCTTCGGATTTATTATGTGCTGGACCAGCATCGGCCCTATGAAACCCTGCCATGTGCTCAGCGTCAGGTTAAGGGCTATCCTATTCGTCTCGTATTGGTTTACTGAGCTGTTGCTGACGAAGACGGTAAGCACCTCCGTAACCTGTGCGCTAGTGTTCTTATTGAGCGTGACTGTCGTATTAAGGTGGGTCACAGTATAAGAGCCGTAGCTGGAGCCTGCGATTGCAAAAATCATAAGCACGGCGAGCGCAAGAGCCGCAATTACCATTTTCATATGATCACAACAGCACTATGATTATATTATAGAGTGCTTAAATAACTTAGCCCGCATAGCGCTGGCATTGATACAATTGATGCCGAAACTACATCAAAAACAGGCGCAAAACTGCTGCGGGCCCAGGATTTATCTGCACATGTGCCGATGCCGATATATACAAAGCTTTAAATATAAGCGCAGTCGCAATATCACTATATATGTAGTAAGGCAAAGAAATGAACCAAGCCTACATATGAGCAAAGATACAGATGGAAGAAGACGAAAGTTTCGGACAGGAAAGAAATGAAGAAGGAATGGAAGGAGAAGAGCAGAGAAGGCCAAGACGCGAAGGAAGGGACAGGGGCGTATCAATAAAACCCTCGTACTTCTTGCAGAAGCCCGTAAAGGCTGGCGATGAGGTCGACGTGACCATAGAAGCAGTTGCCTCAAAGGGCGACGGCATAGCAAAGGTCAACGGCTTTGTTGTCTTCGTGAAGGGCGCGAAGCAGGGAGAAAGCATGAAAGTCAGGATAACTGACGTCAAAGCAAGGTTTGCATTGGCGGAAAGACTCTGATTGCGATTAGCTTTCACAAAGAGATAAAGGATTAGTTTTATTTTTTACTATTTCTGTTTTATTTTTGGGCTCTTAGCGGAGCCCATTCAGATTCCTACTTTTTAAATATCATTAGCCCTGCCAAGGATACAGTAAAAATAAAAAGTGCCGCTAAAAGCGGCAAAATCAATTCAGCACATTGCCTTTGCGTATGCTGCTCCTGCGGACGCTATCACGAACCCGATTATCGCAACAACTACCATTAGCGGATTTCCAGCTGTCATTGCCACGAAGGAGAATCCTCCGGCGCACGCTGGTGCTATGGCTGCCCTGGCTATCGGATTGTTCTTGATCAGGTTGGTAAAGCTGAGTATGAATAGCGATACTGCGCTGAGAACTCCGACAGCGTATAGGAGCGGAAGCCATACTGCCGTTATTGCTGTTGCAAAACTTCCAGCCGCTGCAGTGCCTGAAGAGGTAACATATACCAAAGCGAGGTATATCAAGCTGCCTACGAATTCAAGGGCGAATGCCCCCGGGTTTGTCTTGCCAGATGGTACTTTAGACATATTTTCACCATATCCTACTGCTCAGGGATTGTTTTTATACAAGTCAATATCCTATTTATACAAGATTACATTTTTTGCAGCCTAAAAATCCGGTTTTTGGTAGAGAAGTAAATGTGCGTACATACAATGATTTTATTGATTGTTTGCGCAATCAAATCGTGGTTGTTATGAAGGCGCTCATTTTTGAAAAGCAGGGAACTGAAAACCTTAGGGTTGCTGATGTAGAAAAACCGGCACCCAAGGAAGGCGAAATCCTGATAAAAGTCGCAATGGCGGGCGTAAATCCGATAGACAACATGATCATAAACGCAATACCTGGGATAAAGCCAATGCCGCATATAGCCGGCGCTGAGTTCGCTGGTACTGTAGAAGCCGTAGGCTCTTCGGTCAAATCCGCAAAGCAGGGTGACAGGGTCGCGGTATTCAACAGGTATTTCGATGGCACCTGCGACATGTGTAGCAAAGGCATGGAGATGCTATGCAGAAATGGTTATATAACCGGAGTCATGAACAACGGCGGTTTTGCAGAATACATATCCGTCAACGAGAGGAATGCGGTAAAGCTCCCTGATGAAACAAGCTGGGAGATGGCGGCTTCGCTGCCTGTAGCTGCACTTACGCCATATCACGCGATTAACCGCGCAGGTCTTAACAATGGGGAAAGCGCAGTCATACTCGGCGCTTCTGGCAACACCGGCAGGTTCGCCCTTCAGTTTGCAAAAGAACAAGGTGCAAAAGTTATAGCTGTATCAAGGAAGCAGTCGATGGCGGATTTCGGCGCGGATTATACTGTATCTTCGGAAAACGCCATTGAAAAGATAAAGGAAATAACAAAGGGCAAAATGGCGGATTTCGTTCTAAACTCTCTTGGAGAGAAATTCTGGAACGAAAGCTTTTTGATGATGGGGAGCAATTCCAGGCTCGCCACATTCGGAACGCTTACGGGCCCGCAGGTAAGCCTGGATCTTTCAGGCGTGTACTCAAAACATGCCACGATAATGGGTTCTACAGGCGGTTCCATGCGCGAGTTCAAGGAACTGGTTTCGAAATCGCCAAGATACAAGCTCAAAGTATGGAAGAAGTTCAGGCTTGAAGAGGGGCAGGCAGCGATAAGGGCGCTATCCTCTAGCGATAGGGACGGAAGGGTAATGCTGCAGATAAGCTGAC
>JAKBRD010000054.1 GCA_021834865.1 Microcaldota archaeon | reverse complement strand
CTTTTATCCCTAATAAAGAAAGGCTTCAGCACAGAGCCATTCGCGGCAAGATGGCTTTCTGGAGCGGTATCAAACAAATTCGAGCTGTATTCTGGCTTGTCAGAGCTCGAAAGGCTCGGGATAATAGAATCCCATCCTGTGCTGGTTGAGCTCGGCGGCGCGCAGGTGGCACAGTTCGAAGCGTCGCTGCTAGTAACAAAAGACGGCTGCGAGATATTGACAAAATAGTGCAATCAAATGGAGGAATAAAATTTTACGAGGGCTTTGGCAAGCTCTTTTCTCTTTCCTCTGAAGGTATGCCCCGTGTCTTTTAATATTACCGATTCAAGCCTTTCGCCAGAATAAGCTCTTGAGAGCGCTTCTACTGCTTTTCTTGAGCTGAGCTTTTTCATGAATTCGTCATTATCCCCGAATGCCACAAGCATTGGTTTTTTTATTCCTCCAACGTAGCCAAGTCTCCCACCATAATACAGTGCCTTGGCTTCTGGATTGGCCAAATTAGCTGTGCTTAAAAATCTTTCAGGGCCTATGAACTGGTCTATGTGCCCAGTGCCTTGGGTGGATATCAGCAGCTTTTTCCCTTTTGCCCTTCGTGCAATCCTTGCAAGCTTTGAAAATCCTTCCTTTCCCATTACGCTGAGGTCGTAGCTGTAATCGTCTACTGGGCTTATCAACGCAATTGCAGCAACGGCCTTGGAATTCTTCGCTTTTTTCGAATTCATATAATAAAGGATTTTCTGGCATCCGGTGCTGTGCCCCTCAAGAAATATCTTTTTAAATCCCATCCTGCGCAACAAGCCTATCGCCCCGTCAATGTCATAAACAGAATCCTCAAAACGTTCGAGAGCGCTGCCAGCCAAAAGTTCTTTGCTCTTTGACCTGTATCTGAAACTTTCGACAATATAACTTCCCCTTGTCAAGATTGACATAAATCCAATCTTGGCCCTTTTCGCTTCGGAAGAGATCTCAGGTATGCTGTTGCTTCCGTAAAAGCTGCCTCCAAGCCCATGTATGTGCAGTATCGCTTTGGTTGCTTTATTATCTGGGCTCGAAAGCATCGCATAAAGCATAAGGCCATCCCCTGCATCAAATCCCAATATATCCACGCCTTCAATGAGCTTCAAATATTTTCCAGAATCGGATTTCATATAGACCCCACTCTTATTCTCTTTCCAGATTATTAATTGTTATTGGCTTGCATTCATAGTAATAATATTTCGTGTAAATCTCGCAACGCATTGAAGACATATTTGCCGGAAGCAAAAGCTTTACGGCATAACTGCGCCCAGGCGACAGGGCCAATATATTGTAATTCATATAGTTGCTCTTCATGCAAGACGCATCGCAAACGCTCATGTTGGTTATGTACACTGGCTCGGAAACGCTTAAGCCAATGGTATTTTCTTCTATAGAATTGGTAGAATAAACTTCTAGCACGCTTGCGTTAAGAGCTTCGCTCCCACCGTTCCGAATATCAAGGATCGCGTAAGCCCCATTTGCAGATATTCCTTTGTACGAAACGCTAACGCCGAAATCGTGTACGTAGGAATAGTGAGACTGAACAACTGCTATTATCAAAACAAAAGCAAGCGCAGCCAGAACAGAGTAACCTATCTCAAGCTTGCGCCTGGCAATTTTGTCATGCGCGCGAGATTTTTTAATCCGCACTACCCTAGCTTCTTTTGCTTCCATAACGGTTATGAAGAATAACAGGGTTATTGAAACTGCAAAGTATGCAACTAAAGTGTGATAGAGGAAGAAGTAAGCTAAGAGGCTCATGGAAGCTACGAGCATTTTATTTTTAGATATATAAACTGCGACTGCGCCAATTGCGATTGAAATGTAAAATATCACTTCGAGCCCGTGCATTGACACTGGATAAAACATCATCAGCAGCGACGGTATTGGAGAAAGCAGAAACGGCACTAAATATCCATTTACGGGCTCCAATATGTGGCTTATGAAAATCCCCGGGCTTTCCAGTATAAAATACCCGTTTATGATGATAAATACTGCAATTGCTCCTGCTGTTGCCTTGGCTCCTTTTACGATTCCCTTAGCGCTCGCCACATACGCCAAAGCAAAAAGTATGGGAATCCACAGCAGCTCCTGCAGGGAAGCAGCTATTCCAAAAATCAGGAAAGCATACCATTTGTCGATGCTATAAAATACTGCTATAAGCGCAATGGCCATTATCAAGTATTGGACTGACAGTATCTGCACGAAATAAAGTACGAAGACAAAGACTGCAGGCAGAAGCATCTTGAAGTTCTTGAGCCTTTGCTTGCTTACCGCAGCTGCAAAGCACAGTATTGCAAGCATAAGAAATATCAAGTAAGCCTCTGAATTTGCAGAGTAGAGGATGGAACTTGCGGCTCCATGCGCAAGATAATAAAACGGTGCCAAAGACAACATGAACAGCGCAGGATAATCAAGATATCCAACTACCTTATTCTCTGTAGTAAGAGTAAAGCCATATGTTGTCGAATTTTGCTTTAAGATATTGCTTATGTTTACGCTGTAAGGGTTATGCCCTGCTAGCATAGCCTTGAAGGCATAATATGAAAGAACCGTTTCGTCATCTGCATTTACTCCCTTGTATCCAAAGCCGTTCAACTGGTAGTAAAAGAAAAGGACTATGGCTGCAATCAGTAGTATTGCTCCTATGCTTCTTGCATACTTCTTCAAGGGTTTTATTCGTATGAAATAAAAACCAAATAGCGCTATGGCAGTTGTTGGAAATATTATTGCCAAGGCTATACCGACATTTACTGCTTCTCCGATTATCGAATACTTGATGAATGGAACTGAAGACATGTACGCTAGCGAAATTGCAGCGATTATTGCAGTTACGACAAGTGCTGCAAGAGAAAATCTGGTAAAGCGGCTTTTTCTTCTGAACAGCGAAAACCCTATGGCAAATACAAGATAAGCCAGAGAGTAAATGTCAATAATCACAGAAAGAGAATTGGAAAAATCCGCGTTAGAGGAATAAAGCAGCAAAACCAGCATGTAGATTATGCTCCCTGCCGCAAAAAATGCCTCCCCAAGTATGGATTCGTGCTTCAACTCATCCCCTTTAGATTGCTAGCAGATATTGGTGGGCAAAGATAATAAAAGCCGTTTTTGTAAACTGCACAGTCAAAAACCGTTGCATTGTCAGGCACTGATATATAAACGGTGCTGTAGCCATTGCGCAGGGTTGCAATGTTGGTATTCATATACCCAGAAGCAGTGCAGTTCCCAATGCAACTGGAATTGGTAATGGTGTGGTTTGGAATAAGGCTAAGCCCTTCTTCATCTGCAGGGGAATTTCTGAGGTAGTAGAAGCCCAGCAGGTATACATTCTGGTTTTCCCCATACACACTTTTGAAAACTACACGATCGTAAGTAGAGTTTCTTATTGTAAGAATGCTTTGATCTGCTGCAGATACTCCGAAGTTTTGCACATAAGAATGGTGGAGATACGCAGTGGAAGCTACCAGGGATATTGCGAAAACAATGGCAATGCACGCTACTGCTTTCACATCGCTTATGCCGAAGCCAGCAATCCATTCCCTCAGCTTGCTCTTTTCCGAAATCCGTATGCCCATGGCAAATGCTGAAGCCATAACTACCATTGGCATCAGGTAATATATCAGAAGCGCATGATCTAGGGCAAGATAGCTAAGAAACATCCCGGTAAGCACGGTAAGCTTGTTGCCGCTGTAGGCAGTTATGGCAACTCCAAGTAGAAGCATTATATAGAACAATGTGCTGAATCCGGAAAGAGGAATGTTTGCATATGCTTGTATTATCGAAGAAACCGATGTCAGGTAAAACGGCAGCAAGTCTCCATTAAGGGGCTTGAATACCTGCAATATGTAAGTGCCCGGGCCTATTGCAATGAAATACCCATTTATCAGCAGGAATACCCCAATTGACAATGCTGCAATCCTGCCGGCACTCCTTAAACCCTTGGTTGTCGCAATGTATACTAAGGCTAGTATCACTGGCACCCACAACAGCTCCTGCAGGGAAGCAGCCAAGCCAAGCAGCACGAATACATACTTGCTGTCAATGTATTTCACAGTCAGAATGAGCAGTATTATTGCTATCGAGTACTGGAATGAAACAATCTGCAGGGAATAAAGCAGGAATACAAAGATAATCGGCGCCATCATCTTCATGTCTGCAAGCGCTTTCTTGCCAATTACGGCCCCGAACACCAAGAGCGACAGAAGGAACATGACCAAGTAGCCTGCCGCGTTGCCGTAGTCCAGTATATTTGCCGGTGTGCCTCCGAAAATAGAGTAGAAAGGCCATCCAGAAAGCATGAAAAGCGCAGGGTAATCGAGCCTGCCTATAACAGTGTTGTTCGTCAGCATCGTGAAACCGTATCTGGCTATATTTTTGGTAAGTATGCCTGCCGAATTGAACAGATAGGGGTTGTGCCCTGCTAGCATAGA
>JAKBRD010000053.1 GCA_021834865.1 Microcaldota archaeon | reverse complement strand
CTCCCGCCGCTTGTTTTTGCCTTGTTTTAGCAGATAGAAGAAAGTAAAGCGGAGCTCAGAACATGTCGTCGAGCTCAACCTTTTCCAAGTTCTTAATCTCCTTCTTTATGTTTGTGTCGGTGTATTCCGGGAATTCCACTCCGCTGACTACAAGCATTATGCGTATGGAATCCTTGGCCATCTCGTCGTCTATCCTGGCGCCCCACTTTATGAGCGCATCGCTGCTTATCCTGCTCGCGACCTCCTGGAATATGGTTTCTGCTTCCCTTAGCGTAAGGCTCTCGCCGCCGATTATGTTTATCAGCGCTTTCTTCGCCGTTGCCATATCTGCGTCTAGCATAGGGCTCTTTATTGCGTTTTCAAGCGCTATGAGCGCCCTGTTCGACTGCGTGGAGGTTGCCATGCCCTCTCCAGAGCCTATGACCGCATAACCAGAATCCTTCAATACCATCCTGAGGTCAGCGAAGTCTATGTTTACCATTCCCGGCTTCGTGACCATCTCGACTATGCCCTTAGTGGCGCTGGAAAGCACCTCGTCAGAAACCCTGAACGCCATGTTTAACGGCAGATCCGGTGCCACTGAAAGAAGCTTGTCGTTGTGAATTATTATTACGGTGTCGCACATCTTCTTCAGCTTGGAAAGGCCTTCCAGCGCGTTGTGCATCCTTGTCCTTCCCTCGCTCGAGAATGGAAGCGTGACTATCGCAACAGTAAGCGCGCCGTTCTCCTTTGCTTCGTGCGCTATCGTGCTTATTGATCCGGTGCCTGTGCCTCCTCCGAGGCCGCACGTCATGAAAACCAGGTTTGCGTCGGAGAGCATGTGCTTTATCTCGTCCTTGCTCTCCATTGCGGCTTCCTCGCCGACCTTTATGTCGCTTCCTGCACCCAATCCCTTTGTAACCTTCTTGCCGAGCAGGAGCTTCCTCTCGGCCCTTGTCTTTATCAGATGTGGTGCGTCGGTATTCATGGCTATTAGCGTTGCGCCCTCTATGCCAAGAGTAGCAAGCCTGTTTACGGTGTTGCTGCCGCTTCCGCCTGTTCCAACAACGTATATCTTGGGTTTTGCACCCTCTATAAATCTCAGGATCTCTTCATCGTCAACACTTGTAAACTCGCTCATGAAATCACGGTCGCTGATTATTATGCTCCTGAAAAGGTTAAAAATCTATTTACAGAATTATTCAGGATAAGGGCTGCCTTGGAAAAGAGCAGTGCAAATCCGTAAGTATTTGTTTTTCGATTACGATTGTGCAGCGGCTTGCGCCGAATTTCTATTTGGATGATTCAATGGCTGAAAATGGCAAAAATAAAAAGGAAGAGAGCAAGAAGCTCACTTCAATACCAGTGCATGACATAAGGCTCAAGAAAGGCATGACTGTAGAGGGGCTGTTCGGTGAGATGGAGCACGTAGGCGGATTCTCGGCCCAGCACATGATAACAGGCACGCACATAATAGGAGACATGCTAAAGGACAAGAAATCCTTCAACTTCCTGTCCTTCCCGGCAGACATTGTATCCACAGGCCTTAGGGGGGTGCTTGCATCCATGACCAAGCATTTCAACGCAATAATAACGACAGGCGGAACAGTTGACCACGACCTTGCAAGGGCGTTCGGCGGCAAATATTCTTTGGGGACCTTTAACGCTGACGACGCTTACCTTCATTCGCTCAGGGTATACAGGCTCGGAAACGTATTCATCGAAAACGACGAATATGGCTTAAAGGTTGAAGAGAGCTTCAAAAAGATAATGGATGACATATATTCGTCAAAGGATTACAAGAAGGAGTACAGCGCAAGCGAGCTGCTTTACGAATTCGGAAAGCGCATAAAGGACGAGGGGTCCATACTAAGGCAGGCCTACCTTCACAATGTCAAGATATTCAACCCCGGAATACTCGACGGCGCTTTCGGGACGCAGCTGACGATATATTCTCAGGATCACGACTTCAAGCTCAACCTCATAAGGGACGAGCTCGAGCTTAGCAATATATCCTTCGACAACAAGGTAACCGGAGCTCTCATGATTGGCGGCGGAATAAGCAAGCACCACGTAATATGGTGGAACCAGTTCAAGGGAGGGCTTGACTATGCGGTTTACATAACCACGGCCACGCAGTTCGACGGAAGCCTTTCGGGCGCAAGGCTCACCGAAGCAGTGTCATGGGGGAAGATAAAGGAAAAGGCGAAGTATGTAACAATAGACGGCGATGCTACGATAATACTGCCCTTCATGATGTCTGCGCTAGGAATAGAATGATTCAGCGCTTTGGCTTTATTACGGTGCCTTCGTGCTTCCTGCGCGAGATGGCACTTTCTATGTTCTTTATGCTTTTGTCAAGGAAGTGAAGCTCGGTGTTGGAGCGCTTGGCTATTTTGCAGGCTATGACGTCGAAGACGAAATTCGAGCGCGCGACCCTTGTGTCGCCCTTCATCGCAAGTTCAAGGAGCTCGTCTATGTCCATGGCATTAACGAATTTTCCCTTTTCGTTGTAGATGCCCTTGGGCGTGCTGACATTTATCACGTGCGTAGCGTCGGCAGACTCTGCGAGAAGCATGGTCACTGTATCAGTGCTTATTCCCGGTATTATTCCACCGGTAATTACTATGCTGCTGTTTTTGATCTCTGAGCGGATGCCGTTCGGATCTCCTCTGTACACTGCAGATGAATTCCCGAATGCCGAGTGCAGCAGCCATGCGTTTAGGTATGTAGTCTGTATTCCTATGTTGTCCTTTATGTACTGCGATTCTGTGAATTCTGATGCAGCGGTTATGTATTTTTTGCTTGTGAAGCCCCCTCCAACCACTATTATGAATGAGGTTCCCTTGGAAGCGTGCTTCTTTATCAGTTCGACGAAGCTCTTTATAAAAAGGATATCCAATTCTCCGTTCTCCTTCGTAAGCGTGCTTCCTCCCAGCGAAATCGCTATGGTACCCGTTCACTCCCCTAAATCTATGGTGTCTCCGACCTTTGGCGCATATGCCTCGAATCCCTCGCCTTTGAGGTTTTCTGCGAAAGCCTCGGTGTTTTCCGGGCTTCCGTGCACGCATACCACAATGTTTGGGGCGCTTTCCCTTACAAACTTGTAAAGGTCGCTCATGCCAGAATGCGCAGAAAAATCATAAAAACCTACCTGAAGGTTGAACTCCTTGTCAACCTCCTCTATGTATATCTTGCCAGTGTTCATGAGCCTCCTTCCCCTTGTGCCTTCCACTTGATAGCCAGTGAGGAATACCTTGGATTCGCTGTTGAGCCTTGTTATATAGTGCATTGCAGGGCCGCCATTAAGCATCCCCGCAGTAGTCACGACAATGGAACCGCCTTCAAGGGCCCTCTTTCTATCTGCCAAATCGTTGACCCAGTTGCATTCGTTCGCGGCCTTGGAAAGCAGATCCGCGTTTCTTATGAATTTTTTGTTGGATAACACTATTTCCGTTGCCTCTCTTGCCATTCCGTCTATGTATGTGCGCTCTATCAGGCCATTCTTGTATAGTATTGCGAGGAGCTCCTGGCTTCTCCCGACTGCAAATGCGGGCACAAGTGCTATGCCGCCATTGTCGGTCGTTTCCTTTACACCCTCGACAAAATCGTGAACTAGCTTGTTCCTGTCAGGGTGCTCCCTTGTTGCATAGGTTGACTCTATTATTAGCACGTCGCTCCTTACGGGCTTGGCGCCTTCGTGCAGCAATTGCGGCGACATCTTGAAATCCCCGGTATAGACTATGCGCTTGTTGTTCTTGGCATTGGTGCGCTCTACAAGAGTTATGGCGCTTCCGGCTATGTGCCCTGCATCGTAAAGCTCTATGTCGAAGTTGCCCAGGTGAAGGGGCCTTTTGTAATCGGTCTCCATGAAGCGCTTTGAGAATTTATCGAGCTGCCTCTTGTGGAAATTTATTTTTGTGTGCTCCTTTCTTGATATCTTTATGGTGTCGTTGAGCAGGAGCTCGGAGAGCCCTAGAGTAGGGCTTGTTCCTATTGTGGGCATTGACATCTCGTTGTACAATGAGGGTGACGACCCGCTATGGTCTAGATGCGCATGGCTTAGTATCAGTGCGTCGGCCTTGGGCTCCGCTATTGGATATTCGGTCACATCGTCAATCTTGACACCGTAATCGAACAGCAGATTCCTTTTGTCTTGAAGGAATATGGCAGAACGGCCTACTTCGTGTGCCCCGCCAAAGAAGCTTAATTTCATCGAAAATACCTTTGTGGCGGAACTCACCGCTGCTTTAGATTTGTAAAGAAATTATAAAAACGTTGTTTATTCTTGAACCCTGTTTTATATTTGTCATCAGGGCCTTATTCGGTGAATTGGAAAGATATTTAAGTTATCATAACGTTTTATTAAATGTCAATATTTTTGCAATGATTTTATGCCCAACGAAATAAATTTCATGGACCTGACAGTTTTGAAAAGGATAAAACCTGACACTACCGTTGAAAAGTTCGGCGGACTGATAAATTCCTCATTTTTCGACGCATCGAATGCCCTTGGAACCCTAAAGCTCAAGGGCTTGGTTGATTTTACCACATA
>JAKBRD010000052.1:3264-4571 GCA_021834865.1 Microcaldota archaeon | reverse complement strand
TTGACAAGGTAAAAGCGGTAACGATAGAAGGCAAGCTCGGCTATGAAAACGTAGTTGACTATTCGCCATTCCCGGTATACCGCGACATCGCGTATAAAGATACAGATATATTCATTCCTTCGGGCGGGCTCGGCCCAATACCCTTCGGAGCGGAGCTATTCGCAGATGCAATAGAAGTCAATATGGAGCAGAGCGGCCTAAAGGTCAAGGTTGCGGACATATCTTTCACCCTTGCAACAAGCATAAACCCGCTGGTGTTTACGAATACAAGGGCCAGGAGCGCGCTGGTGGCGCTATTCTGCAATCCGGATACTTTCGATGTGCCTGATACCGTTGCAGCAACAGCTGGCTACCTGCTCAAAAGCATAAAAAGGGTAAACTCTGCAATGCTGATTGCGGATTCGGATAGGTCCATGGACCACATGAAATCGGATAAAAACTATTTGCAATACTCAAAACTAATTTCAGAAAAAATTCCAAACAAGCTTGACGTGCTGGAACGCAAGGTATCAAAGATAATGTCTCATGCAAACGTTAGCGAGTCTGAAGTAAGGCATGGGCTCAAGGAATTCCGCTACGGGCTTGGCGGGATAGAAAAACTCCTCAGGTCGTGAAGCCGCAAAGAAGCCCCTGAAAACTTATTGCAGTTGCTGCCCTGCAAATCTCTTCAGGGCATTTGCAAATTCCGAAGGCTTTAAAAAGTGCGGCACATGCCCTCCTTCTTCTATAAAAACAAGCTCAGACTCTCTTATGTAGCTGTTGAAATAGCCAGCATATTTTTTGTCAATTGTGCTGTCGTTCGTGCCCCAGACTATCAGGCATCTTGTCTTTATGCGCCCGAGCTCATCCCTGCCTAAAAGATACTTGCCCTTCTCGGTCCCTATTATGCTGCTTACCACATAATCCATGCTGCCTTTGACTTCGTCCCTGTTGAGCATGCTCAACTTTTTCATCTGCATGTCGTAGAATTCTTTATATGAGATGGATTTCATCATGTCGTCCATCTCTTCCCTAAGCCCGGCAGCGTCTTCAAGCACAATCCCGGAAATCCTGTCTCCATAAATCTCGTAGGCAGCGCCAAAAGCGGCTATCCAACCGCCGTATGAATTGCCCACGAGGACATAGCTTCCAGATACTAGCTTTGAAACTACCTCAGAAACTATTCTTGCCTGCATATCCGGAGTATAATCTATGTGCGGCGCGTCTGATTCGCCGTGGCCCAGCATGTCAAGCAGGACTATTCCCCAATTGTCATCAAGATATGGAATAAGCCTTTTCCATGAGCGGACATCTGCCCTGAGCCCGTG
>JAKBRD010000052.1:0-3164 GCA_021834865.1 Microcaldota archaeon | reverse complement strand
GTCTGTAGATTTTCGTTGACTTTCACAAATCCTTTGCTGTCCTTTTCAACTCCTGCTGTCTGCGTGCCAAGGCCATCGGAAAATGGGCGCAGGCCTATCGCGACCACTACTATATCTGCGCTTATCGCCTCTCCGTTGTCGAGCTCCAGATTTCCGTTGGCATAAGCTTTCGGGTTGGCTCCTGTATGGATGGCTATTCCGAGCTTCTGCATGTGCTTCTTGACTATTGATACTGCATCCCTGTCGAATTTTGAGAGTACGTCAGACCTTGCTATAACATGCACCTTGGATCCAAGCTTCGCGTACATTGTGCTTATTTCAACGGCAACGTATCCTGCTCCTATTATGGCCATCTCCTTTGGTATGTAATCAAGAAGCAGAGCCTGCTTATAATCAATAATTGTCTTGCCGTCAAAAGCCATGCCTTTGAGCTCTGCAGGCTCCGATCCTGTGGCTATTATCGCTTTTTTGAATATGACTTCGGTGCCATCAGTTACCTGTATCCTGTTTCTTTCTATGAAGGTGCCTGCCCCTTTGAGCACGTCTATCCTGTTCTGCTTGCAAAGGAATGCAACTCCGTTTTCCAGCTTCGTAGAAACTCCGACGCGCCATTCAAGCATCTTTTTTGCGTCTATTGTTACTCTTTCTGCGCTGATTCCGAATTTCTGCGAGTGCGTGGAATCGTAAAATATATCCGATATATGTATGAGCGTCTTAGATGGTATGCAGGCATAATTAAGGCAGTGGCCCCCGAGCTTTTCCTTTTCGATGAGGACAACGCTCTTCCCAAGCTCTGCTGCCCTTATCGCAGCAGTATAGCCTCCGACCCCTCCGCCTATTACTGCAATGTCTACTTCTTCGGGAACCTCCCCCATTACCATCTGCACACCTCAAAGCATATCCAAGAATTCAGGGTCTTCCATATAACCCTTGAACGCGTTTCCGAACTTTACCGCTTCGGCGCCATCGACAACCCTGTGGTCGAACGTCACTGTAAACGGAAGCACCTTTCCGACAACAACTGCACCGTCCCTTACTACTGGCATGTCTCTTAAGAGGGTGATTCCGAGTATGGCTACGTCGGGATAGTTTATCATCGGTATCGCCAGAAAGCCTCCTCCCAGGCTGCCTACGTTGGTTATTGTGAAGCTTGTATCCCTCATCTCTGCTAGCGATATTGTCTGGTCAAGCACCTTTTTATGAAGCGAATCTATCTCCTTGGCTATTTCAATTATGCTCTTCTTGTCGCTGTCCTTTATTACCACAACCTTGAGGCCGTCTTTGGCCTCTGCAGCCAGGCCTATGTTGTAATACCTCTTTATCACTACTTCCTGCTTGTCCCTGTCATAGCTTGCGTTGAAGCGCGGGTTTTCCTTTAGCGCCTCCACTGCCGCCTTTATTATGAAAGGCAGATACGACAGCTTGACGTTGAGCTGCTTGAGGGATTTTTCCTTCTCTTTCTGCACTACCGAATATATCGCGCCGGCATCTATCAGGTCCATGTGCGATGCCCTTGGTATTTGCCATGAAAGCTCCATATTCTTCGCTATCGCCTTTCTCGTCTGCGTCAGTGGAACGCGTTCGGTGCTCCCTGCCTGCGCATTTGCGATTTGAGCCCCGGGTTGTGCCGCAGATTCCTGCGGCTTGCCACCCTGATAAGCTTTAACGTCGGCTTCGGTTATCCTTCCGCCAGGGCCGGAGCCCTTGACTTTTGAAATATCAATTCCCATGCTTTCAGCCAGATGCCTGACCGAAGGCGGTGCCAGCACGCGCTTCTGAGGCTGTGGCTCTGCAGGCTTGTTTGGCATTGATTCGGCAGGTTTTGCCTTTTGGGTTCCGGCAGCGCCAGCGGCATTTGTATTATTTCTGGCAGCAGAAGTTCCTGCTTTGCTGAGCTCATCAGCGCTGCCTACATAAGCCATTACATCTCCAACCTTTACGTCTGTGCCCTCTTTTGCCATTATCCTTATTTTTCCGGAAGACGGTGCAGGTATGCTTACCACTGCTTTGTCCGTTTCTACCTGTGCAACCGGCTGGTCTTCCTTGACTTCTGCCATATCTGCGACTAGCCATTTTTGTATATGGCCTTCTGTTATGCCTTCCCCGATATCAACGAATTTTATCTCATCCATTGGCAGCACCTCACATCTCCAAAAGCCTTTCGATTGCTTCTATTATCCTCTTTTCGTTCGGTATGTAATAATTTTCATAGCCTGGCATCGGATATGGCAGGCTAGGGGACGCTATGCGGGTTATCGGCGCATCTATATCGTATATTGCCTTGTCGGCTATTATTGCAGAAACCTCTGCTCCGACACCAAAGCTCATGGGAGCCTCGTGCACTATTATGACCTTGCCGGTCTTCTTGGCCGCATTTACTATCGCGTCTTCATCAAGCGGATTTATTGTCCTGAGGTCAAGAACCTCTGCGCTTATTCCGGGCTTTTTTTCAAGGGCTTTTTCTACAGCATTTACCATCGTTCCATACGTTATTATCGTAATGTCCTCTCCCTCTCTGACGGTCCTTGCCTTGCCTATTGGAACTTCAAACATCTCTTCTGGCACCTCCTGCTTGAAAAGCCTGTAAAGCTTTGTAGGTTCCAAAAACAGCACAGGGTCGCTGCCGTGTATTGCGCTTGTAAAAAGGCCCTTGGCGTCGTAGGGCGTCGATGGCTCAACCACTACGAGGCCACCTACGTGCGAATATTCCGCTTCCGGGCTTTCGGAATGGTGCTCCAATGTCTTAACTCCTCCGCTCACCGGAGTTCTTATGACCATTGGCAGCGATACGTTTGACCTTGTCCTGGACCTGTACCTGGCTGCATGGTTGACTATTTGCGCATACCCGAGGTACATAAATCCTGCGAACTGTATCTCAGGCACAGGCTTGAGCCCTGCTATAGCCATGCCTATGGATGTGCCTATTATGCTGGATTCTGCCAGCGGCGTATCGATAACTCTGTCCTTGGTGTACTTGTCTATGAGCCCGTCAGTTACCCTGAATACTCCTCCGTCCTTTCCTATGTCTTCGCCCAGAAGCACTACTCTTTTGTCTTCAGCCATTGCCAGGTCAAGCGCGTTGTTTATTGCCTGGACCATGTTCATCATTGCCATAATGCCACCTATTGCCAATAATTGCTATCCTTAGCGTTCTTGAGCTGCTC
>JAKBRD010000051.1 GCA_021834865.1 Microcaldota archaeon | reverse complement strand
AATACTGGGTTTGAAGGCGAGTTCCCGGAAACCATTGCAGCCAAGATAAATTATAGTAGAGGCAGCAAGTCCAAATATGCCTTTGCCGGCTTTCTCATTATTGCTGCAATAGCTGGTCTGCTCGCCCTCTCTGGAAGCTTTCATTCCGCTTCTGCAAACGTGCCTATAGCAATAACAGATCCTCCATATCTCCCGGCAGGGACAAGCGCGGTAATGCTGAACTATTCTTCCATAACTATAAACTACACTTCAGGCGGAGCCAACAGGACGATAACGCTCAATACGACAGGCACGCTTGACGCGCTTAGCCTTGTAAACGTTTCGAGAATAATAGCGACAGCCAATATAAAGAGCGGATCAAAAATAAACGGAGTATCGATAAACATAAGTTCTGGATCCATAAGCATAGGCAATTCTACATATGCTCTTGCAATACCTGTAAAGCGCTTCTATACGAAAGTAGTTGGAAACGGGACCGTAAACTCTTCTACATCTATATTGCTGGATCTGTCCAGTGTTGTGGTTCCATACTTTTCAAATTATTCCAACGGCACCGAATCATTCGCGTTTATGCCAAAGCTTTCCGGTTTTCTGGGCTATGCCAACAAAACATGGATTTCTGAAAATAATACCAATGGCTCAAAGAAGGCTTTTTCAGACAACGAATCAATGCCTCTGGACAAATTCGCAGGCAAAGCAGCGTTGTTTTTCAGCGAGTCAGGTGTAAAAGTGGCAAACGCATCCATAGTCCAAAATGGCGGCAATGAAAACGTTTCGATATCACTAATAAACACTGGAAACGATATTGCAGAAGTGGAAGGTGTTGCTATGCTTTCATGTTTTTCCATGCATGATTATGCTATCGCCCCAGGCAAGAGCTTCAACCACAACAGCAACGCAACTGCATATAACGGCACTTCAGGCACTCTTACAATAAACATATCCAAGCTGTACCACAACTGGAATTCCAAGCCGATATCAATAAACGTAACGAATATGCCAAAGAGGGTTGTCATAACCGGAAATCCCTATGCCATTGCAAAGATGCCACAGACGACAAGGCCCATGCCCATGCTTGGCGTATCATTCGCGGTGCTGAAAAACGGGAGCCTGGGCTCTTCACTGTGGGAAATGCCGAAAATGGCAGGTAACATTGGCTATGGCATGGGTCCAGGCTCAAACGTAGCGCTAAGGTATTCGGCAGCCAATGGATCTATACAGGAACAGGCCATCGATTCGATTGTGCTTAGTGGTGATTATAGGATTATAGTTATAACTTCCAACGGCATTGCAGTATATGACAGCAATGGGAATGGAACCAAGTGCGGTTAAAGAGAGGTGCATGCGTATGGCTACGAAAAACGAAACAATAATAAGCTTCGAGAATGTCCAGAAAGTATATACCAACAAGTCTGGCATGGCATATATGGCGCTTAATGGCGTGAGCTTCGAGATAAAAAAGGGGGAGTTCGTTGCCGTGATGGGTCCATCCGGATCTGGAAAGACAACAGTGCTGGATCTTATGGGCACTCTGGATTCCCCTACTGGCGGTTCAATAATAATAGCAGGCAGGAGGGTAAACGAAATGAGCAATTCCGAGCTGGCCGAGCTCAGGAACATGGACATAGGCTTTGTTTTCCAGTCATACAACCTCGTGCCATATCTTTCCGCAATACAAAACGTCATGCTTCCTACAATGGTATCGAAGAAGCATGGCAGCGAAGTAATGTCAAATGCTATAAAGCTCATGAAAGAAGTTGGCCTTGGCGATAAGCTTGAGAAAAAGCCAAACGAGTTGAGCGGAGGCGAACAGCAGAGGGTTGCGGTAGTGCGGGCGCTTGTAAATAACCCGAAGATACTGCTTGCGGACGAGCCAACTGGAAACCTTGATACAAAGTCGGCCATAGCAGTGCTGCAGATACTTGCAAGGGTCAACAAGGAATTCGGCACCACAATAGTCCTGAGCACCCACGACCCTGAAGTTGGAATATTTGCAAAGAGGCGCATATTCATAAGGGACGGGCTCATAACAAAGGAAAATATGATGGCCAAGCTGAGCGATACAAAAAAGCTCTAGTTATGCGAATCGGTATAAATTGCTGCTGGCAATATAAAATAAACAAAACTTACAAATAAAAGACTAGATGATATTATAGGTGTAAAAATGAGAAAATATGCGATGATGGCGGTTCTTGGCTTATTCGCCTTTCTAATGGTTTCAGGCATATCGGGTGCCTCTCCTACGAATGCGTCATGCACAAATCCAAATACCGTAACGAGCTTTAACATAGTCGGAGTGAAATGGGGCCTTCCATCATCGCAGAGCCTCCAGCAGAACCAGTCGCTTCAGGTAAGCTCGGTATCTGCCGGCCCGGGCCAGAAGGACGTTCCGCTTACCGTAACAGTCGACAACAACAACAATTGTGAGCTTGTAGACGTACAGGCGCAGATGCCGCTGGTAGGGTACTTCACGGCTCAGAACGGCACTTCGCTGTACGCTGTAGACAACATACAGAACGTGCAGCCGTATTCGTTCTTCAACGTGGTGTACTACCTTGACATTGCGAACAATACTCCTGTAGGTCCAAACGGCGGCACATATGAAAAGCTCAACCTTTACTGGAACTATACCAACAGCAACGAGGGATACGAATACAGCACGCAATTTCTCGTACCGCTTAAGGGTTCTACGGAATTGTACTTCAACACCACGCAGCAGCTTACTGCCGGCAAGGTAAACTACATAACGCTGAATGTCAGCAACAAGGGATCCGGCTACGGATACGCGATAAAGCCTTCTGTAGAATCGACTTCATACGTAAGCCAGGCTGGCCCTGCAACTTCCATAGGCACGCTTACTCCGAATTCGACTGAGGAGGTATCCGTGCCGGTCTACGTTTCCCCTTCAGCCACATCCACTACAATTCCGGTAACAATCGACTTCTCGTACATCAACGCATATGGATATAACGAGACTTCTCCTGTCACATTCGGAATGTATGCAGTATCGCCTCCAAACAAGGTTGCGATAGGCCTTTCGTCAAACGAGATAACAATAGGCCAGCTCCAGAACGATTCGCTTAAAATAATAAACAACGACAGCTCAAGCATATCAAACGTTTCGCTCACGCTCACTGCAACGTCTCCGCTGACTCTGATAGGCAGCGACGGCTACTATTCGATCGGCTCGATAGGCGCAATGAAAAATGCTTCGATACCAATAAGCTTATACATAACATCGCAGACCGACGTAGCTACCCTAAACGCACAGCTTGGCTATGTCCTTAACGGGCAGCCCTATTCTGTCAGCAGGTCACTAAGCTTGCTCTCGCCCGGATACGTAAACATAACCAACACCGGTACTACGCAGCTCCCAGACGTTGCCACTCCAGGCTCGGTAGTTTCGCTTACCGGCACGCTGCTCAATACCGGCTCCATATCTGCTAGCGCAGTTACCCTGATAACACATTCGGTCAGCGGAATTTCCATATTGGGTGAGAATTCAACATTCTTGGGCAGCATAGGCACGTACTCCCCGACAGCTTTCACCCTGAGCGTCACTCTTGGCAAGAGCATAAAGCCAGGCACTTATGAAGTGCCAATAACCGTGAGCTACATAAACAACCTCAACCAGAAAGAGAATGAATTGATTGAGATACCCATATCCGTTTCTTCTGGCAACTCTACCGCATTTTCCAGCAACCCTTATGCAAACACCGCAAAATACAGGGATGCCGGTTCAAGGCTGCTTTTGTACGTCATAGCTGCAATAATTATCCTTGCGATAATAGGCGCATTTTTCTATAAAAGAAAGGGATCCAAAAAGCAGAAGAAGCAGTCCAAATGAACGGTGCAAGCAATGAACCCGAAAGACATCCTTAAGCTTAGCCTGCAGGGCATGTCCCAGCGAAAGCTAAGGACTGGTCTCACTGTCCTCACCGTAATGATAGGGGTGGCTACAATAATAGCGCTGATATCCCTTGTCACCGGGGTTACGGCAAGCATAACGCAGTCGCTTGACACCATAGGCCCTACAACAATATACATGTCCGCATCAGGCCCGGACGGCATATTCACAAATGCGCAGATAAGCGAGATAGAATCGCTTCCCAACGTTAGCTCGGTAATACCTATGCTCCGGTTCAGCGCAAACATAACTACCAGCACCGGCTCAAGCCCCACAACTATCCTGGGAGTAGAAAATTCAAGCCTAAAATCTGTGCTTGGCAAGCTTGACTACAGCTCAGGCACATTGTATTCTGATTCAGGTACAGGCCAGGCATTGCTGGGATATAGCATAGCCAATCCTAGCTCCGGCTCTGCTCCAAACATAGAGCTTGACCAGCCGCTTTATCTTACCGGAATAAGGACATCTGCCGGGGTAAAGACGGTTCCGATTATCCCTACCGGGATACTTGGCGAATACGGCACCTCGTTCTTTGTGGACCCTGATACAAGCATATTCATGCCGCTTACGCAAGCCGAAAGCATGATAAACAAATACTCGTACAACGTTCTCGTAATAAAGGCCACGAGCCTGAATTCGACATCTGCGCTTTCCACGTTGCTGTCAGACGTATTCGGAAACAGCGCGACAGTGCTGTCAGTCCAGAGCATAACCTC
>JAKBRD010000050.1 GCA_021834865.1 Microcaldota archaeon | reverse complement strand
CTTATACTACTGGAGACCTGCACCCTGGGCAGATGTGGGTAAAGACCGTAAAGGACATAACGCTAAGATACAGGAGAATGAGGGGATACGACGTCAGGGACATACCCGGATACGACGTCCACGGCCTACCAATAGAGAATAAGGTGGAGAAGAAGCTGGAGCTCAAGTCCAAGCAAGACATAGAGGACAAAATAGGGGTCGACGAGTTCATAAAGCAGTGCAGGGCTTACGTAGAAGCAGGCATAGGCAGGATGGACAGCGACTTCGAGCGCTTCGGAATAACTTTGGATTTCGCACACCCGTACATACCGTTCAACAAGCAGTATATAGAGACAGGATGGAGCATATTCAAGCAGATAAGCGACAAAGGGCTCTTATACAGGGACACAAAGGCGACGCTTTACTGCCCGCACTGCCAGACCTCTGTCTCGCAGGGCACTATGGAAGCGGAATATATGCAGGACAACGATCCTTCAATAGCCGTCCCATTCAAAGTCGTAAAGAACGATTCCAAGGCAAGGATAAGCCTCGCGGATGGAGATTATTCCCTTCTTATATGGACGACCACGCCATGGACGCTTCCTGCGAACGTAGCTATAGCGGTAAACCCTAAGGAGCTCTACGTGCTTGCAAAGTTCGGAGACAAAAACCTTATAGTGGCAAAGAAGAGGCTTGATGACACCGCTGCGATGCTTGACGCGAGCCCGGTTGTGCTGGAGGAATTCTACGGCTCGGAGCTCGAAGGCATGGCGTATGCAAACCCTCTTGAGGAGCATTCGCCAAAGCAGAAGGAGCTCAGAAAATACCACAAGGTCATACTTTCAGGAGAGCTCGTCACAATGGACGACGGAACCGGCCTTGTGCACATAGCGCCTGGGCACGGGCTTGAGGATTATAATTTAGGCAAAAAGCTAGGCCTCCCAGTATTCTGCCCTGTAGACGGAAAAGCAGAATATACAAAGGATGCCGGCAAATACGAAGGAATGAAGGTGCCCGAAGAGGCGAACAAGGCAGTTATGGAAGATTTGAAGTCCATGGGCGTTCTTCTTTACAAGGGCAGCATAACGCACAGCTATCCGCATTGCTGGAGGTGCGATTCCAAGCTTATTTTCATAGCCACGCCGCAGTGGTTTTTCAACATATCCAAAGTAAAAAAGAAGCTGCTTTCGGAAAATTCTAAGGTTTCATGGCATCCTGCCGAGGCCATGCAGTGGCAGGCCGACGTGCTCAAAAGCTCGCCGGACTGGTGCATATCAAGGCAGAGGTATTGGGGCATACCGATACCGATATGGGAATGCGAAAAATGCGGTGACACCAAGGTCATAGGCTCGATGGAAGAGCTTGCCAGGCATGCAACAAACAAGGAGAAGGTTGAACACCTGGACGACCTGCACAGGCCGTACATAGACTCTATAGAGCTCAAATGCGAAAAATGCGGAGGCTCGATGCGCAGGGTCAAGGACGTAACCGACGTATGGTTCGATTCCAGCATAGCCTCAAGGGCGAGCATAGATTCCGAAAAGGAATTCGAAAGGCTATTCCCGATAGATTACATAATAGAAGGCAAGGACCAGCTCAGGGGATGGTTCTCCGGGCTGCTGAAGATAGGCGTGCTTGCTTATGGCAAAAGGCCGTTCAAGAACGTAGGCGTAGACGGCATGCTCCTGAGCGAGGACGGGCGCGAGATGCACAAGAAGCTCGGGAATTACATAGCCGTGGCTGACCTGCTTAAGATAACCAATGCGGACTCTTTCAGGATATGGAGCTCTGGGCATACGCCATGGCTCGACCTTTCGTTCAACAGGAGCGAGATAAGGGATTCCGAAAGGACGATAAACGTGCTTTATAACGCTGCAAACCTGATAGACGAATACGGCAAGCTCATAGGCGCAAAGCCCAAGTGGACGCTTCCGAAGGCCGAAGGCCTCGAAAGGGAAGAGCTGTGGATACTCTCTAGAGTGCAGAGCCTGATAGAAAAAGTTACTGTGGCATTGGAGAACTACGAGGCCCACAATGCAGTCAATGCGCTGAAAGAATTCATAAGCGACGATTTCAGCAGGTTTTACCTAAAGGTTGCTAAGAAGAAGCTGCTTGGCTACGACAAGGGCATGCAGAAAAAGGTCCTCAACGTGGTTAGCTATTGCGTCAACACCGTACTGACGCTTGCTTCTCCGGTTATTCCGTTCACTTCCGATTACATAGCGCTGCGCATGCTGAAGAACGTTGACGACAGCGTTTCAATGCAGAAATGGCCAAAGCCCAAGCCGGAGCTCATAGACAAAGAGCTCGAAAGCACTTTCGACATGGTAAAGGAATCGATAAGCGCTTTGCTGAACAACAGGGAAGCCGTGAAGGTGCCGCTCAGATGGCCGGTAAAGCAGGCGCTAATAGAAACTACGAGCGACGAGGTTTACAACACGCTTTCCAGGATGTCAGACATAATAGGAGATTACACCAATTCCAAGGAGGTATTGGTCAAGAAGGTCAGCAGCATAGGCCTCGAAGCGAAGCCGCAATTCCAGCGCATAGGGCCGGAGTTCAAGCAGAACGCTTCATTTATAGCAAAATCCATAACAGAAGCGAATCCCGAAGAGATAAAGGCGGCATTGGATTCCGGAGGAAAATACGCAGTGCATACGGAGAAGGGAGTCTTTGAGATAGGCCCGGAACACGTAATCATATCGGAATTCAACACCAGCGAAGGAATGAAGAAATTCAAATACGGATACGCAAAGGTAGACAGCGAGATAAGCAGCGAGCTGGCCGATGAGGCGTTCTTAAGGGAGCTTGAGCGCAGGATACAGATGGAGCGCAAGGCGGAAGGCCTGAAGAGGTCGGACAAAATAGAGGCTTACATAAGCGCCGACGAAGACACCGTTTCAACGATAAGAAAGTTCTCCGAGCAGTTTGCCAAGGACATAAACGCGAAAAAGGTGGAGTTCGTTCCGGAAATACCGGAATCGCTGAAGCAGGTTCCGCTCGAGCTTATGGATGCAAAGCTCAGGATTGCGATTAAAAAGCCAGGGATGTAAGAATGCGTGCGATGAGCACGGAAAGCTCTTATAAAAGCGTCGAGAAGCTTCTTTTTTCCAAAGGCAGGAATCTTTATGTCATATCCCCGTTCGTCAGCACATATTACCTAAAAGTCTTGAAGAGGATATCATCGAGAAAGAACGTCTATTTGATAACAAGCGAAGCCGCGTTCAAGAAATCGATAGAGATATCGGGGTCTTATAAATTCGGAAGGCCTAAGGTGGCCCATGCAGCAATAGTGCTTGCAATGTTTGCTGCGGCGTATCTGATAAGCGAATATATAGCCGCACTTATTTTTCTGGACGCAATGGCCGCATGGGGCATGTTTTATACTATAAGTATGCCAAGCAGGCACAAGAAGAGCAGGATGCACGTCAGGGTCGTAAGGGGCAACTTCGTGCACGAAAAGGTTTACATATCCGATTCTATGGCAATAACCGGCAGCGCCAACCTTACGTATTCAGGCATGCATAAAAATACGGAAAGGATAGCGATTATAGATAGCAGGAAGGAGATAGGCGAACTTCGAAGGCATTTCGAAGAGTTATGGCACAAGGCCGGCAATTGAGCTTTATCAGGAATCTGCATAAAGCATAATAAACTTGTTTGCTTTTTGTATTTATGGCGTACAGGCAAAAGGTTAATATATCTGAAAAAAGAAATGTTTATAATGGTGGTGCAGTGGGTGGTGGGCATAAACCCAATTATAAGGGCCAAGGAGCATTGGAATATCTTATAACTTACGGATGGGCCATGCTCATAATAATAGCAGCCGTAGGGATGCTTTATTTTTATCTTATAGTGCCAATGTCGGTGCCCCCTAACAATTGCGATTTTATAGTAGGAGTAACGTGCTCAAACTATAACGTTGCAATGAGCCCTTCTTTGAAGAATACGGCAAGTGTAAACCTTATGCTTGAAAATCCTGAGTATTATCCCATAGAGAATCCAGTGATGGTCGTAGGAGTAGGCGCTAGCAATTACAGCTCTGCATGCTCGCCTTCTTTCGTCAATCCTGGAGCTACGTACATATGTTCGGCCCAGGTCCCTGACAGTTTCGGCAGCCACCTTAGAGCAAACGTTTATATAGAGGAATATAACTGTGGATTGAGCAAGTATGGGGAATTCAACGGCACCTGCGCAGATCCTCCGATGCAGATTTACAAGGGAGAATTATATGACACGTTTGACCAGAATAGGGCAGTCGCACCTACAAGGATGGGAATAAGCCCGGCTACTGCAACCTTCGCGGCAGGGCAGGATTACAGCATAAACAGCACGTTTTATTTTGCAGGAGTGCCTACCCATGGCATAACCATAAACTATACTCTTAACAATACCGATGCCAGGCTTGAAAACGCCAAGGGCTTCACTGGATCTTCAGGGGAAGCCACGGACACCATTTATGCGGCGCATGCAGGAACCGTAAAGGTTACCGCATCCTTTGACGGCTACAGCGCAAATGCCATAATAACCATAAGCTAGGCGTTTTTGCTTTCCTTTTTGTTTTTCTTCGACAAAATAATTGATCTCCAAATTTTTTCCATGGATTTTGGCATTATTTCTAAATTTTTATTAGAAAGTTCCACAAAACCAATAAATATAACAAAATCCAAATAATTATGTAGCGAGAAGCGAAGTTGATTCCATATGGAGTCCAAACAAAAAAGTGGGGTACAAGAACTGGGGGAGAGCATAA
>JAKBRD010000013.1 GCA_021834865.1 Microcaldota archaeon | reverse complement strand
AAATTTACAACTCAACCCTTTCTAGCTTGCAATTGCATGACATTTATTTACAGGGAATAAATGCAATGCCAGTTAATGGCTCCAAGTTAATTGCGTGGTATCCGCTTTCGAGCAATGCGAACGACTATAGCGGGAACGGATATAATGGAGTGCCGACCAATGTAATATACTCCGGAGTAAATGATTATACGCTTGACCCTACAGGACAACAGGCGCAGAATTATGTTTCGGAAGCTGCCAACTTCAACGGAACAAGCAGCTATGTACAAATACCAAATTCTGCAAGCCTGCAACTTTCAAATCTTACAATATCCGGATGGGTCTATTATAAAGGCCCGAGCCAAGGCTTTTGGAATTGGCTCGTCGCTAAGCAAAGCGCTTATGGCGTTGGTGCGTGTGGAAACTCTTTGACTGTTTGTTATTATGATTGGGGCAGCGGCACAGAATATAACTCAGGCACAAATTTAAACCCATATAAGTGGTACATGTTGACAGCGATTATAGGGAACGGGACTGAAACCGTTTTTGTAGATGGGCAGAAGGTGCTCAGCGATCCGCTAACAGTTTCTAGCCAGGCGACCGTAGGTTTCCAGATAGGATATGGGAATTCCGGCACACAATTGTTGAATGGTTCTGCAAAAAATATACAGATATACACTTCGAAGCTTAACCAAACAGAGATACAGGCACTTTATAATTACGGATTGAATGGGGGTCCGGTGAACCAAAGCACTATAGCAGGGTGGTGGCCGCTTGATGGCAATACAAATGATTACAGCGGGAATGGTAACAATGGAACGGCGTATTACCTAAATTATACCGCCCTAGAGCTCCCTGCTTCCACCAGTCCGCTTGATGGAGTGCTTGGATGCGACAGCATGAGCTCATGCAATGCCACTGCTCAGAGGCTTTATATTTCAGGATTGCCGCTTGAGAAAGCCGGGCTTGGATATATGAACGCTAGCACCAGCCTTGGGATGCAGGATGGGATCGTGCCGCCTGCGACAAGCTTCAATGGAAATGGGTATGAATATGCGCCAATGGGCAAATATTTTGGCGCTAACAATGACTTAACTGCCGAGGCATGGGTTTACGCAACACCGAGCACAAACGGGCCTATATTTGGAGTAACAGACGGCGGAGCTCCAAGTGGCGGCTGGAATATGCCATTCTTGAGCGAGAACGGATTGACAGTACATGGATGGATATGGGGAGTCAATGGCAACATACCATTAAATTACACACTTAAGAAGCAAGGATGGTATAACCTAATAATAACATACAACGCAACAAGCGCATCAGAGAGCTTCTATGTAAACGGAGCCAATGTCGGAAGTGGGACTGGCACATATTCGCCTTCTGGGAGCTTCGATTATTGGACAACGTATATATCTGGAGCTAAGCCTGCGAACGTGAACGGCCAGCTTAACGGGATTATAGCAGACGTACAGCTTTACAAATCAGCTATGTCTCCAAGCATGGCAGAGCAGCTTTATCTCAACAACAGCGTTGAAGGGATAGGCCCTGCGGATTATTGGCCGCTTAGCTCCGGAAACCTTAACCTGCTAAACGAAACCGAGAACGTTGCCAACTATACAAATTACGCTTATCTTTATAACTCTCCTAATGTAGCATGCTCTAATTCCCAGGTAATAAACGGCGATTGCGGAGTTGAATACGTGCCGGGATAAATAGCAACCGCAATTGCAGAATCTATAGCCGAAAGCTTGCTGTTCGAAATCGCATAATGAATGCGAAGAGCTAGTCAAAGCACCGGTTTTTATGCAGTTATTGCGCGGGCTTTAAGCAAGCATGCATCAGGCAATAAAGCAGCCAGTGCGTGCTTGCCCATGCCAGTTAAGCTTCCGGCATATCACAGGCTGCCGAAGCTGCTGAACAGCGATGCTATTACGCCTCCGACTACGAAATATATGCCAAGGCCCACTATTATGAAAACTGGAACCAATCTCATACCCTTAGTGGTGCTACCTGAGGATATCGTAGACATTATGAGCGCAGCGAAGCCGGTTATGACGCTTATCGCAACAAGCGAGAAGTCATGGTAGGTGGTGGGGCTTATCTTTGGCGGGCTCGGCTTTAGGAAAGACACCCCGGTTGTAGGAAGCCCTCCCGGATTCGAAGCGAGTATGCCTTTCCAGACCGTGTCTGTTATCACAATCATTTGACTTGTAAGGCCGTAAAGCACCGGGGCAGCTATCAGGCCTGCGAAAGCTATGAACAGGCTATACATAAGCAGCTGGCCTGAAACCTCTTTCTGCAGCATTTGCTGGCTTCTCATATCTTTTGAGAGCTGCTCCATAAGGTCTGCCATTGCGCCTCCATATTTCTGGGCTTCTATCATCATCCTTACCGAATGCTGAAAATTGTTTGATTGATATTTGCCAGCCAGATCGCGAAGTGCGTTCTCAAAAGTTTCTCCGCCGAACACGTTCCTGTTCATCGCCTGGACGTCAGATGTGAAGTACTTGAATTCAGGCCTTGCGGCGAGCAGCATGGACCTGTCCAACGCTATGCCGCTTTTAAGGTTGGCAGCAGCCAGAGCGAAATAATCCGGAAGTATCGATTCTACGAATGTCTTCCTCTGGTCTATTTTATAGTTGAGCATCATGTACATTACCACTGCAAACATAGCCATTGAAGCTATGCCGGCGCCTAGCGCAAGCAGTATGTTCAGGTGCATTATCAGGTTTAGCGCAAAAGCCACTATTGCCAGTATGATGAAACCTCCTACTATGACTATGCTAAGAAACGTGTTGACGTCCATCTTAGAGCCTGCCAGATCAAGCGTCTTTGATATGAACCTCGCAACGCTCCTGGAAACCAGCCTCTCGAAGTTTATCCTGCTAAATATATTTTTTGCCATTTAATCACGTAGAGAATGAAGGCCTTGAGCCCCTTATCATCTGCAGGAACACAATCTGCAGGAAACCTATCGCTATCAAGCCTGCTTCCAGGAGCTGCGGTGTTACCGTGAACAAAGCTATGAAAGTAGTGAGTATCGTTACTACTGCTATACCCATGCTGGGCAGTATGACTCCGAAAAGCATGTAGAACATTGCTATGGCGTTAAGCCTTTGGCCGTACCTCCTGAGCTCTATGACCCTCTCTTCGGAAAGCTGGTCTATAACGCTTTGTATTGCAGACACAACGTCTCCTCCGGATTTTATGCTTACCGAAGCCTGCAGCATTATCCTCTTGAAAGAGTCGCTCTTGCTCTCTGCTATTGTCTGGTCTATGGCTTCTTCGAGAGGCATGCCAAGCTGGACGCGCTCGACAACCTTCTGAAATTCCTTGCTGGCGTCGCCATAGCCAGAGCTTATTGAAACAAGGGTGTTGAACAATGGCATTCCAGACCTGAGCGCTATAATCATATCCCTTGCGGCGAACAGTATGTCCTTCTCCACGCCCTTTGCATTTTTCTTTGTCTTGTGCTTCGGGAAGTTCAGGAACATGTTCATGCCCATGTAGAAGACTAC
The DNA here is from genome assembly GCA_021834865.1 of Microcaldota archaeon. Next base: position 15,830 of record JAKBRD010000013.1, on the reverse strand, counting down.
GAATCCGAGCAGTATTGCGAGCACCGCAGCAACAGGAGTAAGCAGGCCAAGGTGCAGGAAAAGTACAAAGAATGTTATTCCGAGCACAAATCCTATGGCCATTGCAGCTATTATCATCCTTTCCACGAAAGAATAGAGCGTGCCCTTTATGCCCTGATCCTTGAGCGTCTGCTCAAGCCCTTTGTGCTTTGCACCTATGCCTTCTACAAAAAGATGCCATCTTCCCGGCCTTTTCTGGGGCTGTGCTTTGGCTTGGGATATCGGATTTATTCCTGATCCGTATTGCGGCATTTGCTGCGATGGATTTATGCGCTGCGAATTGGCGCTGCCCGGCTGCTGAAAAAGCTTTGATCCTATGCCTGGCTTGGGCTGAAGCGCTATGTCCTTTCCATCTACGTTGACAATTTTTGGCTTTTTCTTACCGAACATTTTTAGGCACCGGCGTTTATCAGGCTCATGGCCTCGTCAAGGCGCTGCTGCCTCAATGACCATAAGGACTGCTCAGTCTGGTTAAGCGTCATCTTTCTTTTCCTAAGGTCCTTAGACGACCTTTCTATATAAGCTGACAAGCCGTATATTTCTTGCATGACAACCTCCTTGTGGCTTTCGTCAAAAACCTGCTCCTTAAGGCCTTCAATTATGCGCTCCAGCTCGGATATCTGGTCTGCTATTGAAAGCTTTGGCAATACCAAATCCTTCTCGTTGAACTTGACTTTTATCTTGGGCTGCGGCTTTGATTCGGGAACTTCGAAGCTCTGCTTCTCTGCGGCAGGGACTGCAGACGCTCTGCTTGACTGCTCGACACCAGAAGCTATCAGCTGCGATTCCTTTGGCATGGTCTTCTGCGACCTTATGCGCTGGCCTCCGCGGCTGCTCTCTATTGAATCTATCCTGCTTAGCAGGTCTAAGTAAGTATGAGAGTTGGGATTTTCATTAGAATCGAATAGCCTTGATAGGTCTATGGACGACTGCTGCGGCTTCTGGGACGATGCTTCTATGCCCTTTATGTAGGCAACTGCCTGTTCGTATTCGCTTTTTGTGCTTATGCCGTTCTCATCCATCAAAACAACTCCTTTGAATAAGGTATGTCCTTATCCACAAGGTTTATGACCCTGTCCTTGTCCATGTAGTAGTTAGCTATAAGGAATCCCGCATTGTTTATGTCTATCACTTTGTATTTTATCATCCAGTTTATTATCTTGGCCCTTGTCTTGACCTCCTCTGCTATTTCAGACTTCGTATATCCGCCGTAGAGCGAAAGCACGTCTGCCATGTTCGTGAGGTCGCTTATCTGCGCGAACGTGTCGTTCCTCATGTTCCACCTGTATAGCACGTTGGCGTCTCCGGTCCTCAGTATCTCTGCAAATTCCAGCGTACGCCTTATGCCCTTGCTCCTGTGCCTGAAGAGGCTTACTATGGCCCCGAGAGCATTCATCTGTATCTTTGGCGTTGCTATTGGAGGGTTGGTCATCCTAACTACAGTGTCCTGGGCGTTGTCTGCGTGGACAGTAGCGTATACAGAGTGGCCGGTGTGTATTGCCTCGAATAGCGTCTCGGCGTCCTTTCCTGTCCTGATTTCTCCGACAAGCATTATGTCAGGCCTTTGCCTGAGAGCGTTTATCATTAGGTCATAAAGCGTTATCTCTCCCTTGCCTTCAGGGTTAGGCTGCCTTGAGACCATCGCAACCCACTGCAGCGAATCCGGAAGCGCAAGCTCCCTTGTCTCTTCTACAGATATTATTCTCCTTGTAGGTGGGAAGAATACGCTTGAAGCGTTAAGGAAAGAAGTCTTTCCGCTTGCCGTTCCTCCGGATATGAGCACGCTTATTTCGTTCTGTATGCATAGCCACAGCAGGCCCGCCAATTCAGGAGGCAAGCTTCCCGATTTTACCAGAGCAGGCATCGTCCAAGGGTTCTTGGCGAATTTTCTTATTGTTATTGTGTTGCCTATCTGTGATATTGGATATAAGGTAGCGTTGACCCTTGAGCCGTCGACAAGCTCAGCGTCCATGAGCGGCGAAAGGTTGTTGAGCTCCCTTCCGACACGCCTGCCTATCTGCTCTGCCTGGTCATAGATTGCTTCTTCACTAGCAGGCTTTATGTTGGTCTTGCACCATCCAATCCTCTTGTGGAATACCCATATGAAGCTTTTGGAGCCGTTGACCGCTATTTCTTCAAGATTTTCGTCTGATAAAGGCACCTCCAGGTCCCCAAGGCCAAGCATCATGTTGAGAACATACGCCGTAAGTATGTTCTTAGTGTCTTCGTCAGTGTTCGGCAGATATCTGTCTATTAGTATTTTGCTGGCCTGCACGTACCTCTTATTGAGCTCGTCCACATAGGATTGCATTTCAACCTTAGTGGGATCCAAAGGCACCATGGATATGAGCTCGCGCCTGAACGACATGAGGAGCAGCTTTGTAGCGTCGCTGACACCCTCGTAAGTAACGTTGTAAGTTGGGACGAACTCATTGGGATTCGTCTTTATGACAACTTCTATCGCCATTCCGTGCGCGTTCAGGCTGTATTGTTCCAAAATTTTCTCCGATTTAGGCATGCCTGGCTGTTCGCTTGCCGCTCCCTGAGGCTGCTGCTGGGGGGCCGCCGATGGATTCTCATCGGTGGTTTCTTTAGCGGCATCTTGTGCCTTGCCCGTTTCTTTTCCATCCTGTTTTTTTGGCGTGTCTTCCACCATTCAGCACCACTCAAGCTTTATCCGACTGCGCATTATCGTCGGCCTTTTTGTCAGGTTTCATCTTCTTGGTAAGCTTGTTTATGTTGTTGAGCGAATCCGATATCTTTGATTTCTTGCCCTTTATCTCGCCCTTTATCGCATCGCTCTTTGCTTTTAGATCGGACATCTTCTGCTCCTTCTCTTTTATGCTCAGGTTTTTTGCTGCATTAAGGGCGTCAACCTGGTCTTTTAGTTTCTGCATCTCCGTCCTGTAATTGTTGAGCTTTGGGCCTAAGTCTTCTATCTCAAGCTTAAGGTCGCTAATATTTTTTATGATTTCCCCCATGGATCCTGATCCCTCCATGACCTTGTTGAGCTCGTTCATTGCTTCTTCGTATTTCGGCGAGAAGTTTGCAGTGGCCTGCTTTAGCGACTGCTCGAGCTTTGAATAATTGGAATTGAATTCGGAATGCTGCTGGTTTAGCTTCTTTGAGAGCTGCTCCTCCATGAGCTGCAGGTCCTTAAGCGCCTTTATGTCGCCCTTGTATGAGCTTGCCTCCTTCTCCAGCTCCTTGTATGCATTCTCAAGCTCCGAATGGGACTGCTTTATTATCGAATCAAGCCTTGCGCTTTCCTGCTTAAGCTGGCTCTCAAGATCCTTTCGAGTGTTCTCTATGCTCTGGTCCACGTTCTTCTTTACAGTTTCCAGCTCCTGGAGCGCTGCCCTTGCGTTGTTTATATTTTCCTGTATTGTGCCTGGTATGCCGCCCTTTGCCTTCTGCTCCTGCTCGGATACCTTTCCAAGCTTGGCGAGCACGTCGTTGAACTTTTTTTCCATGTCGTCGTAGTCTGAGCTTATGCCCTTCTTTATTTTGTCTATATTCGACTGGTAGGACCTCATTTGCGCATACATTTTAGAAAGCTCTTCTATCCTCTTTCGTGTTTCAGGAGACTCTTTCTGAAGCTTCTGTTCAAAGCCGGATATGTTGGATTCTATCTCCCTGAGCGACTGCTCGAGCTTCTCAGTGCTTATTAGATCGGCGTCAAGCTCCTCAGACATTATGAACTTCTGCTGCTCGGTCTTGCTCTCAAGGGCCTGAAGCTCATCCTTGCTCAGCTCCATTGGCGACAGGAACATCTTTCCGACTTCATAGCTTATCTTGATAAGATTGCCTGACTCCAGCACCTTGGCCCATCCCTCTACAACGCTAGGTGCTATTCCTAATGTAGATGCTATGCTGTTCAGGTCTATGCGGCCTTTTGAGCGTATCAGCTCAAGCATCGTATCTATGGTCGTTCTGGCCTCTGTATTGGATTTTTGTTCCATTTGCAACAGCACCGATTATTATTCGTTACTTAGACTTAAATACCTTTATAGATGAGGGTTTTAAGTTTATCTTTTTCGCGCATTTAGCGCTTTGCAAGGCAAGGACAAGAGCAGTTCAAAGCACGTTCCTGTAAAACATGGAGAAGAACACCGCTATGAATAGCATGAATATAACTTCTATAACCATGCCTTTTATGCTTTGGGAAAGGGAGTAATATGCAATGCCCATAAGCACCATTATCACCCCTAGGGAAGAGAAATATACCTTCCTGTTCCATCTTAGCACCTTGCTCCCGTCAAGCGGCATTATCGGAAGCATGTTGAAAAATGCAAGAAGTATGCTTATGAACATCACAATCGAAGCCAGAGTGCTAAAGTAGGTATGGGCAGGCGCAAAAATGAATATTACAAAGAATACTGCGAATACTGCAAAGTTTGTCAGCGGGCCTGCAAGCGACGTTACGCCGTTCTGTTTTACAGTAAACGAATTTGTGTATATCACAGTGGCCCCTGGGATTCCGAAGAGAAAGCCGAATATGCTTGTCCCCAGGGTTATTATGAGCCCCATTGGAGACGTCTGGAAAGCGGCTATAGCCCCGTAGTGCTGAGCAACGTACTTGTGCATCAGCTCGTGGAGAACGAAGCTCAGCGTAACTGCAACGAAAGCTATTGGCAGAAGCACTATCGCATCCCCAAGATTGCCGAATATGCCGCCAGCCAAGGCTATCGAAAAAGCTATCGTAAGGGCAGCGTCAGCCATGGCAATCTGCTTTACCTCTTCCGTCCTTGTTATGTTTGGCCTGAACTGCATAGGCTTAATTTATCGGCAAGGTATTAAAATGCATGCGACAAAATAATATGCGATTAGCTCCATCGTCTAGTGGTCATGGCACTATGCCACCATAAAAGGACGGCGGCCTCTGGAGCCGTAAACGCCAGTTCGAATCTGGCTGGAGCTAATTATATTTATCGCGGCGCGCAAATGAGACACGCAAAAGCCGGCGACCTTGCCGGCATTGCCCCTTTGCTGGGCAAGATAAGAAGGATTAAGGAAATCAGGGAAAGAGGAACGGCACATCTCTATTTCAAGGGGCGAAGCGCCATACATTTTCATGTAGACGAAAGTGGCTGCGTTTACGCCGACATAGGCGATGCGAGGATGCAGGTAAAGGGAGCGCATACGCGAATCATGAAAACGCTTGCAGATTACGTTCGCAGAATAAATGGAACGAAGCGAGAGTGAGCGCACCACATCACTATTTAAATTTGAATTGGCATTTTAATAGTGCAGGTGTTGTTTTGGAATCGCTTTCGGGCCATACTATAGTCTGCGGCTACGGAGTAGTGGGCCAAAGGATAGTAGAAACTCTTCATGAGCACGGAATAAAGTTTGTCATAGTTGAGTATGAGCACAGCGTAGTTGCCAAGAGCATGGAGAAAGGATATACGGTGATAGAAGGCGATGCGACCTCATCGCACGTGCTGAAAAACGCAGGCATAGCTTCTGCAAGGGCGATAGCGATAGCGATGGACAACGATGCGAAGAACCTGTTTGCGGTATTGACCGCAAGAGACCTGAACAAAAATATATTCATAGCAACCAGGGCCAACGACAAGCTTGTAAGGGAAAAGATGATAGAAGCTGGTGCGGATTACATAGTAATGCCGCAAAACAGCGCAAGCGAAGAGATAATCGCCGAGATAACAAAATAAGCGATGAAGAACGATGAGCGCCGGAAATTCAAAGGTTGACGTTCCTTTGAGCTATATAGTGATGCTCTTAATAATAGTAATAGCCTCGGCGGCGGCTACCATATTCCTGGTCCATTATTACGTCGGCAATTTTTATGACGCAACTTATTTCACAATAGCCGCGCTCTTCGATATAAACGGAGTTACGCTTTCTCCGGCTTTCAACTACCACCTGCTGAGCTTCGACAGCGAATTTTACAATACGTTCCCGCTGCTGATGCTCGACGGAATAGTAAAAATTGTGGCCATAGGCTTTTTACTGGCCGGAGTAGTAGAGCTCATAAGCGTTATAAACCTCTTTGAGAAGCTCAGCAACATAGGCGTGCGCAAGATGAACAACGGTATAATAGTTTGCGGCTACAACGATCTTGCTGAAAGCATATGCCTTGCGCTTAAAAACAAGAAGAGGAAGTTCGTAGTGGTAGATAAGGATCCTGCCAAGGTGGAAATGCTCAGGGGTCTGGGCTACATAGCGGTAAAGGGTAACTTTACTGACGACAATGTGCTCAGAAAATGTTCTGTGCAGTCCGCAAAATCAATAATATTCTCAACGGAAAGCGATTTTGAGAATCTTCTCGGGATTGTAGCGGCCCATTATCTTAATTCTGGCATAAACATAATATCCAGGGCTAGGGAAGAAGCTAGCGTGACTAAAATGCACAGGGCAGGGGCAGGCCTATGCGTGGTCCCGGAGGTGCTCGCGGGCCTTGACATGGGAGACATAATAAGCAGAAATGCAAGGAACGGCGCTTGAATGATAGACGAGAGGCTTACAATAATCGCATATTCTTCCATAATCCTGTTTATCTTGGCAGTGGGCCTTACGGCTGCGTCTGGAATCGGGATAGCAGTAGCGATAGTTTGGAACGCGCTACTTGCCCTTGATATAGAGTATTATAAGCTGCCGTTATCGGTCGCAGGGAATCCGCTCATGGTGGCAGCAAGCATAATAGACGTCATAGTTTTTGCGCTCCTGGCAGTATGGCTCGCCGCATTGTTCTTCGAATTTATAAAAGGCTTGGGCATAAGGGAAAGGTTTCAAGAAAGAAAGATACGCGGGTTTAAGGGCCATGTGATAATAACCAGCATGAACCGGCTCGGGGAGATGATATCGCTCAAGCTCAAGGAAAAGGGAGTTAAGCATGTATTTGTAGTCCAGAGCCAGGAAGAGCTTGAAAAGGCGGACGAAATGGGCGTATTCGCAATAATGGGCAACCCCACAATAAAGGAAACGCTGGCCAAGGCAGGGATAGGCAACGCAGCTTATATAGTGGCTTGCAGCGACGACGACATAAAGAACAGCATGATAGCAATCTCGGCAAAGGCAGTTGGAAGCAAAGTAAAAATAATAACACGAGTAGCAAAAGAGGAGAACATACCCAAGCTTAGCAGGAGCGGGGTTTACAAATGCATAATGCCTGAAGCCGCTGCAGGAGACAGGATGTCGGAGAGCATAATATCTGCATATTCATAAGCGCATGCATGGAAAGCAAAAAGAAACGGCTTTGTGGCATTGCGTTTTAGCTGCTTTGGATATGCTTAAGGATTTGCATAAGACTACTTAATGCCTTTCGAAGCGGTAGTGTAAGCATCAAGCCAAAGCTTTTTGCGCTTATTTTCTAAGCTTTTCGAGCCGTGCTTTCCAACTATGGGATGAAGAATCGTATGATCTTTGGACGCTTCCATGTCTCTCTTTATCTTGTCGTACCCTTTTCTTCTTTCAAGATACAACAAGTAATTTTCATGCTCAAGCCGTTGGAGTTTTTCCTCATGAAAACGCCTGCCGATTAGTGATCCGACAAGCCCTCCACCCGGAATCGGCAGAGCGAAAGATACAATGTCATTATGACGACGCGCATATTTAGACCTCAAATCGCCCCTTTCGGCCAATTCAAAGGCTTCTGGAGCAGAAAGCTTATCTTTTTTATCTGAGTAGTGGGCTTTTGCAACTACTTCGTTGAGCTTATTAAGGCGCTTTGCTGCCCTTTCGGCATGCGGTCCACCTGATTCTATCTGCTTGATCCAACGGTGCTGCAGCCCAGCCATAGCAATAGAATATATGGCGCCTTTCTGTATGAATGCTGATTTAGGTATTTTTAGCACTTTCATAGGCCCTACAGTTCCTGGATTTGTATTACCACCTAGACTTAGGAATAATTTTTGTTTAGGGGCTTTATGCAAGTTTACTGGTGTACTTCTTGAGTTTACGGTTTTGACGTAATTGGTGAATTTTGGCACGTGGCCAATTCTTACGCCCTCTCTGCCTACCGAAACAACCCTTGTAGTAGTAGGTATATCTCCAAAGTTGCCAATGGTCTTTTGAGTATTTTTACCCTTTTTTAGGTTTTTATTTAATCTTCTTTCGTTTTCTTGAGAATAGATGCTCATTCTGCTCATGTGTTCTCCAATGCCTTTTTGCTCTTTGTCACGAGCGGTTGCCAACCGTTCATTGAGTTTTTGAATGTGCTTAGCTGTTTTTTCTAGTCCCTTTCGGGTTGACCTCGAAACTGCCATGCCGCCTAAAGCTAATGCTACTGCATCTTTTGGCTCTAAACCCGCAGGCATTGAAACCAATTTGTCTGGTACTCCACGCACTTTTTCTTCTCTCTTCGTTGCAGAGTTTATTTTATCGAGCTTTTTTTGCAACCTTTTGGCAGTTGGGGATTTTTCTAGGCCTTTCTCTTTGAGCGTATTGAGGCGCTTTTCAGTCTTCTTCGCAGAACGATCCCTCAAATTCTTTTTAGCCTCGATAGACCGTGCCTTATCTTTGCCGTATTTGGCCTTTGCTTTTCTAGCGTTCGCGACTAAGCCGTTTTTGGCTTTGCCTGCGGCTCTGCCCCTTTTTATCGAATCTGCGCCATATCTGGTGCCCTTCAGGCCCTTTCCTACGCGCCCACTGCCAGAATTTGCGAAACCCATGATGGTTCCCAAGCCGAATAGAGCGAATATGTCAGTGCCCCTGGTAAGGCCAGCTGCCGCGGCGATTAAAACCAGTATTATTATTACAGGCACTAGTGCTTCTATTATGTCAAAGCTTAGCAGCACGGGTATTAGCCAAAGCATTTCTCTCAGTAATTATACGCATTGCTTAATATAAATATTTATCTGGAGCGTTTCCCGGCATGTGCAATGCCTGAAAACTGCCTGCGCTTTGATGATATCTGATAGGCGATTATTCCAGCTATCACAACAAGCGTAACAGTAATGCTTATGTCTCCCATGCTAAGATAGTAGCTGCCCACGTTAAATGAGATAGTTGTCTGGTTCGGTGCGAACGAATAGTTGTATTCATATACAGATATGGATGTGGGCGTTGGGCTTAGCGAGATTACCGAATTGGCTATTGAAGGCTGCGAGTATATCTGTGGCTCTGGACCCGGGCCACCATAGTACTTTGCGATTATCTGGCTCGACCCTGTTCCGCAGGCAGTTATTGCATTTGTAGAAAATCCTCCTGTGCTGTTAGTGCTTACTATTGCAGCAAGGCCAAGCTGTGAAGTTAGAATTCCGGTGCCATTTGTATACTCTGGCTCGCAGTAGCGCGTATACGAAGCTACAGGTATGTTGCCCACATATGCATTCGCAGGAACTACTGCAGTGTTGTTGTATATGCTGCAATCAGTTGGTACAGTTATATTAAGCAGGCTGTGCTTTGGAGGTGCAGGGCATACTCCAGAGCTATTGTATTGCGGGTGGTAGGATATTGCATTTGCTTCCAAAGCGCCTGAGGATCCCTGTATGTATTCGTTTAGCGGATTTGCAAAATTGCATTTTGCGCCAGGATTTGCCCCGAATGCGCATTTTTCTGCATAAGTGTAATAATCGACAAGCTCGCTCTGCACATATGGGCTTTCCGTGGAATTGAAGTAATTGAGCGGCGTGTCGTAATAAAGGTATATCTTCGAGCCCTTTGGCAGCGGCGCAAAGCTTTTTGAATATAGCCCAGACACATAGCCTGCCGAGCCGGTTATATTGAGGAGAGTCTGGTTTGCGTTCAATGCGTTGACTATCGGGTTGACGTTTACGTTTATCATGGTCGTATTTGCTATGTCTACGTCCATCGGCGCATATATAGTGTTGTTGAATGAGTCCTGAAGTACGTAGACAAGCCTATTGTATCCAAGTATCTGCCCATCGTTGGGGAACGATATTGCCATAAGGTCGTAGTATTTGAAATACGTGAACTGCTGAAATAGATTGGCAAAGTTGGTATAGGTATTGTTAACGTATGTAAATATGCTGTTGCCCGGAAACTGAACCGGATTTTTTATCAAAGAGTTCGAAGCGCCGTAAACTGGAGTGTTAGATGTACCAGCACTGCTTACGTTTGCAAGCACTACTTTGGAATAAGCATATCCTGGATAATTGTTTCCCCCTGCAGACTGATTGACGTAGTAAAGGCTGTAGTTGTACATCCTGGAGTAGTTTATTATCTTTTGTATTGAAGTGCCGGATGAGTTTATGCTCTGGTTGAGCATTACCGAACCCAAAAGCCTATTAGTGAATATGTTGTATGCAGAGCTTGGAGGTATTATTGAATCATTGTCAGATAGGTTTGCATTGTAGAACGAATTTAAAAGTATGTTCTTTAGGTATGTAGGGCCTCCTTCTACGAGAGAATTTGATGATGAAGGAGTTGCATTGACCTGCAAAGCGGAATAGCCGTCATAAGTCAGAGTCTTGCTTGATGGAAGTACGTCGGTGCAGCCGGAAGGGTCTGTGCTTATTAGATTCCAGGATTTTGTCACAGTGTAAGATGCTTTGTATGGTATTAAGGCATAGCCCCCGATGGACGAAGTAAGCCTTATGAAGCTAGCTGCTTGTTTTGGATAGGTAATGTTTACTGTGCTGTTTGTAAAGCTATCGTTTAGGGAGGTATTCGAGCTCTGGCTGTTGATACCGTTTTCGCTAGTTGAGGCATAGCCATTTCCATAGCTGCTGATTCCGTTTGGGAAAAGGGATTCCGAAAGCGCTTGCGCGTCGTAGTAGTCCGCTGCAGAGCCTTGGCCAAGGACCGACTTTATCGGGCTTGGAGCAGCTGCGAATGGAGGATATATCTGCGATATGTAGCTGTTCTGGGTGCATGGGCTGCTATAAGTAGATACGTTTATAAGGCACCCGTAATTCGAGTAAGATAAAAGCGATATCTTGGTATAGTTGACCGCCTGCGGCACAAACCTAAGGAATTCGGTGTACATTCCTTTGTAAGTGTAATGACACGGCCTTGGACCAAGGCCTCTTTGTGTTGAAAGTGGGCACTCATATCTCGATGTCATTACGTGTGCTATCATGTAAGCAGTACCGTTGTAGTTCATGTAAAAACCGATACTGCTAGGATCTGCCGAAACGAAACCTGAGCTGGCGTTAATGAATGGCCCTATCGGAGGATACCCGTTGTAGTTTATGCTGTTTGATGGGCTGTATTCACATCCAGCAGCACAGTATGAAATATAATTTCCGTTTCCGACGGATATGTTTGCAGATAGAGGCCATCCGTATGGAGGATCTGTAACGGTAGTGGATATGTTTACGCCTGAAAGGTCTACGCTTGGATTCGAAGCATTGACTATCATGTCGTCATAATTCTGCCCGTCGATAGGTATTGCGGTGCCGTTCGGGAAAAATACGCGCATCATCATTATGGAAGATGGCAAGCTGTTTACAGTAAATGACCAGTCGTCGATTACGTAGAGAAGGTCGCCGTAGTCGAATATCGCTATTGGGTGGTGATTTGAAGAAACATCCACCGTAGTATTTGCAATTCCGGAATAAGCAGCCGCCACAGTGTTGCTTCCGAAAGGCCCGCCATGCGCCAGGTATGAGGAAATATTCAGATTGAACGTCAAGTTAGAATACGAAAGGCTGATGTTGCGGTCGTATGTCAGAGTGTTTGAAGAGAACATTGGTATGTTCGGATAGCTGGAATTTGACAGATATAGGAATTGGCCTCCTGAAGTCGTAGCTATATCTTGGGATAGTTTGAACCCTGCATCGCTTGACGGGCTTATGACCCTAGCGACTTGGCTTGCATTTGGATCCGAGCTAGAATAGTTGCTAAAGTAAGCCGCAAGCTCAAGTTTGCCGTTCTTGCTGTCTAGGCCTGCAAGAAATATATCATCGGCATAGTCGGATGTTACCGAAGTAGGGATAAATGCCTTTAGCACTGCATGCTTGCCGTTTACGCAGCTAAGCGTCCATGACCAGCATGCATAAGAATTGCTGTCAGATATCCCGGTTAGGTTTGTTATGTAATAATTTTGGCCCTGTTCTGCAAGTGCATCTTTCCAGTAAGATTCCCATGCAGACACCCACAAAGAATTGGTGCTATAAGGAGAATTAGTTGTCAGCACGTCGGCAGCAAAATTTGGCTGCAAGTTGGTAAGGTTGTAATAGCCGAAAGGTATCATTCTTATAGTGTAAAGATAGCTCTTTGTGTTTGTGCTGAAAAGGCCAGATGATGTAGTATGATTTATTAGATATATGAAGTCGTTCGGAGTAGCGATTGCATATGATGGAGAGAGCACCGTCCCTGACTTGAACAATCCTACCGGCTTGCTTAACAGCGCCGAAAGGGGATTTGAGCTGCTTGTCTCGGACTGCTGCTGGCTAGTGTTAAGCGCAGTTATGAAATCCGGATTCGGATCGTCGAACGCCGCGTTGGAAGTCATAAATACGGATGAATAGGGATACTCGACGAAATATGAGCCGGTGTTGTTTATTATAGTGGCAAAGAATGAAGAGCCAGTATGCAGTGCGTATGGCTCAAGGTCGTTTGGGTTTAGATAATTATGCGGGCTGTATAAGTCATACGAGTTGTTAAGATATCTTGTCCTTCCGTTGACGTCGCTCACAGTAGCAGGCGTTGAAAAATTGTAAAGCAAGTATGGTATTGCAGCCACCTCGGAGAAATGCAGCTGCGAGGACGGTATAGCGTAAGCTTTGTAGTCGTACATACACCCGAACGGGCTGTAGCAACCATTTAAAGGACCTCCAAATCCTTCATAGCTTGCTGTAGCTACCAGATAGTCGTTTGCGTATTTGATGTCGTTAGTTGTAGTATATACGTATGAATTGCCGCCACCGCAATCGCCTACAGTGCAGCCGTGGCCGCTTGGCTGTATCGTGTTTGCATAATAAAATGTTGCTGAATCAGATACTTCGTTTACACTAAAGCTGCAACCGGTTCCGCCATATACGCCGCCATCCCAAAATAGCCATTGGGCACAGCCTGTTCCTGCCTGTGCAGTGCTGGAAGTTTCGGCAACGGATCCGTTCTGAAATACTATCCTCTGTGGAAATTCGTAGGGCAGATTTACCGGTATTGGTATTTTTTGGTTGCTTATGCCCTTGAAATCCACTGACTCGGAATATGTGTAGTTGTACAGGCAGTCGTTAGTGCTGTTGTAGTATTCTAGATATGGAAAAGTGCTGCCAGACTTTGGGAACTTACGGTTTTTCTGTGAAAGGCTCGAAATCTGGCTGCTTGTAAGCTTGCTGAAATTCACAAATTCGAGCGTCCAGGTCCACAACCCTGATTCGCTTGTAGTTGTCGGCTGCTTGAATATATACGACTCTGTATTGTATATGTTGGATATTGCATACGACAAGTTCATCAGTTGGACAGAGCCGGAATATCCCAGATTTGCAACCGTAAGCACGCCAGGGTTTAATATAGTAAGTTTCGTTGTGGAGTTTGCTATAGTGTGGTAAGACCAAAATACGGTCGTATTGACTATTATTGCGGTGCTTAGGGGATTCGTGCTAGCCAGGCACCTGTTCCCGGATATGAATCGCGGCTTTGACGTGTTAAAATAATCCGCAGTATAAAGAGGATTTGGAGCTATTGGGCAGGTAAGCAGCCATTGGGCATTCTGTTCCTCGTATGTGAGCTGGTTGGCTGTTGTGGGCTGGGAGGACGTATATCCATTAGACGGCTCAAGCGATCCACTAAGCGCGTCTGGATAAGGTGTTGTTAGGTATGTAGAATTAATGAAGACGCAGTAGCCACCTTTTTCGCTATAAGCCCTGCCAGGGCCAGTGCAACCGCTCGGTGGAGGCACAGGAGGCAGGTTTATTATGGATATCTCCCCATCGCTGCCAGAGTTGCCATTTGTACACCCTGCATTATTGACCTCTGCGCTATTCGACCCGCCGAATGAGGTTAAACCAGGATGGATTGGAGAGGACCCTTGATATGTTTGTTTAGGAAGCACCCCATAATTTGTGGTTATTTTTATAACGCCGCCACCGCCGCCACCGCCGCCACCGCAATATGAATTATGAGTTACGCCTGCAGCATTGCCACCGTTTACGTCTATATTGCCCAAAACTGCATATTTAGGTATACTAGTAGTTATTTCTATATAAATAAAACCTCCACCGCCGCCACCGCCTGCCCAGTTTGCAGAGCCACTGGCATTACGTCCAGAGGCAGTTATGAGATTGTTGTTTATGAATCTGTTAGCATAAATTTCTATATATCCACCACCATTTGCACCGTTATTTCCGCCGCCAAACCAAGCACCTCCAGCTCCACCGCCGCCACCATAAGCACCGCCTTGTGAATTGCCGCTATGTGAAGAATTGTACCCGCCTGTAGCGTTTGCTCCACCACCGCCACCGCCGCCTGAACCCCAAGCAAGAGTGATTCCTACACTAAATGATTGATAAAATGGAGCACCTCCGTTGCCGCCAGCCAACGAGCCGGTTAAAGTACTAGTATCAGGACCGTTGGCACCGTTGCCGTGGCCACCCGCATCTGAGTAGGCTGTACCTCCGGCTCCGCCATTCCTGTTTTCTACAGTGCCGTTATTTGTGAATATACTTAGCGCGTATATCGCATAGCCGTTAGTTTGAAGTACAACATTCTTTTTTACCGTTATGTTAAATGCGCAAACATCAGAGCTAAGCACAGTATTGCTCGAGTATACCACATTGCTCTGGGCGCGTATGCCGCTAGGGCAGCTGAATGTTGGTGTCATTATTGGAGGCTTTAATATGCTGGAATTTGGCGCAGCTTGATATGATAGGGATTGCCCGATAGAAAAAGATGCTAACAATGATAGCAGAATCACAAGCGCTAAGGCATAAAATGCAATAGGCTTGGCTTTCAATAGAGCTTTTCCCATCATATACACTTTATATTCATTATCTTTTTAAATTATTTAAAGCTATCACAGCATTACGGGTTTTTTATCAAGGATGACAATTCTTTTGCCGTTTCTGCTATCTGCTCAGGCGTAAGCTTGAATACCTTGTCCGAGCTTAAGCCCAAATCGCTTGCGATGGCTGCAGCCTCTTCTTTTGTTATGCCGAGCTGCTTCTGCGAATCCATTACCGCATTCTTTATGCTTTTTTTCTTGTGCTCCATTATCAGGGATATTATGCGCATGGTTTCAGGGCTTATCTTTTCCGTTTTAGGCTTAAAGTATATGAGCATTGAATCGACATTTGGAACCGGATAGAAGTTGTTTCGCGGCACTCTCATCATCGGATATGCATTGAACATAAGATAAGTAGCCACGCTGAGCTTTGAGTATTTCTTAGTATCTGGCTTTGCAAGCATATGCTCTGCAAATTCCTCTTGGACGCAGAGCAGCGCCTCCATCCTGTATTTCGAAAGCCATGATATCGTCTTGCTTGAGAGGTTATATGGTATGTTCGAGACCATTATGTCGCAGCCTTTGAATATGGAATCCTGCTGCTTGAAGAAGTCGCCGTTTATAAGCTTCAGGTTATCACACCTAAGCTCTTCGGAGAGGATGTTGTAAAGCCTCTCGTCACGCTCTACTGCGACAACGCTCTTTGCTTTTGAGCAGAGCTTGCCTGTCAGCACGCCGAGTCCAGGGCCAAGTTCCACTGCTGAACGCCCAGAGGCATATTCGGCTTCCGAGTCTGCTATAGCCTCGTTTACCATGAAGTTCTGGCCAAGCTTTCTGTTTGCGCGCAGCGCCTTTATCCTTTCTATTGTTGGGTTCATTTGAAACATAGGGATTTTATACGTTTATAGTTAAAAAATAGTGCATCAAGCGTGCCTCGGTAGCTCAGCATGGTAGAGCGTCTGCATGGTAAGCAGAA
>JAKBRD010000049.1 GCA_021834865.1 Microcaldota archaeon | reverse complement strand
TCAGCCTGAAAGGAACGCTGAAGAAGAACATGAACACGCTTATAAGTATGGCTTCTATGTAGAGTATGAATGCAAGCTGCGAGCTGCGCGGCTTGCCTATGTAGAAAACCACATTCCTTATCCTTCCTGCATGGACGTCACCGTCATAATCTCTCACCATTCCGTGTATTTCCCTAGCTAGCCCGCTAAGGAAGACAACGAATGATATAAAGACTATCGTGGATGAAAGAGAGTAGCTCACCGCGTAATTGCCGTATATGAAAGGGATAACCATTGTAAAGGCTATGTATACGTTTCCAAGCAGCGGTATGTGCTTGAGCCTATAGCTGTAAAGGTATGCCAGCGCAGCGAATATCAGGGCTATGAGGAATGCAGCCCAATCTACAAAAGCCGAAATGGCTATGCCCAAAATAAAGGTTATAGCAGTTATCCTGAGCGCTCCCTTGGGGCTTATAATTCCGGTTACCAATGGCCTTTTCTTTCCATTCGCCCTGTCTATGCTTATGTCATAATAATCGTTTATGGCGAAAGCTCCCATGCTGATGAGTATGGGGGGTATTATCGAAAGCACCAAAAGCGAGTAGTCAGGAACCCTCCCTATTGCTATTATCTCGGCAGCAATCACTGCAAGCGCAAGCATTATACTGTGCTCAGCCCTAGTGAGCCTAAAGAACGCAGAAACTATGCTTTCCTTATTTCTATGCATTACCATGCAATACGCCCGCAATTTAAGCTAGGAGTATTCGGTGAGAAATGATTTTAAATGCTACTACCTTAATCTAAGCGATGAAAGAACGGCTAAGGCGTATATTCATTAGGGATAACGCACAGTCTGCGATAGAAATGCTTAGCGTATACGCTTGGGCCCTTCTCATAATAGCCATATTCGTTGCCTTCATATTCGTGATTTCAGGCCCAAAGGCCCCGATCAGTTATCTTCCACCCGTATGCAACATAGAGCCTCTTCTTCCCTGCGTTCAGAGCACGCTTACAAGTGTAAACACTGCGCACAGCATACCAATAAAATACACTGTAGTTTTCCTTGACAGTCTGGGAGTAAGCATGCACCTTCCTGCAAACGCCATAAGTGTAACTCTTACTAATATTGGAAGTACCGGCACGAATGTCTATAACGGGACATGTCTGCCCAAAAATGTTAGTTCAGGCACTAGGGTAATATGTGCTGTTTCCATACCTGGGAGCGTAGAGCCGCCGCTCGGGAGTACTACAACGGCCACTTTCGACCTTCATTATTATACATGCAAATCAGGCGTATGCACAGGACCATATGTAACTGCAGGTGCGTCTACACAATCAATGAGCCCTGCATACGTCCCTTTCTATAATGTTACTCTTTATACAAGTCCAACCAGTGGAGAAATAGTAATAAATGGAGTTATATACCACAACAATATAACAGTGCCGTTGGCTTCAGGAACCTATACGCTGTATGCAGTGTCACCTGCGGGCTACGCATTCGGTTCTTGGGCTATAAGTTCCGGAGCATCAAGTTTAAGTACGCTTGCTGCAGAACCAACTACTTTAATATTGCGTTCAAATGTTTCTATAACTGCAAACTTCAAGGTTTCTGCCACAACAAGCACAATATATACTAGCACAAGCACCTCGACAACTTCAACATCAACTACGACTTCCACCACTACATCCACCTCAACCACAACATCCACAACCTCAACCTCAACCTCTACGACCTCAACATCAACCACAACTTCAACTTCCACTACAACTTCAACCTCTACTACATCCACAAGTACAAGCACTACCTCTACTTCCACCTCAACAACCTCTACATCAACCACAACCTCAACATCAACAACCACTTCCACATCGACAACCTCAACATCCACAACAACATCCACAACCTCAACCTCAACCTCTACAACTTCAACTTCGACAACTACATCCACATCTACAACAACCTCTACCTCAACAACAACCTCAACCTCTACTACTACATCCACAACCACTTCAACTACAACTTCAACTACTACCTCAACAACAACCTCAACCTCTACTACTACATCCACAATATACTACATGTCTTCCCAAGGTAATACTGGAGATTCGATAGGTGGAGAGGCCAACGCAACTATGTCTGGCTACAGTACATATTTCTGTGCAGGCGGTGCTGGCAACGGAGGAATTGGGATATCATGGTCTAGCGTTACCGAGTCTAATAGCAACTACGCCGATGTAGGAGTTACAACTTCAGGTGTATGCACTATAACAACCGGAAGTCCTGATCTGGCTGTGGCCATACTTGGGGTAAAAGGCGGTCCTAGCTATTCTACATATTCATCTTCCACAACTGGGGATTCGAGTTCTCATTCGCTATCATATTCTGTTTCCACTTCTCCGTCTGCAGTTGTGATAATGGTCGGTTGCGGCTGGTTTGAATGCTCTAGCGTGTCTCTCCCATCTGGCTGCACCCAGGTAGAATATACGCATGGCAATGACAGTTATGAAACTGGCTATGCGGCCGTATGCAACCAAAATTCTGGTTCGTATACGGTCTCTGCAACCTCTTCAAGCTCTGGCGGCATATCAATCGCTGCCTTTGTATATCCTGCATCTCAAATATCATCAGGGCCTACTGAATGTACATTGCAAGCGTATAACGACCATTCGAACAACTATGGTTATTGCTACTGGCCAGGCGGAACAATGAGCATATATTCTGGCGGAGGAAATTCAGGTTACGGCGGCATATATGTTGACGGCCCGAATTCATACTCTACGGGCAATACAAATTGGTGTCCCGGTCTTGATACTCGGCAGTCTATGAGTGGCGGATGGTATCATCTACATATAGGTACTGGTGGTGGAGGAGGCTCTTGCGGCCCTGGAATAAACGAGATAAATTAAGGATTAAGTGATTGAATGAAAATAACAATATTTGCGGTTTTGGTTTTGTTGATGTTTTTTGCAACGGTACACGCTTCGCAGCTGTCGTTCGCTTCAATAAGCAAGCCATATTTTACTTTCTCTTTAGGCAACTACAGCACAATAAACGGAGCCTCAGGTGGCTCGATAGGAGTTTCTTCTACGCGTGTTGTTGTCAGCCCTGGCACATATGCAGTAATAAACAATAAAACGTACTCATCATACAATCTTTCCCTAATTTTGCTCACTCCCTTCAATGTGGCCTTACCTACTGACAATTCAACAATCAGCGGCGTAACTGGCGCAATCGAAATAGAAGTAAATGGGCAAACGGGCAGTTCTGTAAAGTTTGTCAGCTCTTCAGGATCTTACAGGCCCATAAAGCTTATAACAGGGGGTCAAACAATAACTCTATCCACATGGTCATGGTCCGGAGGCACTCTTCAAAACTTTAATTACTATGGAGGCAGCTACGTAAAACCTCAAAAATGGCTTACTTTTAATTCCAGCTACATATACACAAACTTGACTAATGCCACTCTGCAGGTGCTAGTAACAAAAAACAAGGGCACTCCAAGCACATCGCTAACTACATCAATAGTTCCTACAACAATATCACAAAATTCATCGCACACCACAATACCTACAACCGTGATTTCTACTACCATACCTTCAAAGCCGATTGCAGTCAAGCAAAGCAATGAATATGTGCTGTATGCATTAATCGGAGCCGAAGCTATAGTGATAATAATACTGATAATTGTCCTGGTCCGCAGGCGCAATTATGGAATACGTTCCCCAATATGAGTATGATAGCGGATCTGGCGGGATTTCCATGGAGATGCTGGGCATATGCCATTTTGAACCCGCGACCGCCCGGTCCGAAGCCGGGTGCGCTATCCAAACTGCGCTACAGATCCACGAAGTTATTTGCAAGCTTTCATATAAATAGCTTAGTTGCCAAAGAAATTGGTAATCTTTGTCTGCTTTATGTTTTCCATTGTCTTCCAGTGCAGCCTAAGATTTCCGTCGAACTTTCCGGTATTAAGGTGTTTCCTAACTGCGTCTATGGTCGTGAAATCAGAAGGATATCCTGAGCCTATCTTTATCTTCAACTTCTTTTCAAGCTTTCTTATCTCTTCGTCCCTTGTGACTTTTGCTATTATGCTGGCTGCCGACACTACAGGGTACTTTACATCTGCCTTGTGCTCTGCCACCAGCTTTATCGGCTTGCTCTTTAGCTCCTCCCTGCTTGACTTTATTCCTACAACGCGCGTGCGCTTGGAAGAAAGCATTTTCAGCCTCACCCCAAACTTCTCCGCTATAACATCAGGGGAGTCTATATAAAAAGACTTTATATCGGAGCTCATGGAATCGAAAAGCCTTGCGAAATGCACAGCTTCAAGCTCGTTAAGCGATATTCCCTTCTGCATCGCCTCGTTTATTTCTGCCGGGCTTATAATGCCGGTCTTTACCTCCGAAGCGATTTTAGTTATGGAGCCAAAGAGCTCATATCTGCGTTTGGGGGAAAGAAGCTTGGAGTCGCGAACCCCTATGCTTGAGAGCCTATGCTCATATCCCTTCGTTATCGCAACTATGGATATGACAAGAGGCCCGACGAGGGCACCGCGGCCCGCTTCGTCGCCGCCGCAGATTATTATGCCAACACCTGCGGTTACATAGACTTCCTGTCGATTACTATGTAGTCGTTTACTGCCTGCACTGCGTTGTACGGTATCTTTATCTGCCCGCTGTCTATCTTGAGCTTGTTCGCTATGTTGCTATCCATGTTCGGCTCGACTATGAAGGCGTTTATCTTTCCCGTTATCGGGCTTATGTCTGCGTCGATAAACCTGCCTACGTCAAAACCGTCGTTCGTCACAACTTTCTTCCCTACGAGCTGTCTTCCTATTATGAACTTTACCATTTTTTCACCTTGGCGCCTTAAATATATATCATCGGATTAATTTAATAGCCTTACGCTTTTACGTTGAAAGCGGAACTTTTGTTGTCTACGAGGACTACGCGGTTGGTTATGCCGAACCTCGAGACTTTTACAAGCCCTATATTCTCTAGCTTCCTTACTATCCTGTGCACTTTTACCTTCGAGAATCCGCTCGCCGATACTATGTCGGATTGCAGCATAGAGCCGTCTTTGGAGAGCATGCCAAGCACCTTTCTGTCGCCGTCATTGAGCATCTTTCCAGTTACTCTTATTTCGTGATTCCTTGCGCTCCTGCGAACTTCAAGCGCACTGTTTTTCTTTATAAAGTTGAATTCTATGTTGA